>JAITWR010000145.1 GCA_031285165.1 Novosphingobium sp.
ATCATTGTATCCTTTGACACGGTTGCCGCCCTTTCCGTTCAGTGGCTTTCAACACCACAACTCTGGCACATCACGATGCCGTCTGGGAGGGCGGCAACCACCCCATCTTGGCAAAGCCAACTCATCTCGCGCATGCTGCGCGCGAGTGGTGTCGGTCCACATCGTTGTCTCTCCCAGGTTCTCGAAATTCCCGGGAATCAGCGATCAGGGCAGCCGTCAAGCTATCCTGCTGATATCACTCAACCTGGTTTTCGATCGGACACTTGGATTCAGGTGACTAGAGCGCCACCACGCCGCCGGTGGAGCCGAAGCCGCCTTCGCCTCGCGATGTTTCGTCCAGTTCGTCGACCTTGAGCCAGCTTGCCTGCACTACCGGCGCCAGTACGAGCTGGGCAATGCGGTCGCCGCGCAGGATTTCGAACGGTGCGGCGCCGTGGTTGATCAGGATCACTTTCAATTCGCCGCGATAGTCCGAATCGATCGTGCCCGGCGTGTTGGGCACGGTGATGCCGTGCTTGAGCGCGAGGCCCGAGCGCGGGCGCACCTGGATCTCGTAGCCCGGCGGGATAGCCAGCGCGAGGCCGGTCGCGACGGCATGGCGCGCGCCCGGCTCCAGAATCATGCCTTCGGCTGCGAGCACGTCCATGCCGGCGGCGCCTGCGGTGGCATAGGCCGGCAGTTCCAGCCCCTCGAAATGGGCCAGGCGCTTGACCCGTACCGGAATGCTATTGTGCGAGTGCAAGGGCGATCCTTTCGACGATGGCCCGCCCTACCTCTTCCTTGGGCATTTCGGGAAGATCCTCGGTGCCCGCAGCGGTCACGATATGCACCGTGTTGACTGGCCCGCCCATCACGCTTTGCCTGCCGGGGCCGGATACGTCGTTGGCGATGATCCAGTCGACGCCCTTGCGCCTGCGTTTGTCCCTGGCATTATCGATCACGTTTTCGGTTTCGGCGGCAAAGCCGATCAGCAGCCCGGGCCGCAGCGGATCGCCGGCAACGGTCGCGAGGATGTCGGGATTCTCGGTCAGCAGCAGTGCCGGCGGCGCCGCGCCGCGCTTCTTGATCTTCCCGCCGGCGACATGCAGCGTCCGCCAATCGGCCACCGCCGCGACCATCACGGCGACATCGGCGGGCAGCGCGCGCTTGACCGCCTCGTCCATTTCCCGCGCGGTCTCGACATCGATGCGGTCCACCCCTGCCGGCGTCGGCAGCGTTACCGGCCCCGAAACCAGAGTGACTCGTGCGCCCATGGCGGCGGCGGCGGCGGCAATGGCATAGCCCTGCCGGCCCGATGACCGATTGGCGATGTAGCGCACCGGATCGATCGGCTCGTGCGTCGGCCCGGCGGTCACCAGCACGTGCCGGCCGGCCAGCGGCAGCGGCTGTTGTGCTGGGGGCGGTGCAATGCCGCAATGCGCGGCGATGCGTGCCCAGATCGCTTCGGGCTCAGGCAGGCGGCCGGCGCCGAACTCGCCGCAGGCCATCATGCCCTCGTCGGGTTCCACCACCTCGACGCCGGCCGCACGCAGCGTCTCGACATTGCGCACGGTGGCGGCGTGCCGCCACATCCGCAGGTTCATCGCCGGCACTGCCAGCACCGGCTTGTCGGTGGCGAGCAGCAGCGTGGCGGCAAGGTCGTCGGCGATGCCTGCGGCCATCTTGGCCAGCATATTGGCGGTCGCCGGGCAGACGACGATCAGATCCGCCTGGCGTGAAAGCTGGATGTGCCCCATCTCGACCTCGTTCTTGAGATCCCACAGTGTCGTATGGACGGGGTTTTCGCTGAGTGCGCCGAGCGCCAGGGGGGTGACGAATCGTGCGCCGCCGTCGGTCAGCACGCAAGTCACCTCGCCCCCGCCCTTGCGGATCAGGCGGATAAGCTCGCAGGACTTGTAGGCGGCAATGCCGCCGCCCACGACCAGCAGGATACGCGGCGTAGCCATCGGCGCGCTTTTGCCCCTACTATGGTTCTGGCGCAACGATTTTGCGCGGGCCGGTCCGCGCGGGGGAGCCGAACGAGGCCGCTGCGACCAGCGAGCGCACCGCCTGTCCCGAAAAGGCCAGGCCGATGAACATCACGGGCGCGATTTCGACGCCCCAATAGAAGTTGTCGGGCCGCCCGGCGACCATGAAGAGCAGACCATAGCCGAGGAACAGCAGCGTGCCGAACGCGCCGGCCGGCGAGCGCCAGTTCGCCCAGCCGGTGATCATCAGCATGACCGCCGGACCCGCCAGCCAGTGCGGCAGGAACCGCAGGCTGCTCGACAGGACGATGTTCGACAGCCAGCCCGACAGCCCGCGCAGGGCCAGCCAGGGGGGCGAAGAAAGGTCGCCCGGCAGCACTTGCATGGCGACGATATGGAGATGGATCGACAGGAGCGCGAGGAACCCGGCGGCGAGTGCGCTCCAGGCAGCGCCTTCGCGCCAGTCCTGCCGCCGGAACGCCATGGCACCCATCAGCAGCACGAACGGCAGCGCATGTTCGCGAATGGCCAGCGCCAGGGCGGCGGCGGCCAGGGACCATCCCCACCGACCGGGGCGATGCAGGCCGAAAGCCAGTGCCAGCAGCATGCCGCTCCACAGTTCGTGCAGCGCGAAATAATGGCGATTGAGCCCCAGCGAGACACCGGCGAACAGGAATGCCAGCGCCAGCCGCCGCTGTTGCGGGGGAGACTCATCGCCCAGCCGCCGCCACCAGGCCGCCAGCACGGCGAGCACCAGCAGGATCGCCGCCGCAATCTGCCCCGGCACGCCCAGCCAGGCGGCGATATAGGCCAGCGTCGGCAGGCGCACGGCGAAGCCCGGCCGCACCGGATAGTGGCCGCGGCGATGCTCGGCGACGATGACATCGTAATAGGCCTCGCCCTTGCGGATTCGCGCGATAACGCGGTCGTAGAGCGCGAGATCCTCGTCGTCCGGCCGCCCGGCCGTTCCGGTCCGCCCGGCGGCCGGGTTCTCGACGGCGGGAGCGGTCTTCACTTGCTGCACGCCCGCGCCGATCGGCACGAGAGCCGAAGCCAGGATCATCAGTGCGAGTGCGAGCAGCCCCAGGCGGGCACGCCAGCGCGGCCAGCGGGTGAAACGGTCCCGGGCAGGCGGGTGGCCGGCGTCTAGCCCGGCCCCAGCCCCTGCATCACCGCCCATACCGCTGCGCCCCCCGCCAATGCCGCGGCAATATAGCCCGGCCAGCGGCGACTACCGTGTTTGCGCGCCCACATCAATTCGACGTCGGGCAGTGGCGGCTGCTCGGGCGCGCCGCCGCGCGCGGGGAAGCTCTGCTCGATCCGGCGGATCAGCGCCGGCAGGCGCAGCAAGGTGCCGGCATCCTCGCGCAGCCGCCCGGCGATGGCGGCTTCGGGGCCAAGCTCGTCGCGGATCCAGCCCTGCACGAAAGGCGCGGCCACGTCCCACATATTGATGTCGGGGTCGAGCGCCGTCGCCAGCCCCTCGACCATCACCATCGTCTTTTGCAGCAGCAGCAGATGCGGCTGGGTCTGCATGTCGAAATCGCGGGTGATGGCGAACAGCCCGTCGAGCATCTGGCCGACCGACAGTTCGCTCACCGGCTTGCCGCGCATCGGCTCGCCCACTGCGCGCAGCGCCGTCGCGAATTCCTCGACCGAATGGTAGCCCGGCACGTATTGCGCCTCGAAATGGATCTCGGCAACGCGGCGATAGTCGCCGGTGGTGAGGCCGTAGAGGATCTCGGCCAGCCATTGCCGCGCGCGCCGGTCGATCCGCCCCATGATGCCGAAATCGATCGCGACGATCGTTCCGTCGGCCTCGACGAACAGGTTCCCCTGGTGCATGTCGGCGTGGAAAAAGCCGGCACTGATCGCCTGGCGCAGAAACGTGAGCACCAGCCGCCGGGCGATCCCGGCAAGGTCGTGCCCGGCAGCGCGCAGGGCAGCGATCTCGCTGATCTTGATGCCGTCGACCCATGCGATCGTCATCACCCGGCCGTTGGTGCGGTCCCAGTCGATTGCGGGGATGCGGTAGCCTTCCTGGCCCCGCATCGCCTCGGTCAGCTCGGAAGCGGAGGCCGCTTCGCGCCGCAGGTCCAGCTCGCGCACCGTCCAGCGCCTGAAATTGGCGATCACCGCGCGCGGGCGCAGCCGCGATGCCTCGCCGCCGAGCGCTTCAAGATGCGCCGCGCCCCATTCGTAAGTCCCGATGTCGCGCGCGAACTTCTCACGGATACCGGGACGCAGCACTTTGACCGCGACCCGGCGCCCGTCGGTGGTGACGGCGCGATGGACCTGGGCGACCGAAGCCGCGCCGATCGGTTCCGGCTCGATGCTGGCGAAGATTTCCTCGATCGGGCGAGCGAAACTGCTTTCGATCTCGCGGCGGATAAGCGCGAACGATACCGGCGGCAGGCGGTCTTGCAGGCTCAACAGGTTGCGCGCCGCTTCCTCACCGACGATGTCGGGCCGCGTCGCCAGCGTCTGGCCGAGCTTGATCGCGGCCGGGCCGATCGCCTGGAAAGCCGCGGCATAATCGGGCACGCGCGGCTGTACCGCGCCGATCCGCGCGATGCGGCACAGCCGGCGCACCGGCGCGGGCGTATTCTGTCCCTTCTCGATGATGCGCAGCGCGCCGTGCCGGGCGAGCACCCGCCCCCAGCGCAGAAACCGCGCGATGTGTGTCGCAGGTGTGGTCAAATCTTCCACCCGGAATGGATCGCGACCAGCCCGCCGAGGATCGGCTCCACCCGCGTCTGGGCGAAGCCGGCCGCACGGATCATGGCTTCGAATTCGCGCATCGGCGGGAAACGGCGGATCGATTCGATCAGGTAGCGATAGCTCTCGGCGTCACCGGCGATCGCCTGGCCGATCCTGGGCACCAGCTTGTGCGAATAGGCGTCGTAGGCTTCCTTGAAGCCCGGCCATTCGGTAGTCGAAAACTCGAGGCAGTAGAAGCGCCCGCCGCGCCTGAGTACGCGGAAAGCCTCGGCCAGCGCCTTGTCGATCCGGGTCACGTTGCGGATGCCGAAAGCGATCGTACAGGCGTCGAACATGCGGTCGGGGAAAGACAGTTCCTCGGCGTTCTGGCGCGACCAGACGAGGCCGTCCACACCGCGCTTCAAGGCCCGCTCGATGCCCACGTCGAGCATGTCCTGGTTGATGTCGGATACAGTCACTTCGGCTCCGGCGTCGGCCAGGCGGAAGGCGATGTCGCCGGTGCCGCCGGCGAGGTCGAGAATCGCCTCGCCCGGCTGCGGCTTCACCCGGCGGACGAAACGGTCTTTCCACAGGCGGTGCAGGCCGCCCGACATGGCATCGTTCATCACGTCGTACTTGTGCGCGACGCTGGAAAAGACCGCGCCGACGCGCTCCGTCTTTTCCTCGGGGGAAACGTCCTCGTAGCCGAAGGAAACCTGTTCGCTCATAATACGCGCGCCTTAGGGGAGTTTGCGCCCGCGGCAAAGCTTGTTAGCAGGTGCCACATGCCCGAACTGCCCGAAGTCGAAACCACTGTCCGCGGCCTTGCCCGCTATCTTGAGGGTGAGCGGATCGCGCAGGTGGCGGTCAACCGGCCGGATCTCAGGCGCCCTTTCCCGCCCGGACTCGTCCAGGCGCTCACCGGCGCGCGGGTCACGGGCATGGGCCGGCGTGCCAAATACGGTCTCATCCACACCGACCGCGCACAGACGATGGTGTTCCACCTCGGCATGTCGGGCCGCTGGCGGATCGAGCCCGAGACGCCCGACAGGCACGATCATCTCGTGATCGGCACCGCTTCCGGCCGCGTCCTCGCATTGAACGATGCGCGGCGCTTCGGCTCGGTCGATCTCGTCGACACCGCCCTGCTCGCAGCCTGGCCGCCTTTCGCCGTGATGGGGCCGGAGCCGCTGGGCGATGCACTCACGCCGCGCCATCTGCACGCAGCTTTCGCCGGCCGTATCGCGCCGGTGAAGCCGCTGCTGCTCGATCAGCGCATCGTTGCCGGGCTCGGCAACATCTATGTCTGCGAGGCGCTGCACCGCGCGCATATCAGGCCCGACAAGGAGGCTGGCCGCATTTCGCGCCCCGCGCTCGAACGGCTGGTCCCGGCGATCCGGGCGGTGCTTGGCGAATCGATCGAGGCCGGCGGCTCGACGATCCGCGACTATGCCCAGCCCAACGGCGAGCTTGGCTATTTCGCCGCCTCGTGGCGCGTTTATGGCCGCGAGGGTGAGATATGTTCCTGCGGCGGCACGGTCGAGCGCATGCTCCAGGGCGGGCGGAGCACCTTCTGGTGCCGCAAGTGCCAGAAATGACGGGGCAGTCGTGCCACGCTGCGCCTGCGCTTGACGATTCGCATGCCTCCCGCTAAGGGCCGCGCTTTCCGCGGGGACGGTGCCAGCCGATCCCGCGCTTTTTTGCATGAGATCGACCACTTACAGGCTGCACGCCAGCCGGATGAAGGATAGACATGGCCAATACGCCGCAAGCCCGCAAGCGCATCCGCCGCAATGAGAACCGCGCCCTGATCAACGGCAACCGTGTCAGCCGAATCCGCACTTTCGTAAAGAAGGTCGAAGCCGCGATCGCCGGCGGTGACAAGACGGCAGCCTCCGCCGCGCTCAGGGAAGCGCAGCCCGAGCTGGCCCGTGGCGTGGCTCGCGGCGTGCTCCACAAGAACACCGCATCGCGCAAGCTGTCACGCCTGACGAAGCGCGTCGCCGCGCTTTAGAATCGGAAGGCGAGTCGCCCGCTTTTGCCTTGGGTGAGCGGGACGAAAACGGAACATGGCCGGTGCTGTTGCGCCGGCCATTTTTTCGTGCCCGCAAGACAGTACGACAGTGCGCCGGGAGAAGTGCTTGAATTACCGTGATTCGGCCGCGGCTCTTCAATTTTATTGCGTTGAATCAATCAGTTGGTAAATTATTTCGCAAATGCTTCAAGCGCCGGCGTGTCAAGGCACATTATTTCATTTTTTTTGCAGCCAGCGCCTTGCTCTTCGCCTGAAGTCATCCATAACTCGGCTTCCCCGCCGCGAGCATAGGCGTGGATATACCAGATTGAGGCATTCGCTATACAGAATGCGCCGGAGTATTGTGTGCGAAAGGGCAGGTTTGTGTGATTCGCGAACCGCATGGTTTGCGCTGAAGGGCTATTGAATCGGCCGCCTCATCCAGCCGGGTAGGGCAGCTGGATAATGCGGGGAGATGAATCGAATGCACATACTGCCCTCACCGGACAGTGCGTGCGTTTATATTTGAAGTCTCATTTTGAGAGGATGGCCGTGTGACGGTTTCTTCGACAGGGGGGCCGCGTGGAAACGCGATGCCCGGCAAGGGTAAGGTCTGCGACGCGAAAATGAACGAGGATACGGAAGCTCTCGATCTCGCCGCGGACTGGTCCGACATCAGCCAGGGTCTGCGCAAGGATCTGGGCCAGCAGCTCCATACCCAGTGGATCAGGCCGATCCAGCTCGGCTCGTTCTGCAAGGAGACCGGCACGCTCGACCTGTTCCTGCCGACGGAGTTCTCCGCCAACTGGGTGGGGGACCGTTTTGCCGACCGCCTCTCGCTCGCCTGGAAGATCGCCCGGCCCGACGTGCGTAACGTGCGCATTTCGGTGCATCCCGGCCGCAGGCCCATGCCCGAGCTGCGCCTGGTCGGCAGCAACGGCAGTGCCCGCCGCCCGGCCAACGACGGCAGCCGGGCATTGCAGGATATGGGCGTTGCCGTGCTCGGCGGCCAGGAATTCGGCGCGCTCGTCCAGGGCTCGGTCGGGCTCGACCCTTCGCTGACTTTCGCCACGTTCGTCACCGGTGGCGCCAACGTGCTTGCCTGCAACGCCGCGCAGCGCATGGCTGCGGTCGAGACGCCGCAATTCTCGCCGCTTTACCTCAAGGCTGCCACCGGCCAGGGCAAGACGCATCTGCTCCACGCGATCGGCCACACCTATCTTGCGGCGCATCCGCGCGCGCGCATTTTCTACTGCTCGGCCGAACGTTTCATGGTCGAATTCGTCCAGGCGCTGCGCCAGAACCAGATGATCGAGTTCAAGGCGCGCTTGCGCGGCTTCGATCTGCTGCTGGTGGACGATATCCAGTTCATCATCGGCAAGGCGAGCGCCCAGGAAGAGCTGCTATATACGATCGACGCGCTGCTGGCTGAGGGCAAGCGCCTCGTATTCGCCGCCGATCGCGCCCCGCAGGCGCTGGACGGTGTCGAGCAGCGCCTGCTGTCGCGCCTGTCGATGGGCCTCGTTGCCGATATCCAGCCGGCCGATATCGAGCTGCGCCGCGCGATTCTCGAACACCGCCTTGCCCGCTTCGCGCCGAGCGACGTGCCGGCGGATGTCATCGAATTCCTGGCGCGCACGATCAACCGCAATGTCCGCGAGCTTGTCGGCGGCCTCAACAAGCTGATCGCCTATGCCCAGCTCACCGGCCAGGCGGTCTCGCTCCAGCTTGCCGAGGAGCAGTTGACCGATATCCTCTCGGCCAACCGCAGGCGCATAACGATCGACGAGATACAGCGCACCGTCTGCCAGTTCTACCGCGTCGACCGCACCGAGATGGCATCGAAGCGCCGCGCCCGCGCAGTGGTGCGGCCGCGGCAGGTGGCGATGTACCTCGCCAAAGTCCTGACGCCGCGCTCCTACCCGGAAATCGGCCGCAAGTTCGGCGGCCGCGATCACTCGACGGTGATCCATGCCGTGCGCCTGATCGAAGACTTGCGCACCCGCGATGCCGACATGGACGGCGACGTGCGCTCGCTGCTGCGGCAGCTCGAAAGCTGATGCCGGGACGGTTGCGTTGCGAAGGCATGGCATCCCGGCCAGGCCCGCGCGGCGCCTGAGATTTCGCCCTGAGCGTCAGGGAAAGCTTCCGCCTTTCCGCTTGCTCCATTAAGCGGGTGGAATGAGCCTCCCGCCCGATCGCCTCAACCGTTTTGCCCGCCATATCGTTCTGCCGGAAGTGGGGGGAGCCGGGCAGGTCGCGCTGGCCCGCGCGCATGTCGCCCTTGTCGGCTGCGGCGGTATCGGCAGCCCGGCGCTGCAATATCTTGCCGCCGCCGGCATCGGCAGGCTGACTCTGATCGACAGCGACGCGGTCGAGGAAAGCAACCTGCAACGCCAGACGATCTTCACGCCGGCCGATCTCGGCCGGGCCAAGGCCGAAGCTGCGGCGCAATGGGTCAGGCGATTCGATGCCGGACTCGATGTCCGCCCGGTCGTAGGGAGAATCGGGGCGGACAATGCCGCACAAGCCCTGGAAGGCGCGCACGTCGTACTCGACGGCTGCGACAATTTCGCGACCCGGCTCGCGGTTTCCGATGCCTGCGTGTCGCTGGGCATTCCCCTCACCAGCGCTGCGATCGGCCGGTTTCAGGGGCAGGTCGCCAATTTTGCCGGGCACCTGGACGGTGAATCCTGCTACCGCTGCTTCGTCGGCGATGCTTTCGATGCGGAGGATTGCGATACTTGCGCGGCGGACGGCGTGCTGGGTGCGATGGCCGGAATGATCGGCTGCTTCGGTGCCATGCAGGCGATCCGCGTACTGCTTTGCGGCCACGCTGCTTTCGGCGATCCGCAATGGGGCCGGCTGCACCTGTTCGACGGCCTCACTCCGGGTTTGCGAACGCTGCGGATCGCCAGAGATCCCGCATGCAGGGGGTGCGCGCGGCGCCGGCCGTAAATCCGCTGCCCCGTCCGATCCGGTTGGCAATCGCCCCCGAGTTGACTTGCCGCCCCGAACTTGTTTCAGCATCCATCGTGCCTCACTTGCGGCTTTGCGCTTGCGGTATCATGGACCTTGCAACAGGTTCGGCATGACAGTTGAATCGGGAGGCGGTGTGGCGCGTTTCGGAATCATCGGCAGCGAAGGGCGCATGGGCCAGGCGCTCGCCGCGGCCATAGCAGCGGCGGGCGAGACGCTTGCGGGCGGCATTGACAAGGGCGGCGACGCCCTGGCGCTGGCCCGGCAGAGCGACGTGCTGGTCGACTTTTCCTCGCCGGACGCGCTCGAGGCCAATCTCGACGCTGCGCTGGTAGCAGGCATTGCCATCGTCATCGGCACGACCGGGCTGGAGGAACGCCACCACTGGCTGTGCGATCACGCGGCGGAAAAAATCGCCGTGCTCCAGACCGGCAACACCTCGCTCGGCGTCACTCTCCTCGCGCATCTGGTGCGCGAGGCGGCGGGCCGGCTCGGCGAGGACTGGGATATCGAGATCGTCGAGACGCATCACCGCATGAAAGTCGATGCGCCTTCGGGCACCGCGCTGCTGCTCGGCGAGGCGGCGGCCGAGGGGCGCGGCATCGCCCTGGCGCAGCATAGCATCCGCGGCCGGGACGGCATCACCGGCGCGCGCGAGCCGGGCACGATCGGCTTTGCGAGCTTGCGCGGCGGTACGGTCGCGGGCGACCACACGGTCCACTTCCTTGCGGACAACGAGCGCCTTTCGTTCTCGCACCTCGCCGAGAATCGCGCGATCTTCGCCAGAGGCGCGGTCCGCGCGGCGCAATGGCTGATCGGCCGGCCGGCCGGGCGCTACACGATGCCCGCAGTGCTCGGCCTGTGAAAAAGGACGCTATCTTCGAGTTCTTCCGCCGTCTTGCCGAAGCGAATCCCGCGCCGGAAACCGAGCTTGAATTCGACAACACCTACCAGTTGCTCGTCGCGGTCGTGCTTTCGGCGCAGTCGACCGATGTGGGCGTCAACAAGGCAACGCGGGCGCTGTTCCGCGAGGTGAAGACGCCGCAGCAGATGCTCGATCTGGGCGAGGAAGGCCTGAAGCGGCACATCAGGACGATCGGCCTGTTCAACACCAAGGCCAGGAACGTCATCGCCCTTTCCGAAATCCTCGTGCGCGACCATGCCGGCGAGGTGCCGGCCGACCGCAACGCGTTGGTCGAACTGCCCGGAGTCGGCCGCAAGACCGCCAATGTCGTGATGAATTCGGCTTTCGGGGCCGAGACGTTCGCGGTCGATACGCACATCTTCCGCGTCTGCAACCGCACCGGCCTCGCCAGGGGAAAGACGCCGCTGGCGGTCGAGAAGGGACTGGAAAAGAGCGTGCCCGGCCCCTTTCGCGTCGGCGCGCATCACTGGCTGATCCTGCACGGCCGCTATGTCTGCAAGGCACGCACGCCCGAATGCCGGCGCTGCCCGGTGGTTGATTTGTGCGCTTTCAAGCCCAAGATACAGGAACGCGGCGCCAGACCGGCCGAGCCGCCGAAGCGCCGGACTCCGCAGATGCGTTAGGAGGATGTCGTGAACGTTCGATACGCCTTGCTTTTCGTTGCAGCACCCGTTGCCATCGGTGCCATTGCGGCCTGCGCCACCATGCTGGACAAGCGCCCCGAGCCGAGACCCAAAGCCGAAGTCGTCGGTGATCCGGCAAGCTGCATCCCGATCAGCCAGATCCGCGAAACCCGCATCCGCGATGACTGGACGATCGACTTCATCAGCAGTGGCAACCGCGCCTGGCGCAACGCGCTGACCCAGCGCTGTCCGGGCCTCAGATCCCGCAACGCCATCACTTACGAAACCTCGCTCACCCAGTTGTGCAATACGGATATCGTTTACGTGCTGGAAACCGCCGGCGGCATCCGCCGGGGGCCGGCGTGCAGCCTGGGCCAGTTCGTGCCGGTCAGGCTGGAGCGGCGCTAGGGTCTGTCCGGTTCATATGGAATCGCTTCGTTCCCCTTCTTCGTCACCCTGAAACAAGTTCGGGGTGACGAAGAGGGAGCGGGTGCGGGTTAACTGGCCCGCAAGTGCGGCATCACCTTGTCGGCGAAGCGTTTCATCTGGGCATAGACGCGTTCGTAGGACATGCCGCCGTAGCTGAAATTGGCGATGATGTCGTATTCGCCGACGGTTTCCTTGCGCATGCGGTCCTTTTCGATGAGCTGTTCGGGCGTGCCGATCAGGTTCCCGCCGATATAGTCCTTGTAGGCCTTCTCCGGCCCGCCGGCGGCGTTCATCGCATCGCCCAGCGCGACGTAAGTGGCGTAGGACGGCATGTGCTTGAAATGCTCGCCGCCCCATTCGTAATGGCTGGCGACCTGGTAGAACTGCTTGGCGAAATATTCGTCGGTATATTCGGCCACTTCCGCTTCGGTGTCGACGCAGACCACGAAATCGCTGATCATGAAGGGGGGCGCCTTGCGGCCGTGCAGCGCCTCGAACCGGGCGCGATAGGCCAGGATCTCGGCCATCGAGTACGACCAGTCGCCCTGGCTGAAGCGCAGCGCCTTGAGGCCGTATTCGGCCGCCACTTCGGCCGATGAGGGCGACATCGAAACCATCAGCATGCGGTCGCGGCTCCAGTTTTCGGGCCGGGGGCGCACTTCCACCTCGGGCTGCTGGAAGTGTTTGGTGTTGGCCTTGACCGTGCCGGTCTTCAGCCCGTCCATGATGATCAGCGCGGCTTCGTCGAACAGTTCGCGGCTGTCGGCGATGTCCTTGCGGAAGCCGGTGAACTCGCGCCGCGCCGCGCCGCGGCCCATGCCGAGGATGACGCGGCCTTCGGACAGGCTATCGAGCATCGCTGTCTTCTCGACCACGCGCAGCGGGTCGTTCCACGGCAGGATCACCGCCGCGGGCATCAGCTTGATCGTTTTGGTCTTGGCGGCAACCCAGCTCAGTGCCTGCAACGGATCGGGGCAGGCGGCATAGTCGGTGAAGTGGTGTTCGACGCAGGCGGCGAAATCGAAGCCCATCGCCTCGGCCTCGACCATAAGCTGCGTCTCCTTGCGGAAGAACTCCATGTCGCTTTCGCCGCGCAGGTTCTGGTATCCCATGTGAATGCCGATTTGCATGATTTTTCTCCGGTGATCGTCTGGATGGTCAGGCGGTGCGGTCAGGCGGTGGCCGGCGCGTCCTGCGCGGCGGTGATCGGTTCCTCGCCGTTCAGTGTGCAGCGGTGAAATTCGCGGCTGCTCTCACGATCGAAAGGCAGCACGCGATGCATCGCCCCGGTATTGTCCCAGATGACGAGATCGCCGAGCTGCCACTTGTGGCGATAGACGTATTTGTCCTGCGTCGCGTGGCGCATCAGCCGTTCGAGCAGATCGTGGCTCTCGGCCTGGTGCATGTCCTCGACCCAGGCGCCCGAGGTGCTGAGTACGAGCGACTTGCGGCCCGAGCGGTGATGCCAGACCAGCGGGTGCGAGCGCTGCGGATAGCTGTGCCACACCGCGAATTCTTCGGGCGTGCAGCCGCGCATGGCCGGAAACAGGGCAGCCGGCATGGTGTGGACGACACGCAGCTTTTCCAGCGCGGCCTGCTCGTCTGCGGGCAGATCCTCGAAAGCGGCGTAAGTATTGGCGAAGCAGGTGTCGCCGCCGGTCCGCGACAGCCTGAACGGGGTGAACAGCGTTGCGAGCGGCGGGATCTGCTCATAGGTGCCGTCCATGTGCCAGAGGTGGTTGCCTGGCAGAAAGCGCGCGTATTCGGGATTCACGTTCTCGTCGAGCGAGACCTTCAGCACCCCTTCCTCACCCTCGTTGAGCGTCTTGCCGTCGGCGCCGCGTTTCGACGCGCCGAGCCGCAAGTCGCCCAGCGTGCGGGCGATAGCGCGCAGTTCCCCGTCGCTGGGGGCGATGCCGCGGAACAGCAGCACGCCGCGCCGGTCGAGCAGCGCGCGGATCTCTCCGGCATGGGCACCGCCGATCAGTACGGATTTGTCGATAGTGACCTGCGAGCCCATGCGGGGGGACAGATCGACCGATGAAAACGCCATGGCAGACGCCCTTTCCCATCCTCTCGCCGCGCCGATTCGGTGCGGCCTATTTGTTACCTTGATCGTTTCAATAACAAGCATCTTCGCAGCCGTCGAGAGATTTTTTCGCACGTTCTGCTTGAATTATCACCCATGACGTTTCAATATCCCGATCAAGGGCAGCGGAAGGGATTTTCGGCATGAGTCTCATGGAAAAGCCTGAAATCCCGGCCGTCCCGGCTGGCCGCCGTCCCGGCCGGCCGACATTGAGCGACGAACAACTGCTCGACATCGCGCTGGATCTGTTTCTGGAGCACGGCTTCGAGCGTACCAGCATGGATGCGATCACCGCGGCGGCGGGCATGGCCAAGCGCACCGTCTATGCACGCTATGGCGACAAGGAGACGCTGTTCAAAGCGGCGCTCAAGCGTGCAATCGACGACTGGCTCGTCCCGGTCGCACGGCTGCACGCGGCCGAGGGGGACGATCTTGAGAAGACGCTGCTCAGGGTCGCGCAGATGCTGCTCACCAATATCCTCAGCCCGGCGGGCCTCAGGCTGCTGCGGTTGAGTAATGCGGTTTCGGTCAGCATGCCCGGGATCACCGCCGATAACACACGGATGGGAACCGCGCCCACGCTGGCCTATCTTGCCGACCTGTTCCGCCGCCGCCTGCTGCCGGCCGATGCGCCGGGACCGGAGGCGGACGAGGCGGCGCTGGCCTTTCTGCACCTGGTCGTGGGCGGGCCGGCCAGCACTGCCGCCTGGGGCGTGGTGCTCGATGATGAGGCGGTCGACCGGCACACGCGCTATTGCGTGCGGCTGTTCCTCCATGGCGCGCTGCCCGTTCCGGGTAGCGGTGCGATCGAGCGCGAGAACCGGCGGCTGAAAGCGCTGGTCGGGCAGGCCGCGCAATTGCTGGATCAGGCGCAGGCGCGGTTGCGCGCGGAGGGTTAGCGGGCGTGCTTTTCCAGGCGGGCGATGTCTGCCGCCCTGTCCACGTCGAGGAGGATGGCGTCGTCGGAGACTTCGAGAAAGGCGATGTCATCGCGCCGCCTGAGCAGCCGCCCGGCGCCTTCGTCGCCGGTGAGGCGGGTGATCGCGCCGAATGCGCGGCGCGAAAACAGCACCGGGTGCCCGCTTCTGCCTGCGCATCGCGGGACGGCGGCGAAATTCGCGCCGAGCCGCCCGGCCAGCCGCCCGGCAATGTCGTGGGGGATCAGCGGCATGTCGCCGAGGAAGACGAAAGCGCCTTCGGCTTCGGCCACCGCGGCCATGCCGGCCCTGAGCGATTGGGCAAGCGCGGTGCTGGCGATCCGCACGGTTTCGACCGCCGGCCCGCCCGGCCAGTCGCCGATGGCGAGGCAATCGCTGCAAACCACCACCACGCGCTCCACCGGCGCCGCGCGGGCGGCGGCGATGGCGTGATGCACCAGCGGGCGTCCCCGGAAGCTTGCCGCAAGCTTGTCGCCGCCGAAGCGCCGCGCTGACCCTGCCGCCAGCACCAGCGCGGCCAGTTTCATGCGCGTTCCCGTGCGGGGTTCAGCGCCTGCATGACTTCGGCGAGGATGCCCACCGCGACTTCCCAGGGTGCCTTGCCGAGTCCGGCGATGCCGGGTGAAAGATGCAGCCGGGCAAGCTCTCCGGGCGTGGCGCCAGCCGCCTTCAGCGCGGCCCGCCGGCCCGCCGCGCGGGACTTCGCGCCGATCATGGCGACATAGCCGGCGCCGTGGCGCAATGCGTAGAAGCAGCCGCTGAGGTCGTGATGATCCTCGTGCGTGGCGCCGACATAGGCGGTCCAGCGGTCGACACCGAGCCGGGGCAGGGCGTCGGCCGGTTCCTCGCGCAGATAGCGCACTGCGGCGAAAGGCGCGGGAGCGTTCGGGCCGCCGGGGCGCAACAGGATCGTGTCGAACTGCGCATCGGCGGCGAGCCGGGCGAGCGCCAGCGCGCCGGGATCGCCGCCCGAGACGATGAGCCGGCGTGGCGGGTCATAGCGGCGCCGGATGTGCAGCGGGCCTTGCGTCGTTGCCAGCAGCGGCGCATCCCGGCCGGGCAGGACTTCTTGCGCAGTGCCGTCGCTGGACCACAGGCAGGGGCGGCGTTCCGCGGCATTGCGCAGCAGCGCCTGCGCCGCCGGGCTGTCGGGTGCGATGCGCTCGACCAGGATATGCAGCGCCCCGCCGCAGCGCAGGCGGATATCGATCCACGGGCTGCCCATGCCGTAGTGCAGATGCCGCGGCTGGCCGTCGGCAAGCACTTCGGCCGCATGGCGGGCAACGTCGCCCTCGATGCAGTCGCCCGAGAAATAACCGCTGGCCTGCGCACCGACGAAAAGCATCTGCGCGCCCGGACCGCGCGGCGCGCTGCCCTCGACCCGGTAAAGCGTCGCCAGCGCCGCGGGCCGCCCGTCCGCCAGCGCGGCGGCCAGTGCCGGGCGGACATCGTCGCTCCAGCCGAACAGCGGCCAATCGGCATCGGCGATCAGCATATCGGCCGGCAGCGTGTCAGGGTTTTCGGCCATGGGCCATCCGTCAATGCCCTGTGCGGGCGAGATAGTCGATGATCGCTGCGCGCTGCTGCGGGTCGGAAACGATGACGACCATGCGCGTGCCCGGCACGAGCTTCGCGGGGCCTGAAAGGAAGCGGTTGAGATTGCCGCGATTCCAGACGAGCTTCGACGCCTTGAGCGCGGACGAATAGTTGAAGCCGGTCGATCCCGCATGGCGGCCGACGACTCCCGAGAGATTGGGTGCAAGCGGCGAGTTCTGGCCGGGCGTCACCGAATGGCAGCTCTGGCAGCGCTGGCGGAACAGCGCCCCGCCATCGGGCGCGTCGGCGGCAGGCGCCGCCCCTGCGGCCGGAATGGCGAGAGCGAGCATGACGGGGGCAGCGAAAGCGAGATCGAATTTCATGTCCGGCTCGGGTATCCTGTTGGGTGATTACGGCACCGAGAGACTATGATATTGCCTGTCTCATAAAACGGCAACCCGCGTGCTAAACGGCATATTCCGGCGTGACACCGCGGTCGCCGCCGACGAGCGGGGCGATGATCAGCCGGTTGAGGATACCGGCGATCTGTTCGGGCGCATATTCCCGGTCCTGCGAGAGCCACCAGGCGAGCAGGTCGATCGTGCCGCCGGTGCCGTAAACCACGCCGAGATCGGCTGGCAGCCAGCTTTGCGCCGCGCCGACTTCGCGAGGCAGTTCGCGCGCCTGGCGGATGAATTCCTCACGCAGGATGCCGGATGCGCCGCCGGTCAGCAGAGCCGCCCAGAGATTGCGGTGTTCGGCCACATGACGGCACAGCGCGAGCGTCGATTCATACGAATTGGAATCGTAGAGGATCGGGATCGAGCGCTTGAGCAGATCGGCGATCTCTTCCGAAGCCACGTCGCTGAGAAGGGCTTCCTTGGTGGGATAGTGGCGGAAGAAAGTGGCATAGCCGGTGCCGGCTCGCGCCGAGATTTCGCGGATGGTCAACTGGTCGAAGGGTTTTTCCTCGATGAGTTCAAGCAGCGCCCCGGTCAGCGCATTGCGCGATCGCACCTGGCGCGCGTCGCTGGGGGTCTCCTTCGCTGTCCGGCCGGTCGCTGCTTCCATGACAATGCCGTAACATTCGCGCGGGCGCGTGTCGATGCGCCGGCTGGCAGTCATGCGGCCGGCTAGGCCGGGGCGATGCGGTCGGCGTAGAGCAGGCGCCCGCCGGAAAGATACATCAGCGCCTGGTTGAAATCGCCGGGGGCCATGGCGAAGCAGCCTTCGCTGCGGCCGAGCTTGCCCCATTTCGAGATCATCGCGGGGTCCGCGTACCAGGCCGGGTGGAGGACGATGGCGCGTTCGAGCGCGTTCGAATTGTCGCCATCGAGCCCGACGAGACGGATCGAGACGCCGTATTTGCCGTTGTACCATTCGCACGTGAGGTAGCCGCCGCGCGATGTGGCTTCCGATCCGGGCTGGTTGGAAAAGTGCTTGAGCCAGCCGTCGTGCTCCGGGTCCGAGCCCTTGCCGTGGGCTACCAGGAAAGAGCGCACCGTGCCGTTTTCGAGATTGGCGAAATGTAAGCGCGGCAGCGCGGAGGGGCGGGCGAAATCGGCGATGCCGGCGATGTCGCGGCGCCACAGCCGGTTGCCGGCACGCGCCACTTCGCGCCGGGCGATTTCGAGCACGTGGCGGTCATAGGCCGGGTCCGGCGGAGCGATGGCCGGCACGGCCTGCGGTGCGGGCTCCATGGCCTGATCGAAAGAATCGCTCAACGAATCGGCGAGAAGGCGTGCGGGCACCACTGCCGCGGCGGTTCCGGCAAGGCCGCCTTTGATTACATCCCGTCGCTTCATACCCATCGACATGGGCCGCAATATAATGGCAATGGCCGCAATATGCCATATGGGGTTGCGGAGGATTTCGCATTTCGGACGCGAAACCCTGTCCTTTCGCCTCGAATTTCGCGGTTTTTCAGAGCCTGTGCGAAAAGCACTCAGGCAACGATTTCCAGCTGCGCCTTGTCGTGCCGGGCGATCCATTCCTCGACGACCGGCGCGATCCGCGTGCGCCACTTGCCGCCGTTGAAGATGCCGTAGTGCCCGACTTCGGGCGCGAGGTGGTATTTCTTGCGGTCGTCGGGAAGCCCGGCGGCAAGCGTGAGCGCCGCCCTGGTCTGGCCGATGCCCGAGATATCGTCGCACTCGCCTTCGATGGCGAGCAGCGCGGTGTCGCGGATTGATCTGAGGTCGATCGGCCGGCCACGGTGGACGAACAGGCCTCTGGGCAGCGAATGCCGCTGGAACACATGGTCAACCGTTTGCAGATAGAATTCCGCGGTCATGTCGCAGACCGAGCGGTATTCGTCGTAGAAAGCCTTGGTCGCATCGACGCTTTCGCCGTCGCCCGCCACCAGATGCCGGAACATCTGGTAATGGCTCATCATATGGGTGTGGATGTTCTGCCACATGAAGCCGGCGAGTTGCAGGAAACCCGGATAGACCTTGCGGCCCGCACCCGGATAGACTGCCGGCACGGTGGTCACGACGGTATGCTCGAACCAGCTCAACGGGCGTTGCGTGGCGGCATCGTTGATGCTGGTCGGTGCCTTGCGCGTATCGACCGGGCCGCCCATCATGGTCAGCGTCGCCGGGCGGCAGGGATGCCTGGCCGCACCCATGATCGCCGTGGCGGCGAGCGCCGGCACCGAAGGCTGGCAGACTGCCATGACATGCGTGCCGGGGCCGATGATTTCGAGGAAGCCGATCAGGTAATCGATATAGTCGTCGAGATCGAAGCGGCCGGCTTCGGCCGGAACCGTTTTCGCATCGGCCCAGTCGGTGATGAACACGCAGGCCCGTTCGGCCATGCGGGCCACCGTGCCGCGCAGCAGCGTCGCGTAGTGGCCGCTCATCGGCGCGACGATCAGCAGCCTGGGCGCATCGGCGGGCAGGCCGTCATGCGTGAAGCGCAGCAGGTTGCCGAAAGGGCGATGCGCGACGATGGCCTCGGTAACGGCATGGCTCCTGCCGTCGACAGTGACCGTCTCGATGGCAAAAGCCGGCTTGCCGCGCGGTGCGGCGGCATGGGCGAAGACATCCAGCGCCGAAGCCATGACCGGCCCGAATCCCGTGTAGGACAATGGCGAGGCGGGGCTGGAAAACATTTCCGCAGTGACGGAAGCCCAGGCACTCGCGCCCGTCAGCATGGCGCGCTGCAACTCGTAGGCCTGGTAAAGCAAACGGCGACTCCTGTGGCTCCGGCGTCAATCTGGCCTGTGCCGGGCGATTGCGCAATGCGACACACGCTTTCCCTCGGCCCGGACAGGCTGTAAAGGCGCGCCATGACTGCCGATATCGCCGAAGCCGCCGACCTTCCTCCCGTTGCAGAGCCGGCGCCGGAACCGAAACCCGCCCGGACTCTCGGCCCGCTGCGGATGATCGGACGGGCGGCGCTTGCCTACCCCTCGCGCGTTGCCATCGCGGCCGTCGCGCTGATGGTGACCGCTTCGGCGACGCTGGCCATTCCCAACGGTTTCAAGCTGGTGATCGACAAGGGTTTTGCCCGCGACGGGCATCCCGCGGATGTCGACCGCTGGTTCGAATATCTGCTGATGATCGTCGTTGTCCTGGCGATCGGTACGGCGGTGCGGTTCTACACCGTATCGTGGCTGGGTGAGCGTGTCGTCGCCGATATCCGCTTGGCCGTGCAGAAGAATCTGCTGCGGCTTTCGCCGGCTTTCTTCGAGGACAACAGCCCCAGGGAAATCAGCTCGCGCATGACTTCCGACACGGCGCTGATCGAACAGGTGGTGGGGACCACGGTATCGGTCGCGCTGCGCAACGCGATTACCGCGATCGGTGGTGTCGCCTACCTGTTCTGGCTGGCGCCGACGCTGACTGCCGGCCTGGTCCTGGCGATCCCGGTGGTGGTGCTGCCGATCGTCTGGTTCGGCCGGCGCTTGCGCAAGGTTTCGCGGACCAGTCAGGACCGGGTTGCCGATATCGGCGCGCTGGTGTCTGAAGTGCTGGGGGCGATGCGCGTGGTGCAGGCGTTCAACCAGGAGGACCGCGAGCGCGAGCGCTTCGCCGCCGTGGTCGACCGCACTTTCGCCACCGCCCGGCGCCGCATTCTGATCCGCGCGATCATGACTTCGGTGGTGATGCTGCTCATCTTCGGCTCGATCACGCTTCTGGTGTGGCGCGGCGCGCTGGCGGTGGCGAGCAACGAGATCAGCGGCGGCACGATCGCCGCTTTCGTTTTCACCAGCGTTCTCGTTGCCGGCTCGTTCGGCTCGCTGGCCGAAGTCTATGGCGATCTGCTGCGCGGTGCCGGGGCGGCCGGCCGGCTCAACGAACTGCTGCACGAAAAGCCCGCGATCGCAGCGCCGGCCAGGCCGGTCGCGCTGCCCGAGCCGCGGGGCCGGATCGCGTTCGAACGGGTGACGTTCCGCTATCCCTCGCGGCCCGAGCATGCGGCGCTGCTCGATTTCTCGCTCACCGTGGAACCGGGCGAGACAGTGGCGATCGTCGGCCCGTCGGGCGCCGGCAAGTCGACCCTGTTCCAGCTTGCCGAGCGGTTCTACGATCCGCAGGCAGGCGTGGTGAAGCTCGATGGCGTGCCGCTGGTCTCGGCCGATCCTGCCCACATTCGCCGCCGGATCGCGCTGGTACCGCAGGAGGGCGTGCTGTTCGCCGCCAGCGCGCGCGACAACCTGCGCTATGGCAACCGGGATGCGAGCGACGAGGCGATCTGGGAAGCAGCGCGTGCTGCCAATGCGGAAGACTTCCTGCGCGAACTGCCCGAAGGGCTCGACACGTTTCTCGGCGAGGACGGAGCCCGGCTGTCGGGCGGGCAGCGCCAGCGCATCGCCATTGCCCGCGCGCTGCTGCGCGAGGCGCCGATCCTGCTGCTCGACGAGGCGACCAGCGCGCTCGATGCCGAAAGCGAGCGGCTGGTGCAGGAAGCGCTCGACCGGCTGATGGCCAGCCGGACCACACTCGTCATCGCCCACCGCCTTGCCACGGTGCGTCAGGCGGACCGCATCGTCGTGATGGATCGTGGCCGGATCGTAGAGCAGGGCACGCACGAGCAGCTCGGCGCCGCCGGCGGGCTCTATGCCAGGCTGGCCTCGTTGCAGTTCGACGAGCGCCAGTTCAACGCGGTGGAATGACGTTCCTCCGCGCAGGGGAGGAACCCGGTTTTGCCAGCCGGTAAAGCCGCGTGTAACCGATACCGTGCCACTGCCGCTGCCAAAGGAATCCGCATGCCGCCCAGCCGCCGTTTTGCCGCCGCTCTTGCTTGCACCGTCCTTGCCTGTCTTCCGGCTCCCCTGATCGCCGACAGCACTGCCGTTCCGGCAAGGGCGACCGGCGCCTGGGGCCGCTTCGGCATTCAGACGCAGTGGATCGACACCAAAACCAGACCCGGCGACGATTTCAACCGCTACGTCAACGGCAAGTGGGAGGATGTGACCCGGATGCCGGCCGACAAGACGCGGATCGGCTCGTTCATCACCTTGCGCGACCTGTCGGAGGACCGGCTTCACGCGATTCTCGACCGGCTCGTGCGTGTCGCCGGCAGGCCCGCGCCCGGCACGCCGCAGGCGCGCGTCGCCGATGCCTATGCCGCTTTCATGGATACCGATGCGATCGATGCCGCCGGCCTCGCTCCGGCGCAGCCGGTGCTCGACCGGATCGCAGCGGCCGGGACCATCGAAGACCTGCTTGCGCTGTTCGCCACGCCGGGCCTAGCCGCGCCGATCGGCGCCTCGGTCGACGCCGATGAGAAGCAGAGCGACCGCTATGCGCTCTACATCGGCCAAAGCGGGCTCGGCCTGCCGGACCGCGACTATTATCTCGTCGACACGCCCAGATATCGTGATATCCGCGCGAAATATCTTGACTATCTGACGTTGATGCTCGGCAAGGCCGGCTATGCCGACGCGCGCGGCGCGGCGCAGTCGGTGTTCGACCTGGAAACGGCGATGGCGCGCGAGATGTGGGACCGCGCGACCGGGCGCAACCGCGATCTCACTTACAACAAACTGACGCGGGCCGAACTCGATGCGCTCGATCCGCGCGGCCTCATCGGCAGGTTCATCGGGAACATGGGCGCCGATGCGGCGGACTATGCGATCGTGCAGCAGATGCCGCCGACGGCGGAGGAATTGGCCGCCGCGAAATTCACGCCCGGGATGAAGGCCGGGCTCGGCGGGGGTGTGCCGGCGACGCTGAAGCTGATTGCCGAAACACCGATCGCCACCTGGAAAGCCTATCTCGCGGCGCATTTCCTCAGCGACCACGCGGCCTGTCTGCCCAGGGACATCGACGAGGCGCAGTTCGCTTTCTACGGTACGGTCCTCGGCGGCCAGCAGGAACAGCGGGAGCGCTGGCGGCGCGGGATCGGCGCGGTCGAAAGCGAGATCGGCGAACTGCTCGGCGAAATCTATGCCGCGCGGTTCTATCCGCCGGCGAACAGGGCGGCGATGTCCGACCTTGTCGCCAACTTGCGCAAGGCGATGGCGGCGAACCTTGCCGACCTCAAGTGGATGGGCGCCCGGACCCGGCAGGAGGCCGAAGCCAAGCTCGCCGCTTTCACCCCCAAGATCGGCGCGCCCGGGCGGTACAAGACTTACGACGGGCTGGTGATCGACCCGGTCCGGCCGCTCGCCAACAAGCTCGCCGCCGAAAAGTGGGAAACCGACTTCCAGATCGCGCGGATCGGTCGGCCGGTGGACCGCGGCGAGTGGTTCATGCTGCCGCAGACGGTGAACGCCTATTACAACCCGACTTTCAACGAAGTCGTTTTCCCGGCCGCGATCCTGCAACCGCCATTCTTCAACCTCTCGGCCGATCCGGCGGTGAACTACGGCGCGATCGGCGCGGTGATCGGGCACGAGATGGGCCACGGCTTCGACGATCAGGGCGCGAAATCCGACGGCAGCGGCAATTTGCGCGATTGGTGGACACCGCAGGACAAGGCGGCTTTCGAGGCACTGGCGGCAAAGCTTGCCGGGCAATACGATGGCTTCTGCCCGTTCGACGATACCGGGGCGGGGGGCGGCAAGGCTTGCGTGAACGGGCAACTGACGCTCGGCGAGAACATCGGCGACCTCGGCGGCCTGAGCCTGGCCTATCGTGCCTACAAGCTGTCGCTGGGCGGCAGGGAAGCGCCGGTGATCGACGGCTTCACCGGCGATCAGCGCTTTTTCCTCGGCTGGGCGCAAGTCTGGCGCGGCAAAGTGCGCGAGGAACAGGCGCGGCAGTTCCTTGTGACCGACCCGCACGCGCCGCCCGAATACCGGATCAACGGCATCGTCCGCAATTTCGACGAATGGTACAAGGCGTTCAACGTCCAGCCGGGCGACAAACTCTACCTGCCGCCCGAGCAGCGGGTGCGGATCTGGTGATCTTTGCAATCCTGCATCCGCCGCGCGCGGTTGCGCTCTTTCCGTTCGCCCCCTTCACCGTCACCCTGAAACAAGTTCAGGGTGACGGTGTGGGATGAGGGGGCAGGGAAGGGCTCGACACGAACGGGAATGGGGTGGGGTGCGGGTGTGTGCCTGCGATCTTCCCCGGCGGATCGGGGAAGGTCAACGGCTCGTCGATCATTGTCATGATGCAGCTTGACTTGGCCGCAGGCTCCGCCATCACCGCAGGCGCATGAACCTGACTCTCGCAGCGATCCTCCTTGGCATTGTCGAGGGCCTTACCGAGTTCATCCCCGTCTCCTCGACCGGGCATCTCATTCTGGCTTCCAGGCTTTTCGGTTACGACGCGGAGCAGTGGAAGGTGTTCAATGTCGTCATCCAGCTTGGCGCGATTCTGGCGGTGGTGGTCCAGTATTGGCGCACTTTCCAGGCGGTCGGCACGGGCCTCTTGCGGTTGCAGCCGATGAGCATCGCTTTCGTGCGCAACATTCTCGCCGCTTTCCTGCCCTCGGCAGTGCTGGGGCTCGCGCTCAAGAAATACATCGACGTGCTGCTCGGCAGCCCGATGGTGGTCGGCTGGGCGCTGATCGTGGGCGGCATCGCCATTCTCGCGGTCGAGCGCTGGGCGAAGCCGGGTCCGGCCAGCGGCGTGGCGCAACTGCCTGTCAGCCAGGCTTTCGGCGTCGGGCTGGTGCAATGCCTGGCGATGATCCCCGGCATCAGCCGCTCGGGCGCGACGATCATGGGGGCGCTGGCCATGGGCATCGAACGGCGCACCGCGGCCGAGTTCAGCTTCTTCCTGGCAGTGCCGACAATGCTCGGCGCAACGACGCTCGAACTGTTCGACAACCGCCATGCGCTTGCCGCGGGCCTCGGCCCGGTGGGCTGGAGCGAGATCGCGGTCGGCTTCGCCGTCGCTTTCGTCGTCGCGCTGGTGGTGATCAGGGGCTTCGTCGCTTTCGTCAGCCGTTCGGGCTTCGCGCCGTTCGCCTGGTATCGCATCCTCGCCGGCATGGTGGCCGTGGCGCTGTTGACCCTGTAATTCCCCTGAGAGTCCGATTCAAAACCAAGCCGTTGTAATTCATGCTCTTGCGATCAGCCTGATGAAGTACCGGATAGAAGCGGCGAAAGGAGAATTTGCATATGAAAGTTCATGGGAAGGTTTCAACGGTTCTTCTGACTGGCGCGCTATTTCTGACGGGGAGCCATGGTGTTTTCGCCCAGCCTTCCGCCGGCTTGGCGCCGGGCACGGTGTTTCGCGATCGTCCGGTGGCGCCGGAGATGGTGGTGATCCCGGCGGGCACGTTCATGATGGGATCGCCTGCCAGCGAGCGGGGCAGGTATGGAGACGAAGGCCCGCAACATCAGGTGCGCGTGCCAGCGTTTGCGGCAGGTAAATATGAGGTGACCTTCGCGGAATGGGATGCCTGCGTCGCGGATGGCGGCTGCGGTGAGTATAAGCCGGATGATGCAGGCTGGGGCCGTGGCCGCCGGCCGGTGATCAATGTGAGTTGGGACGATGCGCAATCCTATGTGATGTGGCTGAGCCGGACGACGGGCAAGCGCTATCGCCTGTTGAGCGAGGCGGAGTGGGAATATGCCGCGCGTGCCGGGACGACGACTGCATATTCGACGGGGGTGTCCATCGACGCATCGCAGGCTAATTTTGAGGAACGGGGCTTGGCGAGAACGGAGGCGGTTGGCAATTATCGGGCCAATGGCTTCGGGTTGCATGATGTGCATGGCAATGTCTGGGAATGGGTGCAGGATTGCTGGAACGAGAGCTATCAGGGTGCTCCGGCAGATGGACGTGCCCAGACAACAGGGGATTGCAGCCAGCGCGTTCTTCGCGGCGGCTCGTGGGGCAGTAATGCCGCGAATCTGCGCTCGGCGCTCCGCGGCGGGCTCGCGTCCGGCGCCCGCAGCAGCTTTTTCGGTTTCCGGGTCGCCCGAACACTTGATTAAATCCTGTTTCTTTACGTCTTTTTCCTTGGGGGGCAGGGGGAATCGCATTTGGAATTTGATTGACATCGCCTTGATCTGACTTGCGGAACGCGGCGAGATCGATTCCGGCGCACCGCCCATTCGGCGTCCGTCATGTCGCCTGGCAAAGCCAGCCCATCTCGCGCATGGTGCGCGCGAGTGATGTCGGTCCAGACCATCGTTGCATCCCGAAGTTCTCGCAAACTCCTGGAATCAGCGTTCAGGTTGGCCGTCAAGCCAACTATCTGACATTACTCGACTCAGTTTTCGATCGGACACTCAATCCAGTCGCCCCACGCGGCCCTTGCGCGGGGTGGCCGGGGGGTGGCCGTTCGTCGTTTCCGCCGCGATCTGTTCCTCGACATAGCGCCGGGCATGGCGCAAATGCTCGCGCATCGCCTGCTCGGCGGCTTGCGGATCGCGGCGTTCGAGCGCGGCGGCGATGTCGCGGTGCTCCTGCAACGCTTCCATCGCGCGGCCGGGCTTGGTGCTCGATTTGTAGCGATAGACGCGCAGCAGGTAATAGAGATCGCCGGTCAGCATCCGGGCCAGCCGCTCGTTGCCGCTGCCGGCGACGATACGGAAATGGAAATCGAAATCCTTCGATTCCTGGTAATAGCCCTTGTTCTCCTGAACGCTGCGCTGCTTCTCGTGGTTGTCGAGCAGCCTGCGCAGTTCGGCGATTTCGGCATCGCTCATGTTGAGCGCGGCAAGGCCGCAGGCCATGCCTTCGAGCGCCTCGCGCACTTGCAGGATCTCGTTCAGATCCCTGAGGCTGAGTGCCGCGACGCGCACCCCGATGTTCGGTGTGCGTTCGAGCAGCTTGCGGCCTTCGAGCCGGCGGATGGCTTCGCGCAAGGGGCCGCGGCTGACGCCCAGCGAGGTCGCCAGGGCCTGCTCGCTGAGGCGGCTGCCGGGTTCGAGCTGGCCCGAGATGATCGCAGCCTCAATCCGCTCGGCGACCACGTCGACGAGTGATTGCGCCTGCACCTTGTTATCGAGAAGCCCCCCCATGGGCAAAGCCTCCTGAGTCAAAACTTCGGTATTGCAGGTAAATTATTGCAATACCGAAGTTTTGTGAGCGCCGGATATGTCAGGCCGACCGGGCCAGCAGCCCGGCGTTCCTGCCCGAAAGCCGGCCGAAGACCGACCCGTTGAGCAGGCCGGTGCCGCCCGGATAGTTCTGGAAGAACAGGCCCCCGACCAGTTCGCCTGCGGCATAGAGGCCCGGAATCGGCTTGTCGGTGAGGTCGAGCACCTGGCCCTCGGTGTTGATCTTGAGGCCGCCGAAAGTGAACGTGATGCCGCAGGTCACGACATAGCCGTGGAACGGGCCGGTATCGATCGGCAGTGCCCAGTTCGATTTCGGCACGGCGAGGCCCCTGGTGCCGACACCGTCGAGGATCGAGGGGTTGTATTCGCCCGGTTGGCAGGCGGCGTTGAACTCGGCGACCGTTTTCTTCAGGCCCTCGACGTTGATGTCGAGCTTTTCGGCCAGTTCCTCGATGGTGTCGGCACTGGCCTTGGTTACTTCGCGGATGCGGTATTCGTCGCGGACGTTGTCATGCGTCTTGGCGTCGAAGATCTGCACCGCGGCGCGCTGTGGCTGCTTCATCACTTCCTTGCCGTATTTGGCATAGGTGTGGTTGCGGTAGTCCGCGCCTTCGTCGATGAAGCGCTCGCCGTTCAGGTTGACGACGATGCCGATCGGGTACGAGTGCTTCTGGAAATTGTCGAGGATCACGCGGTCGCCATAGGGCGGGGCAGAGATATCCCACTGCACGGCATGCGCGCTCGACCAGCCGCCGTGCGGGCGCGCGCCGATCCTGAGCGCGGCGTTGATGCCGTCGCCGGTGTTGTGCTGGGTGCCGCGCACGCGGCACAGTTCCCAGCCCTGGCCGAGATAGCGCACGCGCATCTCGGGGTTCGATTCGAAGCCGCCGCAGGCAAGGACCACGGCTTTCGCCGGGATGTTCTCATAGCCGTCGGGGCCGAAAGCGCGCACGCCCGTCACCTGGCCGCTTTCGTCCTGGATCAGTTCGCGCAGGCCGGTTTCGTAACGGATGGTGATGCCCATACGCTCGCAGGCCTGGACCAGCATGTCGACAAGGCCCCAGCCGCCGCCGACCGCCTCGATGTTCACGCCGCCGTAGAAGTGGTGCTTGCCCTCGATCTTGAAGCTCTGGCGGCCGAACATCGGGATGAAGCGGATCTTGTGCTTGCGCATCCAGCGCATCGTGTCGCGCGACTGGCCGATCAGGATACGGCCCAGATCCTCGTCGGCCTGATGCTCGGTGATGCGCATCAGGATTTCCATGAACTGCTCTTCGGAGAGCGGCGGCAGGTTGCCGATGGAATCGTATTCGCCGGGCGTCATGTCATCGAGGATGTCGGTGCGCAGATCCTCGACGCCGTCGTGACAGAAGCGGAAGCCGCCGGCGGTGAAGGTCGAATTGCCGCCGCGGTCTTCCAGCGTGGCCTTTTCCAGCACCAGCACCTTGACACCCTGCTCGGCGGCCGACAGCGCTGCGCACAGCGCCGCGTTGCCGGCGCCGACAATGATGACATCCCAGGATTCTTCGGCGGCCATATCGTTACTCCTTCAACTGATTGCGGATGCGCCCGCTCAGGGTGCGCGATAGATCACATTGCCTTCGAACAGCCGGCGGGCGCTGCGGAACACCGCGCCGTTCAGCGCTTTGCCATCGGTCACGGCGGCATCGACCAGGATCGTGCCCGAGGCGTGGCCGATGCGGATCGGCCCTTCGCTGCCGGAGCAGAGCCGGTGGGGAATGGTGCCGGGCACGCGCGCAGCAACGGCAAGGCAGACCGCGCCGGTGATCGGCACCGCGCGGTGCGGCTGGCCGACCGAGATCATGCGCACCACGATGTCCATCTCGCTCGCTTTGAGCATACGGCCGGAAAGCGTAGGCGAAGACTGCGGCGCCGAGACCATCGCCACTTTGGGAATGGAGGCGAGTTTCTTCGCCGCGGCGAGATCCGCCGTCAGCCCCATTGCCACCGAGGCGGCCTGGCGGATGGCTTCCATCTTCCCCAGGAACACGGTGTCACGCTCCAGCGCGGCGGGCAGTTCGATGCCGGTGAGGCCAAGGTCGCTCGCGGCGACAAAGACGCAAGGGTTGGCGGCATCGATGCAGGATGCCGCGATCATGCCGAGGCCGGGCACTTCCAGGCGATCGGTGGCGGCGCCGGTCGGCAGCAGCTTGCCCGTCCTGGCGCCGCCCGGATCGACGAACTCAAGCTTGATAGGGGCGGCCGTGCCGGCCACGCCGTCGATCTCGAGGTCGCCATCGGCAGCGAGCACGCCATCCTTCACGGGGAACCGCGCGACGATGATCTTGCCGGTGTTGGTGTTGTGGATGCGGACCGAGGCTTCACCGTCGGCCGGCGCGGGGACGATCCCTTCCTCGATGGCGAAAGGCCCGATTGCCGAGGACATATTGCCGCAGTTGCCGCCATAGTCGACCAGCGCCTCGTCGACGCCGAGCTGGACGAAGGTATAGTCGACATCGGCATCGGGCCGGCTCGGCGGGCCGACGACGCAGACCTTGTTCAGCGAGGACAGGCCGCCGCCCATGCCATCCAACTGGCGGCCGTAGGGATCGGGCACGCCCATCGCGGCAAGGAAAATCGTATCCCGCTCCGCACGGTCGGCGGGCAGGTCCGCGGCGCGGAACATCAGCGCCTTCGACGTGCCGCCGCGCATGAACACGGAGCGGATGCGGTGCAGTGGCATGTCAGTCGGCTTGCGTCCTGCGCCAGTCGATCAGGCGGCGGATGCCTTCCTCGACGCTGACTTCGGGCTCCCAGCCGATCATCGCCCTGATCTTCTCGCGGCTCAATTTGAGCGAGGGGCTGCTGGTGGCCTTCACCGCGCCGGCATCGTCGGCATAGACCGGCTGGAGGTCGCTGCCGGTCACGTCGAGCACGATCTCGGCGACGCGCTTCACCGTGGTCTCGACGCCGGTGACGACGTTGAACACCTCTGCCGTCACGTCCGAGGCCATTGCCATCACATTGGCGCGGGCGACGTCGGCAACGTGGATATAGTCGTGCACCTCGCTGCCGTCGCCCGGCAGCACCGGCGGCTCGCCGCGCATGATCTTGTCGTAGTTCTGGATGATGTAGAGCGCGTTGACGCCGCGGTAATGCTGCCGCTCGCCATAGACGGTGGCATAGCGCAGCGCGACGCCGTCGACCCCGTGCCTGGCCGAATAGAGCTTGCACAGCGCCTCGCCGATCAGCTTGGTGCAGGAATAGAGCATCGAGCCGGGCTGGTAGGACGCGAGATTCGCCGGAAAGCTCTCGTCGATCACCGCGTCGCCCTCGGGCTCGCCGTAAGCGGCGATCGAGGATGAGAAGATCACTTTCCTGACCCCGGCATAGCGGCAGGCCTCGAACGTGTTCACCTGGCCCTCGACATTGACTGCAAGGCCGAGCGGCGGGTTCTGCGACAGCGGCAGGGTGAGGAAGCCGGCGATGGCGAAAACGCCATCGGCGCCCTTGAAGGCATCGTAAAGCTCGTTGATGTGCAGGATGTCGCCGCGGACCAGCCTGACGCGGTCGTCGCCGGCAAGATGCGCCACCGTCTCGGGCGTGCCGAGCGCGAAATTGTCGAGCAGCACGACTTCGCGCGCACCCTCGGCAAGCAGTCTGTCGGCAACGTGCGAGCCGATCAGGCTGGCGCCGCCGGTCACTACGAATCGACCACCGGAAATCTGCATATCGGGTATCCTCCCAACAATGCCGGCGCTGTGGACCCGACTGCGCAAACTGTCAACAGTTGACTACTTGCCGATCCGGCGGGTTCCGCATGCGAGCCCTCTCGCCAGAGCTTGCGGGCTTGTCTATGGTCCGGTGCGGAACCCGGTTATCCGTAAGGAGAGGACATGCGCAAGTTCAGTCCCGAGCAACTGCACGTAGCTTTCGAACTCCAGCAGATGCTTTACGATTTCGCCTACGAACTCGATCACGGGTCGGAGAACGTCGGCCGCTTCTATGCCGAGGACGGCGCGTTCCGCACGGGCGGGATCAACGTCGAAGGCCGCGCCGCCATCCAGGGCTTCTACGACACGCGCAATGCGAACGTGAAGAAGTACCAGAAGGACGGCGAGCGCACCGGGCGCCACATCTTCACCAATGTCCGCGTGGTGTTCGACGAGGCCGATGGCGATCAGGCGACGATCTACTTCACCAACATGAACTTCGCTGGCGAGGGGCCTGCGCCGGTCCAGGGCCTCGGCGCGCCGTCCGCGATCGCCGACGGCCTGATGGAATGCCGCCGCCAGGCGGGCGGCCACTGGCTGTTCACGCTTTTCGCGCCCCGACAGGCGTTGATCGGCGAGGACGATTTCATGAAGCTCATGCTGGCGTTGAACACGCAGAAGTGAGGCGGGAGGCTTTCCCCCGCGCCGGGGATGAGCCTAGTCTTTCGCCCGGTATCCCAGGCTGCGCGAGATCACTGCGGCTTCCTCGCGCACCAGCCGCGCCAGTTCGTCCAGCCGGTCTTGCAGGCGCAGGCTGGGCGCCGCGACGATCAGTGCGCCGAGCACGGTCCCCGCAGCGTCGCGGATTACCGCGGCCGTGCCGGTCACGCCTTCCGAGGCCTGGTCGATCGTCTGGGCAACTCCTGCTTCACGCGCCGCTGTGATCAGTTCGGCCAGGCGGCGCTTGCCGGTTTCGGTATGCGCGGTGAAAGCCTCGGGCCGCAGCCGTTCGAGATAGCGGCGCAGGCCCGGTCCGGCATCGGCGGCGAGCAGCGCGCGGCCGCCGGCGGTGGAATAGAGTGGCCGGCGATCGCCCACCGGCACGATGAAGCGCACGGTCTTGCGGCTCTCGATCACGTCGACGTAAGTTAGCGTCTCGCCGTCCTCGTCGCGCACGCCGAACAGCACGGTCTCGCCGCAGCGCTCGGCCAGCCGGCGCATGCCGTCGCGCACGAGGTCCGAGCTTTGCAGCCGCCGCCGCGCTTCGAGCAGTGCGCTGCCGAGACCGAAAGCGCCCGGACCCAGGCGCCAGGCGCCATCGATGCCGATGACGAAATGCTCCTCGGCCAGCCCGCGCAGCAGCGCGGCAAGGCTGCTTTTGGGCGCATCGAGCGCGCGCGCGAGGTCGGCAAGGCTCATCGGGCCGGGGCTGGCGCAGAGCGCTTCGACGAGGCGGATCACCCGCGTCACCGATTGCGGCGATTGCGCCCCGCGTTCATCCGTCCGCATCGTGTTCCCCGGCTGTAAACTCCGGTTTCGTAAAGCGGAACGGTGCCATGATTGCAAGCCGTGCCGGGCTGCACGCATTTCGCACCGGGTTCTCAGACGAAGGCGGGGATGACATCCTCGGCGAAGTCCGCGGCATAGCGCAGGAAACGCTCGGCGGGCAGGCCGGGTGGCATTGCCATCATGAAGTGTTCGACCGGCATGCGCGCCTGCATGTCTCTGAACATGGCGATCGCTGCGTCCGGCGTCAGGATCTGCAATTCGCCGCAGGCCTTGTATTCCTCGAGCGTCTTGGGTTTCATCCCCGCCATGCCGAGCGCCTGATCCTCGGCGAAGAATTCGCCGTAGCTGTTGTTGACGTGGAGGAAATGGGGCGCCAGTTCCGCCATCGCCGCTTCCGGGTCGCGGGCGACGACGGTGGTGAGGCCGGTGACGCGGATGCGCGCGGCGGCGGGATCCTTGCCCTGCTCGCGCAGCTTGTCGACATAGAGGCCGCAGACATCCGGGCTGCCGATATAGCCGTCGCCATAGCGGGCGACGCGCTCCATCGCTTTCTCGGCGAAGCCGCCGATATAGAGCGGCACGCGGCCGCGCGGGGCGGGCGGGCGCAGCAGTGCGCCCGCGATCTGGAAATGCCTGCCTGAAAAATCGACCGTCTCGCCGGCCCAGAGCCGGGTGACGATCCGGAGGAATTCATCGAAGCGCGCGCCGCGGCGGGTGAAGTCGACGCCGAAGGCCGCCGTCTCGCGCTTGCGGTAACCGATGGCGAGGCCGAGATCGAGCCGGCCGTTCGAGAGAATGTCGACCAGCGCCGCATCCTGGGCGAAGCGCACCGGATTGTAGAGCGGGGCGAGCGCGACACCGGTGCCGATGCGCATGCGGCTGGTGCGCGCGGCGACCGCGGCCAGCGCGACCAGCGGCGAGGGGAGGTAGCCGTCCTCGGCCAGATGGTGCTCAGGCAGCCAGGCGCCCTGGAAGCCGAGCCTTTCGGTCTCGGCGATCACGTCGAGCGTCTCGGCGTAAAGCTCCTCCCATGGCCGGCGCCACTGCGGAGGATTGCGGAAGTCGTAGAGGTAGCCGAAAGTCAGTTTGCCGGACATGAGCGCTCTCCCGTGTTGAGGACGGCGCTATGGGCAATGGCGGAGAGTGTCAAATCCCCCGGAACGGGGAGGAACGGTCATCCGGCGTCCATCGCATAACCGGCCGCGCGAACGGTGCGGATCGGGTCGCTTTCACCGCGGCGGTTGATGGCCTTGCGCAGACGGCGGATATGGACATCGACGGTGCGCTCGTCGATGTCCGAATCCATGCCCCATACGCCGTCGAGAATCTGCTGGCGCGACAGCACACGGCCGGGGCGTTCCATGAAATAGCGCAGCAGCCTGAACTCCGTGGGGCCAAGATGCAGCGGCTCGCCGCCGCGGCGGACGCGGTGCGATGCCGAATTCAGCTCGATATCGCCGAACACCAGCACGCCGTCTGCCAGCGAAGGCCGGCTGCGGCGCAGCAGCGCCTCGACCCGGGCCATCAGTTCGCGCGGGGAGAAAGGCTTGGTGACATAGTCGTCGGCGCCGGTCTTCAGGCCGCGGATGCGATCCTCCTCCTCGCCGCGCGCGGTCAGCATCAGGATCGGTACGCGCGCGGTGGCCTTGTCCTTGCGGAGCTGGCGGCAGACCTCGATTCCCGGCACCTGCTCGATCATCCAGTCGAGGATGATCGCATCGGGCGCCTGTTCGCGCACCAGCAACAGGGCTTCCTCGCCGTCCCCGGTCGAGCGGACGTCATAGCCCTCGGCGCCGAAGTTCCAGGTCAGCAGTTCGCAAAGTGCAAGGTCGTCCTCGACGACCAGTATTGAAGGCTTCATCAAATCACCCTGTCGGTGTTGCGTGGGCCTTCCTTCTCGGAGAAATATTGCCCGGTTGCGGCGAAATAAACCATCTCGGCAACATTGGTGGCGTGGTCGCCGATGCGTTCCAGGTTGCGCGCCACGAACAGCAGTTGCGCCGCGCTGGAGATCGTCGCCGGGTTTTCCATCATGTGCGTGACCAGATTGCGGAACAGGCTGTTGTAGAAATTGTCGAGCTTCTCGTCGCGGTTGATCACTTCGATCGCGAGCAGCGAGTCGCGGGCGCCATAGGCGTTGAGCACGTCGCGGACCATACCCTGAGCAATCTCGGCCATCGCCGGCACGAGAGTCAGCGGCTCGATCTTGGCGCGGCCTTCCATCTGGCCGACGCGCTTGGCGATGTTCTTGGCATAGTCGCCGATGCGCTCGATCACGCCCGAGATCTTGAGCGCGGCGATCACGTCGCGCAGGTCGTCCGCCATCGGCGCCCGCAGCGCGATGATCTGCACCGCAAGCCGGTCCACTTCGGCCTCGAGCGCGTCGATCCGTGCGTCGGCGGCGACGATCTGCCCTGCTTTTTCCTCGTCGAGCCGCGCCAGTGCGTCGATCGCATCGCGGATCGCCACTTCGGCGAGGCCGCCCATTTCGGCGATGAGGCCGCGAAGCTGGCCGATCTCGCTGTCGAATGCCTTGACCGTATGTTTTGCCATGTCGATTTCCGTCACCCGTAGCGGCCGGTGATATAGTCTTTGGTGCGTTCTTCGCGCGGGTTGGTGAAAATATCGGACGTGTCGCCGTATTCCACCATGACACCCAGATGGAAGAAAGCGGTGCGTTGCGAAACGCGCGCTGCCTGCTGCATCGAATGGGTGACGATGACGATCGCGTAGCGTTCCTTGAGCTCGTCGATCAGTTCCTCGATGCGCGCGGTGGCGATCGGGTCGAGCGCCGAGCAGGGCTCGTCCATCAGAATCACCTCGGGGCTGACCGCGATCGCGCGGGCGATGCACAGGCGCTGCTGCTGGCCGCCCGAAAGCGCCGTGCCGGCATCGCTCATCCGATCCTTGACCTCGTCCCACAGACCGGCGCGGCGCAGGGCTTTCTCGACGATCGCGTCCATCTCGGTGCGGTTGCCGGCAAGGCCGTGGATGCGCGCGCCATAAGCGACATTCTCGTAAATCGATTTGGGAAACGGATTGGGCTTCTGGAACACCATGCCGACGCGCGCGCGCAACTGGACCACGTCCATGCGGTCATCATAGATGTTCTCGCCGTCAAGCTCGATCGTGCCCTCGACCCGGCACGCGGGGATCGTGTCGTTCATCCGGTTGAGCGTGCGCAGGAAAGTGGACTTGCCGCAGCCCGAAGGGCCGATGAAAGCGGTGACGATGCCGGCGTCGATGTCGATCGACACGTCATCGATCGCCTGCTTCGGGCCATAGAAGACGTTCACGTTGCGCGCGGAGATTTTGCGGGGTTCGCTCATGGATTACCAGCGGGTCTCGAACTTGTTGCGAAAATGGATGGCCAGGCCGTTCATCGCCAGCAGGAAGGCCAGCAGGACGATGATGGCGGCCGAAGTGTTCTGCACGAAAGCCGGGTCGATCTGGTCGGACCACAGGAAGATTTGCATCGGCAGCACGCTCGAGGGATCGGTGATGCCGCTTGCCGGCGTCGAGACGAAAGCGCGCATGCCGATCATCAGCAGCGGTGCGGTTTCGCCCAGCGCGCGGGCCATGCCGATGATCGTGCCGGTGAGGATGCCGGGCAGGGCGAGCGGCAGGACGTGGTGGAACACGGTCTGCACCGGGCTGGCGCCCACGCCCAGCGCGGCATCGCGGATCGAGGGAGGCACCGCCTTGATCGCGTTGCGGCCCGAGATCACGATCACCGGCATCGTCATCAGCGCCAGTGTCATGCCGCCGACCAGCGGGGATGAGCGCGGCAGGTGGGCGAAGTTGATGAAGACCGCGAGGCCGAGCAGGCCGAAGATGATCGAGGGCACTGCGGCCAGGTTGTTGATGGATACCTCGATCCAGTCGGTCCAGCGGTTTCTGGGCGCGAATTCCTCAAGATAGATCGCAGCCAGCACGCCCATGGGGAAGGACAGCAGCAGCGTTACTGCCATGGTGAGCAGCGAGCCCTTGACCGCGCCCCACACGCCGGCGGTGGCGGCATCGGTGGAATCCGAGCCGGTCAGGAAAGACCAGTTGAGCCCGCCCAGCCCGTTCCTGGCCATGCTGAAAAGCAGCAGGGCGAGGAACAGGAGCGAGACGATGATCGCAGCGAGGCCCAGTGCGCGGAAACGGCGCTCGGCCGCGTGGCGCCGGGCGAGGCGGCGCTGGAATGCCGAAGACTGCCGGTGATCACTCATAGGCTTCACGGAACCGTTTCACGACGCGCAGGGCGACGATGTTGAGGATGAGCGTGACGATGAAAAGCACGAAGCCGAGCGCGAAGGCCGAGAGCGTCTTCGGGCTGTCGAACTCCTGATCGCCGGTCAGCAACTGGACGATCTGATATGTCACCGTGGTCATGCTGTCGAAGGGATTGGCCGAGAGCCGCGCCGCCGCGCCTGCGGCCATGACCACGATCATCGTTTCGCCGATGGCGCGGCTCACCGCCAGCATCACGCCGGCGACGATGCCGGGCAGGGCGGCCGGCAGCAGCACGCGCTTGATCGTTTCGCTCCGGGTGGCGCCCATGGCGAGGCTGCCGTCGCGCATTGCCTGCGGCACCGCGGCGATACTGTCGTCGGCCATCGATGAAACGAAGGGAATGATCATCACGCCCATGACAAGGCCCGCGGCAAGCGCGCTCTCGGTCGACGGGTTTTCCTTGCCGAGCATGATCGCAAGGTCGCGGATCAGCGGTGCCACTGTCAGTGCGGCGAAATAGCCGTAAACCACTGTCGGGACGCCGGCGAGGATCTCCAGCATCGGCTTCAGCACTTTGCGCGTGGCCGCTGTTGCATATTGGGTCAGGTAGATCGCGCTCATCAGGCCGAGCGGGATGGCGACGACCATGGCGATGACCGCCCCGATGTAAAGCGTGCCCCAGAACAGCGGCACCGCGCCGAAATCCTCGCCGGTGGCGGCATCCTTGGGCGCCCAGTGCAGGCCGGTGAGGAAATCGACCGGCGAGATCCGGCTGAAGAACAGCCCCGTCTCGTAAAGCAGCGAAGCGACGATGCCGACAGTGGTAAGGATCGCGATCAGCGAGGCGAGCAGCAGCGCGAACATCACTGCCCGTTCCATCCGTGTGCGGGCGGGAAAGCCGGCGCGAACACGGGTGAAACCATAAGCGCCGCCGGCGAAAGCCAGCATCAGCGTCAGCATTCCGCCGGCCACGCCATAACGCAGATCGGCGTCGTGCAGCGGCCCGGCCAGTTCGCTTGCCAGCGGGTTGAAAGCGGCTGCGGCGGGGTTGTCGGCCAGTTCCCGGGCTTCGGCCAGAACCGCCTGGCGTTCCATGTCCATCGCCGGCAGCCGGGCCGCGACCGGCTGGGCGAGCACGGCGGATTCCACCAGGCCGGGCACGATCGCGCTCCACAGCGCCCAGAAAAGCAGCGCGGGGACGATGATCCACAGCGCCATGTGCCAGCCGTGATGGCCGGGCATCGAATGGAGCGAGCCGCGCCCGGTGTAGAGCCGCCCGGCCCGCGCGCGCGCGATATGCCGGCCGATGAGCCCCAGAGCCAGGATCACCGGCAGAACGATGGCGGAAGTCATGGCTATTTCAGGCCGGCAGGGTCCATCGGGGTCATCTTGGCAGCGATGTCTGTATTCCTGGCGCGGACTTCGTCAGAGGCGATGACCATGCCTTTTTTCTTGAGGTAGCCGTCCGGCCCCCAGGCTTTGGGCCATTCGTTGACGTAGCCGGCAAGGCCCCTGACTGCGTTGAGGTGCTGCTGCTTGACGTAGATGAACAGCGGCCGCGCGCCGGGGTAGGAGAAATCGACGATGCTCTGATAGCTCGGCACTATGCCCGACATCGGGATGCCTTTCAATTTGTCGGGGTTCTCCTCAAGGAACGAATAGCCGAAAATGCCGATCGCCCTGGGGTTCTGCGAAATCTTCTGGACGATCAGGTTGTCGTACTCGCCGGAATCGACATAGGCGCCGTCGTCGCGGACTTCGGTGCATATTTTCTTGCGCTCATCCTCTTTCAGCGCCTTGACGGCGGTATCGCTCTCGCAGCCTCTGGTGAGGATCAGATCGGCCAGCGCGTCGCGCGTGCCCGAAGTCGTCGGCGGGCCATAGACCAGGATCGGCTGCGCCGGCAGCTTCGGGTTGACCTCGCTCCACAGCCTGGCCGTGTTGGCCTTGCCGAAGGGCCTGGCGGCGAGCGCCTTGTAAACGTCGAGCGGGGTCAGTTGCATGCCCGGCCCGTTCTTCGCCTCGGCAAAGGCGATGCCGTCGAGCCCGACCTGGATTTCGACGATCCCGGTTACTCCGTTCTTCTGGCAGTCGGCATATTCCGACGCCTTCATCCGCCGCGAGGCGTTCTCGATATCGGGATGGCGCGCGCCCACGCCCGCGCAGAACAGCTTCATCCCCGCGCCCGTCCCGGTTGATTCGATCACCGGCGACTTGCCGCCCGCCTTGCCCGCCTGCTCGGCCACCGCCGTTGCGAACGGGTAGAGCGTCGAGGATCCCACTGCCCGCACGAAATCGCGCGATCCCCGCGCGCCCCCGCTGCTGCTCCCGCATCCTCCGACAGCCGCAAGCGATACCGCCGCTATGCCGAACGTGATGGCCTTGCGCATGAGAACCCCTTGAATCGAACTGCCTATGCGCCCCTCCTATCGGTGCCGCATGACACTTTTATGACAAGGCGGGCGCTCAACCCTTGCGCAAAGGCAGCATCAGCGATGCCGTCGTGCCTTCGCCGGGGCGTGTGGTGATGTCGAAACGGCCGCGGTGGCGCTCGACGATATGCTTGACGATCGACAGGCCCAGTCCCGTGCCGCCGGCGGCACGGCTGCGGCTGGTGTCGGCGCGATAAAACCGCTCGGTAAGGCGGGGCAGGTGTTCGGGCGGGATGCCTTCGCCCTCGTCGCGGACCGCAACCGAGAGCCAGCCGGTGCGGGTCGCCTCGAGCGTCACCGTCACCGGCCCGCCCGGCTTGCCGTATTTCAGCGCGTTGTCGATAAGATTGCGGATCACTTGCGCCATCTGGCCGCGGTCGCCGGCGATGACCGCGCTCTCGCAGTTGCCCGTGACCGCTATATTCGCGCCTTCGCGGAATTCGCCGGTCACTTCGCGCGCCAGTGCCGCCATATCGACCGCGTCATGCGGAACTTCGTGCTTCACCGCCTCGATGCGCGAAAGCGACATCAGATCCTCGACCAGCGCCTGCATGCGCAGCGCCTCGTGCCGGATGATGCCGAGAAAGCGTTCGCGCGTTGCCGTGTCGGTGCCGGCCTTGGGCGTCAGCAGCGTCTCGACATAGCCGAGCACCGCCGCGAGCGGGGTGCGCAACTCGTGGCTGGCATTGGCGACGAAATCGGCATGCGCGCGCGCGGTGCTGACCCGCACCGAGAGATCGTACAGCGTCACCAGCCGTTCACCCGGCCCGACGACGTGGCAATCGACTTCCCACAGGCTGCCGCCGACCGAAAGCCCGTCGATTCGCGCAGTGCCGCCGGCATCGTCGAGAATCACCGCGATCGCATCGGGATTGCGGATGGCGATGCGCACGTCCTGGCCGACGATATGGCCGCCGAGCAGCGCCTTGGCGGCGGAATTGGCGAAAGTGACCTGCCCACGCACGATGCCGAGGGCCGGCGTCTGGATATGTTCGAAAAGGTGGACGCCTGCGAGTGCCATCGGCACGCCTTCTAGAGCAGGATGCGCGAAAGTGGGAACCCGGTTTCGCGTGCGGCATTGTCCGCCCCGGCGCGGTCGGCTATCCTGCCGGGCGCATGTTGCCTCCCTGGGCAACTCCCCGGCCGGATGAAGTTTTACACGCGCGAGGGCGGCAATGCCGGAATTGGCCGAGGGGTAGGAATGGAACTGGTCGCGGTCGATATCGGCGGCACCCATGTCCGCTTTGCCGTCGCCACGCTGACGGCGCAAGGGACCGTCACGCTCGGCGAGACGCTGACGCTGCGCACCGCAGACCACACCACGTTCCTCGCCGCCTGGCACGCATTCGCCCGCCGGTACGGCGGCAGGCTGCCGCGCGCGGTGGCACTGTCGGTCGCTGCGCCGGTTGCGGGTGCAGAGATCAGGCTGGTCAACAATCCCTGGACGATCCCGCGCGCAACGATCGCCGCGCAAATCGGTGTCGATCATATCCTGATCCTCAACGATTTCGCCGCGGTGGGCCATGCCGTTGCCAACCTGCCCGAAGATTGCTTCGCGCATGTGTGCGGCCCCGATCGGCCGTTGCCGGTCGCAGGCACGATCAGCATTCTCGGCCCCGGCACCGGCCTCGGCATCGCGCATGTCTGGCGCGACGAGGCGGGCTACCGTGTCCAGGCGACCGAAGGCGGGCATTTTTCCTTCGCGCCGATCGATCCGTGTGACGACAGGCTGCTCGCGCGCCTCAGGCAGCGCCATGCCCGTGTCTCGGCCGAGCGCGTGGCAGCGGGGCCGGGCATCGTCGATATCCATGCGGTGCTGGCCGGGGAGCACGGGCACGATGCGCCCGCCTGCGACGACAGGACGATCTGGCAACAGGGCATTTCCCGCCGGGAACCGCTCGCGGCCGAGGCGGTCGAACGCTTCTGCCGCCAGCTCGGTGCGATCGCGGGCGACGTGACGCTGGTGCAGGGCGGCAGCGCTTGCGTGATTGCCGGCGGCCTTGGGCTCAGACTCAGGGACGTTCTGCCGGAATCGGGCTTTGGCCGGTATTTCCGCGCCAAGGGGCGCTTTACCGGGACCATGGCCGCGATGCCGGTCAAGCTCATCGTTCATCCGCAGCCGGGGCTGTTCGGCGCCGCGGCCGCTTTTGCCGGGGAATATGCCGCGTGAGCCGCCCGGCCGCTTGTTGAATTTCGCCTCGGCCTCTCAAGCCTTCGGCGCGCGGCGCGCCGGCGCTTTGGCGAGATTCCATCCGCCGGCACCCGGCCGCGCCACGAGATTGCCGATCGAGGCGGTCCTGCCCGCCGCCAGCGCATCGAACAGCCGGGCCACGGCGCTGCCGCGCGGTTCCTCGCCGTCAAGCTGCATCACGATCCGCGTGAGCACGCGCAAGGCGATCGCGCGCGGGGCCTGCGGGCGGTAAGTCACGCCCGGCCCCCCGGCGCTCACACATTCGGCCCATTCGCGCCGCGCCGCCCAGTCGAGCGCGGCGTTGGCATCGGCGAGATGGGCGGCGCTTTCGGCAATCGCTGGCACGTCCAGCCAGCCAGCGCCGGCCAGCGCCTTGCGCAGCCGGGCACGGTCGAAGCGGTCGTCGGCGTTGCCCGGATCCTGCGCCGCGGTGATTCCCGCCTGCCCGACGATTGCGGCAAGCTCGGCTTTCCGCCAGCCCAGCAGCGGGCGCAGGAGCGGGATGGCGGTCTGCGGAACCACGCTGCGGGCGCGGGCGCCGGCAAGTCCGGCGACACCGCTGGCGCGATTCAGCCGCAACAGCAGCGTTTCCGCCTGGTCATCGGCGTGATGCGCGGTGAGCAGGGCGGCGAGCTTGCGCGCTGCGATCCAGTCGGCAAGCGCGCCATAACGCGCGCGGCGCGCTTCGGACTGGATATTACCGGAAGCGACCGTGACCGTCAGGATCGTATGCGGAACGCCAAGCGCCGCGCAGATTGCCGCCACACCATGCGCTTCGGCCGCACTTTCGCGGCGCAGCCCATGGTCGACCGTCGCGGCCTCGACCTCTCCCGGCATGGCTGCCGTGGCGAGCAGCAGCAGGGCCAGGCTGTCCGGCCCGCCAGAAACCGCAAGGCCGATCGCCCCGCTTTCCGGCCGGAGCATGCGCAGATCGTCGGAAAAACGCGCGATCGGCGCGGATCCGGGCGGCGGAATGCTATTTATTGCACTTAACCCCGGCGCGGGTGGTATCGTACTGGCTTTTCAGCCGTCCGGCTGCTTCGGCCGCATAAGCCTCGCTGAATTCGGCGAGCGCGATGCAGGCGCGGTTCGTGTCCTTGAGCTGGCGCATCGTTTCCGCAAGATAGAGCAGGCTGTCGGCAGAGCGTGCGCCGTTCTTGCCGGACTGGTAGTTTTGCAGGAACCAGGTAGCCGCATCGCGCGGCTTGCCATCTTCGAGATAGGCACGGCCGAGCAGGTTGCGCGCATAGCTCATGCGCTGATGGCGCGGATAGCGGTTGATGAACAGTTGCAACTGCTGTTCCGCTTCGGGGTAGAACCTGGCTTCCCATAGCCGGAAACCATAGGAATATTCATCCTCGCCCGGATCGTCGGTCGCGGGCTTTTCGATCGCGCGCACCGCGGCGAGCCGCTGTGCCGAAGGCGCTGCCGTCGCTGTCGTGCGCGCAGGTGCGAGCTTGGGCACCGGGGGGGGCGCCGGGGTGGTTGCGCCCGTCGATGCCGGACCAGAAGGGCCAGCGCCCGCTCCTGCATTCGTCTCCGGTGATTCCGGGCTCGCTTCCGCAGCGGGGGCAGGCCCCATCCGCGCTTCGAGCTGGGCAAGCCGGTTCGTGGCCTGCTCCACTTGCGCGGTCAGGCGGGCAATCTGCCCTTCGACCGAATCCATGCGGTTCAGCAGGTCTGTTACCGGCGTAGTCGCGGGCGGGCTCACGGCGGGCGCCGCGGGCTGATTCGGGGAAATTTCCGGTGTGAAGACCTTGCCGGCGCCGCCCGGAAAGACCTGGCGCTGGAGCGCGCGGATTTCGGCTTCCATCTTGCGTATGCGCGCCTCGGCCCTCGTCTCCTGGCCTCTCGTATCCTGAGCCGAGGCCGGCACTGCCGAGCCGATCAGCACCACTGCCAGCGCGGACATCGCCCCCGCCCCCACCGGGCCGATCCGCCCGCGCCATTTCGTCATCGTTGCACCTGGTCTTGCTGCCCTATGGCCGTTCACTGATTGCCGCACTCCGCCCCCGGTGTCGAGAGGCCGTTATTGCGAAACGGTGGATGCTGCCGGAGCGGCGGGCGCCAGCAGCGCTGCGGCGGAAACCGGCACGGCGATGACCGAGGGCTTGTCTCCCAACCGTGGAATCGGTCGGCCGCCGATCGTAATGGCAAGCGCATCCGGCCGTCCCGTGCGGAGCCTGGGATCGACGGTATCGGGCGGCACGGTATAGCTTTCGCCGAGCGCCATCTGCTTCTGGAACAACTGCTTGCCGCTGCCGTCGACCAGCTTGACCCAGATGCCCGCTTCCGTCGCGGTGATAGTCACCGGCCCTTCCGCCGGGGGCGCCGGCACCGCCGCCGGCGTGGCGGCTTTGGGCTCGGGCGGCGGTGCCGGCCTGTCGCTTGTCAGGTCGGGCAGCGACACCGCGGGAAAGTAGTACGCGCCCGAGGTCGCCAGCAGCGCGGCGATCACGACCACCACGCCGATACCGGCCAGCCGGGCCGTGCGCGAACTGGGCACGCGCGCCGGGTCGCCCGGCTCGAACGTCGGCGCGGGGCGTGGCCTGTCCTCTTTAACAACGGCGAGTTCGCTGCGCACCGCCTGGGCGATAGCCCGTTCGTCAAGGCCCACCGTGCGGGCATAAGCACGCGAGAAACCAACGGCATAAGTGCTGCTGGCAAGGTCGGCGAAGCGATCTTCCTCAAGCGCGGCGAGATAACGTTCGGCAATCCTGGTACGCGCGGCGATGTCGGCGCGGCTCAACCCCTGCGCCTCGCGGGCGTGGCGAAGCTGGTCTCCGATGGTTGCGCTGCGCTCCATCGGAACCTCTGGCTGTGGTATGTCTTGTTCCGCCATTCCGGTCCCGATCGGCTTTGATGCTTGATACCCCGCCGGGCGAGACAAACGCCGTCCCGTTGCCAAAGTCAAGGTGGGGGTGTGCGCCGGTGCGGCCTTTTCGCAGCGGACGCTCAATCGCAGGTGATCCCGTGCGCGCAGGCCCAGTCTTCGAGCGCGGCGCGAAAGTTCGGCGGCGGGGAGTCCAGCCAGCCGTTCATCGCCGCGCTGATCCGGGCAATATCGACCTTGCGCACGAGCTCCTTGATCGGCCCGACCGCGGCCGGCGTGATCGAGAAGCGGCGGATGCCCACACCGATCAGCGCCAGTGCCTCAAGCTGTCGCCCGCCCATCTCGCCGCAGACGCTCACCTCGACATCGTATGGCGCGATCGTTGCCAGGGTGCGGCGGATGAAGCGCAGGATCGACGGGCTCAACCAGTCGTAACGCGCCGCGAGCTTGGGATTGCTGCGGTCCGCGGCGAAAAGGAACTGCGTCAGATCATTGGTGCCGATCGACAGGAACGACAGCTTCGGGGCGAGTATGTCGAGTTGTTCGGCCAGCGCCGGCACTTCCAGCATCGCGCCGTAACGGATCGCCTTGGGCAACGGTTTCTTCCGCCGCTTGAGGAAAGCGAGCTGGCTTTCGAACACGTCCCTGGCCGCATCGAATTCCCAGGGTTCGGAAACCATCGGGAACATGACGTTGAGCATCCGCCCTCCGGCCGCTTCCAGCAGCGCGCGCGCCTGCGCTTTCAACAGCCCCTCGCGTTCGAGCGCGACACGCAGCGCGCGCCAGCCCATCGCCGGGTTTTCCTCGCCTTCGCCGTCGTTGTGGCGCAGGTAGGGCAGCACTTTGTCGCCGCCGATGTCGACCGTGCGGAACACGACCGGCCGGTCGCCCGCGGCGTCGAGTACGTCACGGTAAAGCCGGGTCTGGCGCTCGCGCTGCGGCAGCGTCGCCGAGACGAGGAACTGGAACTCGGTTCGGAACAGGCCGATGCCGTCCGCCCCGGTCAGGTTCAGGTTCGGCATGTCGTCGCGCAGGCCGGCGTTGATCATCACCGTGATGCGCGTGCCGTCGCGCGTGACCGGCTCCACGTCCCGCAATGCGGCATAGGCGGCCTGGCGTTCGCGGCTTTTGGCGAAGCGGGCCTCGAAGGCTTCCACCAGTACCTGCGAGGGCCGCACGGTGACGATGCCGGCGTCGCTGTCGAGCAGCAGCCGGTCGCCTTCCCGGACTATCCCGCGCAAGCCGCGGATGCGCCCGAGCACGGGCACGCCCATCGCCCTGGCGACGATGACGACATGCGCGGTGAGCGAGCCTTCTTCCAGAATAACGCCTTTCAGGCGCCGGCGGTCGTATTCGAGCAGTTCGGCAGGGCCGAGGTTGCGCGCGATCAGGATCGTGTCGTTGCGCAGGCCCTTGCTCGCCGCAGTGCCGAGCTGGCCCGAGACGATGCGCAGCAGCCGGTTGGACAGATCCTCAAGGTCGTGCATGCGGTCGGCCAGCAGCGGGTCGTCGATCTGGCGCATACGCATGCGGGTGTGTTGCTGGACGCGCTCGATCGCCGCCTCGGCGGTGAGGCCGCTGTCGATCGCGTCATTGATCCGCCTTGCCCAGCCTTCATCATAGGCGAACATCTTGTAGGTTTCGAGAACCTCCTCATGCTCACCGCCGACGCCGAATTCGGCTTGCGCGGCCATGCGGTCGATCTGCTCGCGCATTTTGTCGAAGGCGTGGTAAACGCGCTGGCGCTCGGCTTCCGTATCTTCGGCCACCACATGTTCGATCGTGACGCGCGGCTGGTGATAGACGGCCATGCCGCCGGCCAGGCCCTTGACCAGCGTGAGCCCGCGCAGCAATTCGGGGCCGGTCTGGCCGGACGAGACGCCGTAGTCCTCGTCGTCCACCAGGCCAGCGTTGGAAATAAGCTCCGACAGGACCATGGCCACGGTCTGCAAAGCTTCGATCTCGACTTCCTCGTAACGGCGCGAATCGACATGCTGGACGCAGAGCACGCCAACCGCGCGCTCGCGTCGCACGATCGGGACACCGGCGAAGGAATGGAACTTTTCCTCGCCCGTTTCCGGCCGGTAGGAGAAGTCCGGGTGCGCCGTCGCCTCGGCGAGATTCAGCGTTTCGATATTCGCGGCGATCGTACCGACAAGGCCCTCGCCCACGCTCATCCGCGTCACATGGACGGCTTCCTGCGCCAGACCACGGGTGGCGAAGAGTTCGAGCATGCCTTCGCGTAGCAGATAGATCGAGCAGACTTCGCTATCGAGGCCCTCGCCGATCACTTCGACGACGGTGTTGAGCTTGGCCTGGGCATGGCTACGCGAAGCCATCACCTCGTGCAGGCGGGTAAGAATGGTTCTGGCGGCGGCGGCGGCGGCGCTGGTCATGCCTTGCAACTAGCCCAAAGGAGAGGCTTTGGGAACGGGCGTGGTGCAGCGGCAGCCGTCGTCGGGGAAAGAACCGGCTTTCGGATAGCCGGTCAGGGATGTTCCAGTTCTTCCTTGATTCTGAGTTTGCGCTTCTTGAGCGTCTGGATCACCGCATTATCAGGCATCGGGCGGCTCATTTCCTCCTGGATGCGCCGTTCGAGACCGGCATGCTTGAGCTGCAAGGCGCTGAGATGCGAAGCGTCCATGGGATAGTTCTCCTTCATGGCCGGCCGATCGGGGCGACTCGGCCCGATTCGGAGGTGGCGCGATTGTCATGCAACCATATTCGTCCTATCTTGCGAAGCGGTTAAATTGGGCATTTCGGTAAAATGCGGAGGGATTGCGGCGAGCCGGGACATCGTTTCCCGGCCGGGGCAAGGCAGACTCCCGGAGATTGACGCGTGACTGAGGATGATCTGCGCAAGCGGTTGGAAGCGCTGAGGATCGAGCACCGCGATCTCGATGCCGCGATCGAGGCGCTGGCGGCGGCCGGCTCGGTCGATCAGCTCCAGATCGCGCGGCTGAAGAAGCGCAAGCTCAAGCTCAAGGACCAGATCGCGCTGGTCGAGGACTATCTGATTCCCGACATCATCGCCTGATCGCCGGCGCCGTTTTCAGCGCCGTTGGCCGCAGGGATGATCTGGCCGCATCCAGGGTGGCGACGAAGACGGTCGACAGCGCCGGCCGGACATTCCATATCGCCGGCATGGAATTTCCGCCCGAACCCTGGCCCGTCGGCAAGGCCGACCGGACCGAGCCGCTGGTGCGCCGTGTCCTGGCCGCGAATCCTTCCGCGTTCACTTTCACCGGCACGGAAAGCTACATCGTCGGCACCGGCGGCGAAGTCGCGGTGATCGATCCCGGCCCGCTGGACGACGACCATGTCGCAGCGCTGCTCGCGGCGGTCGGCAGTGCCAGAGTGACGGCGATCCTCTGCACGCACACGCACAAGGACCATTCGCCTGCTGCCGCCCCGCTGGCCGGGAAGACCGGCGCTCCGATCATCGGCTGCGCTCCGTTCAGCCTGACCGATGACGGCCCGCGTGCCGACGCGAGCTTCGACCCGACCTATGCGCCCGACCGCGTACTCAGGGACGGCGAGAGCGTTTCCGGCCCCGACTGGACGCTGACCGCCATCGCCACGCCCGGCCATACCTCGAACCACCTCTGCTATGCGCTGGAGGAATCGGGCGCGTTGTTCACCGGCGATCATGTCATGGGCTGGTCGACTTCGGTGGTCTCGCCGCCCGATGGCGACATGACCGCCTATATGGCAAGCCTCCAGAAGCTCATCGACCGCGACGATCGTGTTTACTATCCCGCGCACGGCCCCGAGGTGACGAAACCGCGCCAGTTGGTGCGCGGCATGATCGGCCATCGCCGCCAGCGCGAGAACCAGATCCTGCGCCGGATCGAGGCCGGCGAGGCCCGCATCGCAGAGATGGTCCCGCAGATGTACAAAGGCGTCGACCGGCGGCTCTGGCCGGCGGCCGAGCGCTCGGTGCTGGCTCACCTGATTGATCTCCAGCGCCGCGGCCGCGTGCTGCGCGGCGAGGACGAGCGGTGGGCGATCGTGGGCTGAGATCGGTTTCCGCTTGGGATAAGATGGCCGAATGTCTATCTGGCCCTCATTGTTGCAGGGGATGAATGCCGCGATGACTGTCCAGACCGCCAATCTCACCGGCGTTGATTTGCGCACCGGGATCGAGCGCTTGCGCAAGGAGCGCAAGGCGGTGATCCTGGCGCATTACTACCAGAAGCCCGAGATTCAGGATCTTGCCGATTTCGTCGGCGATTCGCTGGAATTGAGCCGCAAGGCGGCGGCGACCGACGCCGAGGTGATCGCCTTTTGCGGTGTCAAGTTCATGGCCGACACGGCGAAGATCCTCAGCCCTGAAAAAATCGTCGTGCTGCCCGATCTCGATGCCGGTTGCAGCCTTGAGGATTCGTGCCCGCCGGAAAAGTTCAGGGCTTTCCGCGCAGCGCATCCCGATCACATCGCGCTGACCTATATCAATTGCTCGACCGAGGTGAAGGCACTCAGCGATGTCATCGTCACGTCCTCCAGCGCCGAGACGATCCTGGCGAAGATTCCGCCCGAACAGAAGATCATCTTCGGCCCCGACCGCCACCTGGGCGGCTATCTCAACCGCAAGTTCGGGCGCGACATGCTGCTCTGGCCGGGCGTCTGCATCGTCCACGAGGCTTTCAGCGAAACCGAGCTGCTGAAGCTCAAGGCCCGGCACCCCGGCGCCCCGATCGCCGCGCATCCCGAGTGCCCGCCAACGATCGTCGATCACGCCGACTATGTCGGCTCGACCAGCGGCATCCTGCAATTCGCCAGGACGATGCCCGGCGATACGCTGATCGTCGCGACCGAACCACACATCATTCACCAGATGGAAAAGGCGCTGCCTGGAAAGACTTTTATCGGCGCGCCGGGGGCGGACGGCAACTGCAATTGCAATATCTGCCCTTACATGGCGCTCAACACGATGGAAAAACTCTATCTCGCGCTGCGCGACCTTCAGCCGCGTATCGAGATCGAGGAGGGGCTGCGGGTGGCGGCGAAGAAGAGCCTCGATGCCATGCTGGCGATGGCTGGCGGCACGATCGGCAAAGGCGATCTGGGCGCGCGGGGCTGATCGGCCGGCTGGCTATGGCCGCGGTCAGTTTTTCTGCCCGGCCCGCGCCATGACCAGCGCGGTTGCGACCAGCGCCATGCCGAGGCCGTCGAGCAGGGGCAGCGTTTCATCGAAGGCGAACCAGCCGGCGATTACCGAGATCGACGGCTGGGTCAGCAGCACCAGCCCGATGATCAACGGCGGAAAGTGGCGCAGCGCATAGACGAGCAGGCCCTGGCCGACGATCTGGCTGCCCAGCGCCAGCACCAGCAGCGGCCACCAGCGATGCGGCAGGACCGGCTCGCCCAGCCACAGCGCCAGGGCGAGCAGTAGCGGCATGCCGGCAAGACTCGACCAGGCGAGCAGCGACCAGCCGCCGAGATGCCTGCGCTCGTTTTGCAGCAGCAGGATATAAAAGACATAGAAGAAGCCGGCGAGCAGGCACAGGAGGTCGCCCACCAGAGTCGCGGTGCTGATCTCGAGGCTGCGGCCGAACAGGATCGCCGCGCCGGCGAAGGCCGAGGCGAGCGCCAGCCACTCGCCGCGGTGTGGCGCCCTGCGCAGCGCGATCAGGCCCCAGACCATCAGGATCAGGCTGCCGGCATTGCCGAACAGCGTGGCATTGCCGAGCCGCGTGCTGTGGATGCCGATGTGCCAGGTGGCGAGGTCAGCCGCGAAAAACAGGCCGGCGCCGGCCATGGCCAGCCAGGTCTTCCGCCGGAAGCCGAACAGCGGCTGGCGATTCGCCAGCGCCAGAGCGGCCAGTACCGGCAGGGCCAGCGCCAGTCGCCAGAAACCCGTCGCCACGGGGCCGGCATCGGACAGCCGCACCGTCCACGGCCCGAATGCCAGCGCGATATTGCCGCCCATCAGTGCCGCCAGGTGCCGCCAGTTCCAGTCGTAGCGGCGCGAGCCCGGCTGCGATTTCCGGCTCCGTTCCTTCACCCCAGCAGGTGTCCCGTGCGGTCGCGCTTGGTTGCCAGATAGCGGGCGTTGTGCGGGTTCGGCGGCAGCCGGTGCGGCACGCGCTCCGCTACTGTCACGCCTTCGGCCTCGAGCGCGGCGACCTTGGCCGGATTGTTGGTCATCAGCCGGATCGCGCGGACGCCGAGAAGTTCGAGCATCCGCGCCGCGACGGGAAAGTCGCGGGCTTCGACAGGAAAGCCGAGCCGGTTGTTGGCATCGACCGTATCGAAACCCTGGTCCTGCAAGCGATAGGCGCGCAGCTTGTTGATCAGGCCGATGCCGCGTCCTTCCTGCCGCAGGTAGAGCAGCACGCCCCAGCCGCCCGCAGCGGCTTCCCCGGCCATGGCGGCGAGCGCGGCATCGAGCTGCGGGCCGCAATCGCATTTGAGACTGCCGAGGATGTCGCCGGTCAGGCATTCGGAATGGAGCCGCACCAGCGGCGCGCGGTCGCCGTCCTGCCTGCCGATGATCAGCGCGACATGCTCGCGCAGATCGTCGGCCGAGCGGAACGCGACGATCTCGGCATCCTCGGCCGCGGCAACCGGCAGCGGCGCGCGGGTGGCGATGGCGAGGCGGGCGGAATCCTGCCAGCAGGCGAGATCCTCGGGCTGCACCGCCTGCGCTGCGGCGGCGGGTGCCGGATCGACGAGGAAAGCGGGCAGCACGCCGGCCAGCCGGGCCAGTTCCATCGCGGCACGTGCGGCTGCGGTGTGGTCGAGCGGTTCGGCGGCGAACGGCCCTTTCATCGGGTGGAGCAGGTCGAGCGCCGGGTCGGCCACGGCGCGCGCATCGGGCAGGCCGAAAGGCTCGGCAGCGCGGATCAGCACCGGCGCCTCGGGCATCGCCGCCGCGCGCTGGTTGGCGAGCTTCAGTGTCGCCGCGCGTGCGGCGGAAATCAGCATCCGCCGGGCAGTGGTGCCTTGGCCGAAGCCGGTCTCCGCGGGCAGCAGGGTGAAGGCCCCGCCCACCGCGATGGGCCAGCCGTGGCGCAAGGCATCGATCGCCAGCGCGACCCGGCGTGCGCCGCCGGGCGCGTCGTCCGGCCCGGGCCGGCTCAGAGGTCGAACTCCGTGATCAGCGGCACATGGTCCGAAGGCTGTTCCCAGCGCCGGGTTTCCTCGACGAAGCGATGCGCGACCGACTGGCGCGCAAGGTCGGGCGAAGCCCACATATGGTCGAGCCGGCGGCCGCGGTCCTTTTCCTGCCAGAAAGTGCGATAGGACCACCAGGTCCAGTTGCGCTCCGGCGCGGGGATGTGTTTGCGCCCGAGATCGACCCAGTCATGCGCATCGCGCAGCCGCCCGAGCGTCTCGACTTCGATCGGCGTGTGGCTCACCACCTTGAGCAGTGCCTTGTGATCATAGACATCGCATTCGAGTGGGGCGATGTTGAAATCGCCGACCAGCAGCGTTGGCCGGTCGAGCGTGTCGGCCCAGCGCGTCATCCGGTCGAGGAAGTCCAGCTTCTGCCCGAACTTGGGATTGGCCTCCCGATCGGGAATGTCGCCTCCGGCCGGGATATAGACGTTCTCGATGATCATGCCCCGCGCCGCTCCGGCGGCATCGCCGAGCAGTTCGACGCCGACATGGCGGGCCTCGCCGTTATCCTGCCAGTCGTACCGGCCGAATTCGCGCATCGGGATGCGGCTGACCGTGGCGACGCCGTGGTAGCCCTTCTGCCCGTGGACCGCGCGGTGCGTGTAGCCGAGCTTTGCGAATACTTCGTGCGGGAACAGCGCTTCGACGCACTTGATCTCTTGCAGGCACAGCACATCGGGGCTCTGCTCGGCGAGAAAGCGCTCGACCTGCGGCGCGCGCAGGCGGACGGAATTGATGTTCCAGGTGGCGATCTTGACCATGTGAGGGGCTTTAGGTGCGCCGCCCCGGTTTTTCCAGCCCGCGCCGCGCGCTGGCGGCGAGTCAGCCGTTTCGGGAAAGCGCAGGCAAAGAAAACCCTCGTCCCGGGGGCAAGAGGGACGAGGGTTCCTTTGAGCGTTCGTCACGCTTTGCCGGGACGGCCCACCATGAGGCACGGGCAACAGGGGGGAAACCCGCCTCAAGCCGTCTCGACGCACCCTATGTAGGCCATTTGTGCTTTCTGTGAAGTGAACAAGCCTGTCCGTATTGTCGCAGTTTGTCGCACGGGCGGCACGGGGCGCGGCAATGTGTTGCCCGTCATCGACGGGACGGAGCGCGCGGATCCTTCCATCGGAACGCGTCGTCCGGCACCGCGACTCCGTATTGCTGATTCGACAGCCGGATCGTGGTCCGCTTGTTCTGCGAATCGAGCGCGACCCAACTGACCAGCTCGAGTCCGCCGGGGGCCGAAGCCTTGCGCACGAAGACCAGAGTGATCACGCCGTATTCGGGATGCGAGCGGTCGCGCACCTCGATGCTGACGACATCGGGATCGGCTGTCGGTTGCAGCCTGCCGTAGCGCGAAACGTCGCGGGCCGGATCGAGCAGCGCGCCCAGCGGGCTGTTCCTGATCGGCCAGCGCTGCACCTGGCGCACTTCGTAGTCGATCATCGTCAGGGCCTTGCCGTCGGAGACGATGAGCAGCGGCACGCCCTGCTGGTACTGGAAGCGGATGCGGCCGGGGCGCTTCAGTGTCATCACGCCGGCAAGGCGCTGGCCGTTGCGGTCGGTCTGGACGAAGTCGGCGCGCATGGTCTCGATGCTGCGCAGCGCCGCCACGGCCGCATCAAGCGGAGACGATTGCGCCTGGGCGGCCGCCGGCTGCGCGGCGAGCGGAGCGGATACGACAAGCGCCGCCAGAATGGCGGCGCCGGTGATACGGGTCAAACTGCGGATCATGCGTTTCATGCGCTGTCCCTTGCGGTCAGCGCCTTGAACTTGCGCTGAACCTTACTTGATCTTGGCTTCCTTGAACTCGACGTGCTTGCGCACGACGGGATCGTATTTGCGAAAGCTCATCTTCTCGGTCGTGTTCCGCGGATTTTTCTTGGTGACATAGAAAAAGCCGGTGTCGGCGGTCGAGACCAGCCGGATCTTGACGGTTGCGGGCTTCGCCATGGCGCTATCCTAATTCCTTGGCCTAAACTCAAGACAGCCGCGGCAGGCGGCGCTCAAACGATGAGAGCGGCGAAAGCTCGCCGCCCCGGAAGGCATCGGCCCTTGTAGCAAGGCGGGCCGAAAGTCAAGCCGCGCTGCCCGGCCCCGGTACGGCCGGCGCGGCCGAATCGGATTGTCGTGCCGGCGGCGTTCGCAATCATTCTAGCCTTTCGATGCCGCCAGCGCCTGCGCTCCGTTCAGGACGAAATCGACGTCCTTGGCGGCAAGGATCAGGTCGTAGCCGGCAGCGAACATTTCGGCGGGGGTCTTGCCCGGATGCAGGGTCGAGGCGCAGAACTTGCCTGCGGCGCGGATGCGGGCCGCGGCGTGGTCGATCAGGCGCCAGAGCTCGGGATCGTCGAAGCGGTTGAGCCGGCCGAGCGAGGCCGAGAGGTCGCGCGGGCCGATCAGCAGCATGTCGATGCCGTCGACCGCGCAGATCGCATCGATGTTCTCGACCGCGCGGGCCGATTCGATCTGGGCGACGAGCAGCCGGCCGTCTTCCACGGTCGTATCGTAGTAGCCGCCGTCGAGCCCGTGGCGCGCCGCGCGCAGCCCGGCGCCGGCGCCGCGTGTCCCGCGCGGCGGATAACGGCAGGCGCTGACGAAGGCTTCGGCCTGCGCGGCCGTGTCGACGCCCGGATAGACGATTGCCTGCGCGCCGTTGTCGAGCAGCCGCCGGGCATAGCCCAGTTCGCCGTGCGGCACGCGAACCATCGCGCGGGTCCGCGTACCGGCCATGGCACGGTCCTGCGCGATGAAATCGCCGAGCCCGCCGCTGCCGTGCTCATGGTCGATCATAACCATGTCGATGCCTGCATGGGCGATGATCTCGGCCATGTCGGGCGAGGGCAGCATCAGGATGGCGCCGAGTTGCCTTGCCCCGCCGGCAAGGCGCTGCCTGAGGGAATCGCCGTTCGTCATGCCGCGCCTTTCCGCTGTGGTCGGGCGCTCCTTGGCCGCTTCGCGCTGCGCGATCAATCTCTCCTTGCGCGCCTGCCTGCCGGCGGGGATAGAGCATCGTGCGCAAAAAACGATGCGGCAGCCAGAACCTGAAGCAAGGTGCGTGCTTCAGTCGGGCCGGACCGGGGAGAAGGACCATGAGCGATTTCATAGCGGCCGAGGCGGGCATCCGTGCGCTGCACCAGCGCTATACCGATGCCGTCTGGCGCCAGGATGCCGGGGCTTTCGCCCGGTGCTTCGCCGAGGACGGCGAATGGCGCATTTCGGGCATGGTCCTCAAGGGGCGCGCGCAGATCGGGGAGACGATCACCGCGATCCTCGCGCGCTTCGATCGCGTGCTGATCAGCTTCCGCACGCCGATTCTGGAAGTGGGGGAAGGCACTGCCCGCGCCCGCACCTACATCGACGAGAAATGCATCTGGAAGAACGGCGACACCAATATTTCGATGGGCGTCTATTATGAACATTTCGTCGAGGAACAGGGGCGCTGGCTGTTCCGGTGGCGGCTGTTCCAGATGCTTTACCGCGGCGCCCCGGACCTGACCGGCACGTTCTACGACTTCCCCGACTACGGCCCGCCTCCCGGCATGCCGCCGTTGGATGCCGTGCCTGCGGACACTGCAACGGCGCGCTGGGGGCTGGTGCGGCCGCAGGGCTGAGCCCGGGCCGGAAACTCACGAACTTCGCCCT
>JAITWR010000073.1 GCA_031285165.1 Novosphingobium sp.
TATGGGGTCAGCAAGGCCGCTGTGCTGGCGATCGTGCAGCTTGCCGCGCAGGAACTTGCCGGCCTGGGAGTCCGCGTCAACGGGCTGGCGCCGGTGGCGCGAACGCGCATGATGGCTGCCGCCATGCCCGCGGCCGACGATGTCGCTCTCGATCGGATCATGCCGTGCGATGCCGGTTACGACCTGTATCTTCCGGACCATGTGGCCCGGCTGGTGACATATCTGGTTTCTCCGCTGTGCCCTTTTACCGGCCGCCTTTTCGGCGTCCGCGCCGATGACATCTATGTCTATGATGGCTGGTCCGCAGCGCATCACGTCGGCAACGGCGGCAGGAACTGGACGATCGAGGATATGGCCGGAGCACTGGCGGCTGTGCCGTTGCAGGAAATACCCGAGATCATCGGCCCCATGGGCCGGCACAAAAGCGCCAGCCCTACGGACGCTATGCTTGCGGCCATCGAAAACGCGCATTGCGCTTGAAAATGCCCGAATGGATGCGGGAAAGCGCATTTCAGGGCAGGGCAGGGCGGAAATCGGCAATTACCGGCTTGACTTTCGATATATCCATGTTGCAATTATATAAGCGAAAATAAATGCATATTGCAATATGTGTCGAGGGTGGGCGATGGATCGTATCGGTGACTACGCAGGCGCCTTTCTCAATCATCTGGAAGGCATGTACCGGCCTGAGGACCGGGCTTTGGCGATCGGGCTGGCCGAGGCGATCGGTCTGCGTGTGGTCGAGATGAAATTCACTGCCAGTAGCCGGCCCCTGCTCGCCGGTCACTTCAACGATGCCGACCGTGATCCCACCAACAATATCCTGTTTCTCTATGAAATGCCTCCGATGCTGCTGCGTGTGGTCGATCTTCTGCGCGACCGGGTCGAGCACGATGCCGGGCTGAAGGAAGCGATGGCGGCCTATCGCGGCGCGGTCGCCAAGGCGCCGCCGCTGGCGCCGCATTTCGGCATCCGCTTCGGCTCGGAAGCGGCATTGGCCGCGGTACTGGACAGGCTGGCCCATGGCCTCGGCCCGGAACTCGCGGCGCGCGTGTCGGTGTGGGAAGTGCCGCCCTATGAGCCGATCGACGGCTTGCCGGCGGTTCGCCAGGTATTTGTGCGTACCGATGTGATGACGGTCGGAACCGCAGGATTCGAACAGGCGATCGAGCTTCAGGCGCTGTTCGGCAGTTGACGGGACGAGGACATGACATGGAAAAACTGATTATCCAGGTTCGGGTCAATGAAGGCCAGATGCGGGGGGAGAACCCGCATGTGCCCTATAGTCCGCAGGAGATCGCGGATCAGGTCCATGATTGCTGGCGGGCCGGTGCGTCGGTCGTGCATTTTCATGCGCGCGAGCCTGACAGCGGCAAGCCTTCCACCGATCCGCGCCTTTATGCGGAGACAGTGCGGCTTATCAAACAGCGCTGCGATATCATTACCTTTCCGACACTGGGGGCGAGCATGTTGCCGACGATGGCGGAAAGAACCGCCCACATCGTCGCCATGGCGCAGGATCCGGCGACGAGGCCGGATGCCGTTCCGGCGGATATGCTCACGGTCAATATGGATTTCTATGACCATGCGCGCCGCGAGTTTCGCGGTTCGGGCGAGCGTATCTATCTGAACACGACCAGGATGCTGCGCGAGCTGTGCGAAAGCATGAACGGGATCGGGGTGCGCCCGGTTGCGATGATGTGGAATATTGCCGGCATCCGCACGGCGCAGGCCTTCATCGAGATGGGGCTGATGCGCGAGCCGCTGATGTGCGAGTTTACGGTATTCGGCGATGGCTTCGAGGAATTCGGCCATCCGGCAACCGTCGAAGGGTTGCAGGCGCTGGTCGATTTCATCCCGCCCGGCGCAAGGTGGCACTGGATGGTCAGCGCGATCGGGGCCAATCCGTTTCCGCTGCACGCTTATGCCATTGCCAGAGGCGGGCATGTCGCGGTGGGGCTGGGGGATCATCCGTTTCCCGAACTGGGCCTGCCGGGCAATGCCCAACTGGTCGAAAGAGCCGTGCATATGGCCGAAACCATGGGCCGCCCCGTCGCCACGGCGGCAGAAGCGCGGGCGATTTTCGGCCTGCATCCGGCGGATGGCGTGAACTGACGAAAGTGGAGGATTCCCATGGTGAGCACTGTAGACGATCTGGGGCTTGAACGGGCAACCGGCCTGATTGGCGCCTGGGTTTGCAATTTCGAATTGGGAGCGCCCGGCAACCCGGCGAGGTCCGGCACCCTGCTGCGCGCCTTGTCGGAGCATGGCGTGCTGTTCTTCGATTTCGGGCGTGCGCCGGAAGCGGCCGAATATACCGAATTCGCCGGCCTGTTCGGCAATGTGCAGGCGGTGTTCGGCCAGCAGGTGAAGAACCAGGATGAGGATGCGGTGCCGCTTATCGATTCCAGACGGATGCCGATGAAGGAGCACCTGATAAACCGGTGGCATTCCGATGGCGGGCCGCTGGAAGTCCCACCGCTGGCCGCAATCCTGACTCCTTACGAACTGCCGGAGGCCGGGGGCGATACGATGTGGTCGAGCATGTACGCGGCCTATGACGCGCTTTCGCCTACTTTCCAGGCCATGCTCGATGGCTTGCGGATCGTGAACAACAACAAGCTGGCCTCCTTCCTCGAACCGAAGGAACATATCCATCCGGCTGTCGTCAGGAATCCGGTCACCGGGCGCAAATGCCTGTTCTATAATCCGAACTACACCGAATGCTTTGTCGGGCTCACGGATACGGAAAACGATGTCCTTTGCCGCTTCCTGACGGAGCATATCAACACGCCCGAGTTTCATGTCCGCTTGAACTGGAAGCTCGGCTATGTTGCGGTCTGGCACCAGCAGGTCACGCAGCATCGCGGGGTTGCCGATTTCACCGGCCCCCGCAAGCTGAAGCGGCTGACTGTCGATGGTGCGCCGCTGATTCCGGCGAATGGCTGACAAGGCTGCCGAGAAATGCGCTCTTTCGCGCATTTCCCGAATGGGGGAGAACATGACTTTGGAAAATCTGCAATTCGCTCCGATCGGTCTGCTGCAAGACAAGGTGGCGGTGATCACCGGCGCGGGTCGGGGGATCGGGCGCGTCATCGCCCGCATGTTCGTTGCCGAAGGGGCGAGAGTGCTCGTTTCCGATGTCAGTGGTGAAGAACAGGACACTGCCGCGGAACTGGGCGATGCTGCCACGGCGTTTCGCGCCGATGTGACCAGAGAGGCGGAGATTGCCGCGATGTTCGCCCGCGGGCTGGAGGTTTACGGCCGGGTCGATGCCGCGATCCACGTTGCCGGCAATCCCGGCGGCAGATGGGGGGATGAGATCAGCGAGGAGGAATTCGATGCCTATACCTCCGTGCATCTCAAGGGCATGATGTTCTGCTGCAAGCACGCGGTTCGCGCCATGCTGCCGGGCGGGGGCGGGGCGATCGTCAATTTTTCCTCGGCCGCTTCCTACAATTACGATCCGATGATCTCCTTCGCCTATTCCGCGGCGAAGGCGGGCATCAATTCGCTGACCAAGAGTTTTGCCGGCAAGTACGGCGCACAGGGCATCCGTGTGAACGCAGTGGCGCCGGGCTTCACCCTGAGCGAGAAGAACCAGTCGATCCCCGAGCAGGCTGCGGCGGTTCTGCGCGCCAAGGCGGCCCTGGACCGGGCGGGCTTTCCCGGGGAACAGGCTGCGGTTGCCGCTTTCCTCGCGTCCGACCGCGCCTCGTTCGTCACGGGCATCACCATTCCTGTCGACGGCGGCTGGACGGCCAGGCTCGCCTGAATGAACAATAACACCGGGAGATAACAATGGGTGTGCTGACACAGGAAGAACGTATCGAAGCCGAAAGAAAGGTGCACGAGCAACTGGGCCTGCCGATGATGTGCGCCAACCCGGCGAACAGCGTTTCGGCCGAAACGCTGCAAGTCGAACGCGAGATTCTCGGCGCGCAGGCCTATGCTTTCGGTGAAATCTGGAGCCGCCCGCATCTGGACATTCGGGACCGTTGCTGCATCACGCTGGCGATCCTGATGACGAAGTGCCAGCCGGGGCCGCTGGCCGACTATGTGCGCGCTTCGCTCCGGGTGGGGATCGCGGCGTCGGACATTCTGGAAATCTTTCTCCATGTCGGCACATATGCCGGCCTTACCGCTGCGGCAGAGGCGATGAACGTGGCGCGGGCCGTGTTCACCGAACAGGGCATCACCAGCCCGGCCGATGAAGCGATCACGCCCGTCTATCCGATGGACCGCCAGGGCCGCCTGGATGCAGTCGCCCGGATTGTCCGCGATGTCGGGATCGGCCGCAAGGGCCTGGCTCCCGATGCGGCGCCGATGCACTACCTCAGAAACGGCGTGTGGGGCGAGAAGGCGCAGGATCTCGAAACCGAACAGGATTACAACCGGATCAACGGGGAATACGGCTATGGCGAATGCTGGGGGCGTCCGGCTCTCGGCTATCGTGTCCGCAGCCTGATAACGATGGCATCGCTACAGGCGCAGGCGCTCAACGACCAACTGGCATTTCATATCAACAATGCCATCAACCTTGGCATTTCCGGCGATGAAATACAGGAACTGCTCGGTCACGGGGCGATCTATTGCGGCGGCGGAAACTGGCGTAATGCAGCCAATGTCGCGCGCGAGATCTTCCTTTCGCGCGGCATCGTCGAGCCGGCCAGAGGAACGCCATGACGCTGCTCGTCACCGGCGGAACCGGGTTTCTCGGCTCTTATCTGACTCGCCATGCGCTCGGGTCGGGCGCTCAGGATCGTGTCGTGGTGCTGGACCGCTATCCCGATCGCTCACGGATTGCCGATGTTCTCGACCGGGTCACGCTGGTCGAGGGCGATGTCGGCGATCAGGGCGTGGTGGAGGAGGTGTTTGCCGGATACGGGATCGACCGGGTGGCGCACTTCGCCTTCATCCTGGGTTCGCCGCCGCCGGGCAGGATGCCTGCTTATATCCAGGTCCAGTGCCAGGGCACCGCCAACGTGCTGGAGGCAGCGCGCGTCGCCGGTGTGCGCCGTTTCCTTTTTGCCAGTTCGGTCGCGGCCTACGGTGCGCTGGATGCGGCCGTATTGACCGAGGATCTCGTTCCCGATCCGCAAGTGCCATACGGCTTCTGCAAGCTCTGGGGCGAGGCGATGGTCAATCACTATGCCGGGTCGCTGGGGCTCGATGCCGTTTCCCTGCGCTTCGGCTCGACTTACGGGCTGGGGCGGGGCTGGCGCGGTTCCTACAATTCCGGGCTGATGCCGCCACCGCGCTCGCTTCACTATATGGCGCGGGTCGAAAGCGCAGCCAGAGGGCAGTCGATCGTCATGCCGGCCGACACGGTCATGGCCGACTGGACTTACGCTGCCGACGCGGCGCAGGCGGCATGGTTGGCGCTGACGCAGGAGCGTTTGCGCCACCGGCTCTATAATGTAAGTTCCGCCCGCCTGCCGGTCGGGCAGTTTACCGCTGCGTTGCGCGCCGCCTTGCCGGATGCCGCAATAACGGTCGACCCCGAAGAGCCGGCAGGCAATGCCCATGCGCCGATGGATAACACGCGGCTTGTCACCGACCTCGGCTTCGTTCCGGCGTTCGATCTGGCCGCAGGCGTGGCGGATTACCTCGAACGTATCCGTATCGCCGATGCCTGTGTCGCTGCAAAAGGCAGGGCCTCCTGATCGCAGCAGCACGTCGCTCCCCCGGTTTCGTGATTTTCACAACAAGGCTTTCTCCCCATGACCCAGATTTTTGCAGGCATCCGCATCATCGACCTGACTCAAGGCATGGCCGGACCGCTGGTGACCATGATCCTGGCTGATTATGGCGCCGAAGTGATCCGGCTCGAACCGCCGGGCGGCGATCCGATGTGGGAACATCCGGCCTATCTGCTCTGGCAGCGCGGCAAGAAAAGCGTGGCGCTGGACTGGAACAGCGCGGAAGGGCGGGCGCAGGCCCGGAAACTGCTGGCAGGGGCGGACATTTTCATCGAGAGCCTGCGGCCGGGTGAAGCGGCTGCGCTGGGGCTGGGGTATGACGATGCCGCCGCGGCCAATCCGGCGCTGATCCATTATTCGCTGTCGGCCTTCGGCCAGACGGGGCCGTACAGCCGGCTCAAGGCCTATGACGGGATCGTCAATGCCAAATCCGGTCGGATGCGGGACCAGATCGGCTGGCAGGGGCTGCGTCCGACGTTCCGGGCGATCAACGACGTTTCCTATCACTCGGCCATGTTCGCGGTGCAGGCGCTGGTCGCGGCGCTGCGGGTGAGGGCGGAGACCGGCCGCGGGCAGAAGCTGGAAGGCACACTGCTGTCGGGCGTCAGCGCGCCGAACAACAACTGGCGCCTGTTCGACGGCCAGGAGATTCCGCCAGACCTCTATCCGGGCGAGCTTTCCAAAGAGGATGTCGCTCGCGGCATTCTGACTGCGGATCGCCATGAATCGGACCCTTATACCGCCAACCCCAGCCAGATCTGCCCCGAGACGAAAGATGGCCGCTGGATCATGCATTCGCATATCCAGCAGGATCTGTTCGAGGCATGGATCAAGACCATCGGGTTCGAATGGATCTGGCAGGATGCGCGTTTCAAGGATGCGCCGCGCATCGCCGTTGATGAAGATCGCATCGCGCTCAACCTGATGATCTTCGAGCGTTTCAGGGAAAAGACCGCCGATGAGTGGCGGGAAATCTATCGCCGCAACCCCGATTGCGCCGGCGAGACGATGCAGACGACGCAGGAAGCACTGCAACACGAGCAGTTCCGCATCAACGGCCATGTCGTCGCGGTCGACGATCCGCGCGCGGGGCGCATGGAGCAACTGGGTGCTTTCGCCAAAATGAGCGAGACACCCGCGGCGATCGGCCGCCCCGCACCGGAGCCGGGCCGGCATACCGCCGAGGTTCTGGCCGAAGCACCCCGGGCCGCTCCCCGGATCATTCCCAAAGGCGGCAACCCGCAGCGGCCGCTCGAAGGCATCACCGTGCTAGAATGCGCCAGTTGGCTCGCGGCGCCGTTCTCCGGCGCGCTGCTGGCCGATCTCGGCGCGCGAGTCATCAAGGTCGAGCCGCTGACCGGCGATCCCTATCGCCGCATGCCGACCAACGAGAACATGATCCGCGCTTTCCAGGGCAAGCAGAACCTGTCGATCGATCTCAAGAGCGAGCGGGGCCTCGCACTCTTTTACGAACTGGTCAGGCAGTCCGATATCGTCATGCACAATTACCGTCCCGGCGTGCCCGAGCGGCTGAAGATCGACTATGAGACGCTGAAAGCGATCAAGCCCGATCTCGTCTATGTCTATGCCGGTTCCTATGGCTCGAAAGGACCGGACCGCTTCCGCGCCGCGTTCAACCCGACGATGGGGGCGTTCTCGGGCAATTCGGTGTTCCAGTCGGGGGAGGGCAACAGGCCCAAGGGCGATCAGTCGCCCGATCCCATCGCCGGCAGCGGTGTCGGCACCGGCATGGCGCTCGGGCTGGCTGCCAGAGTGCTGACCGGCAAGGGGCAATATATCGAAACATCGATGATGGTATCGAACGTCTATTGCAATTCGGACGATGCTTTCGCCTATGCCGGCAAGCCGCCACGGCGAGTGCCCGACAAGGCGCAACTCGGGCTGGAAGCGACCTATCGGCTCTATCGGGCAAAGGACGGCTGGGTGTTCATCGCGGCCCGGTTCGATGACGAATTCCGGCAGCTTTGCGCCGCGCTGGGGCTGGACGATCTGCCGTCCGACCCGCGCTTTGCCGACTGGAAATCGCGCATGGCCGACAAGGCGGCGCTATCGGCCCTGCTCGAACCGGTCTTCCTGACGCGGACGGCGGATGAATGGGAGCGGGATTTGCTGGCGCGGGATATCGCCTGCGTGCGGGCGGACAAGGCATCCCACTTGCGTTTCCTCTACGAAGACCCGCAGCCGCAGGCCATCGGCTTCATGACGATGACCCGCAGCCCGGAATTCGCCGACAAGGCCCCCGACGGGAAATACTGGCGACATGCGCCGGTCGTGCGCTTCTCGCAGACGCCTTGCGTGGTCGGGCTGCCTTACGAGGGCCAGGGCGCGCATACGCGGCAGATACTGCAAGGCCTGGGCTACGACGATACCGCGATCGACGGGCTGGCGCGCGATCGGGTGATCGGCCTGCCGGATCGCTGAATCGGCGGCCATGGACCGCCAACGCCCACCATCGGTGCGCTGCGCCATGATAATGCCGAGCCTCAAAGCAGCCCGGTCGGTATCGCGAGGATACCGACCGGGGCCAGGCCGGGCAGGATCGTCGCCGGGGTTCAGCGCTTGCCGAGCGGTACGTAGTCGCGCTGCGCCGGGCCGGTATAGAGCTGGCGCGGGCGGCCGATCTTCTGGCCGGGGTCCGAGATCATTTCGTTCCACTGCGCTACCCAGCCGACAGTGCGGGCCAGTGCGAAGAGCGCGGTGAACATCGTGGTCGGGAAGCCGATCGCCGAGAGGATGATGCCCGAATAGAAATCGACGTTCGGGAACAGCTTCTTCTCGATGAAGTAGGGATCGTTGAGTGCGATTTCCTCAAGCCGCAGCGCGGTTTCGAACACCGGGTCGGACACTTTCAGCGCGTCGAACACTTCGCGCACGGTCTTCTGCATCACCGTCGCGCGCGGGTCGTAGTTCTTGTACACGCGGTGGCCGAAACCCATCAGCCGGAACGGATCGTTTTTGTCCTTGGCCCGCTCGATGTAGTGCGGGATGCGGTCGGGCGTGCCGATTTCGCGCAGCATTTCGAGCGCCGCCTCGTTGGCGCCGCCGTGGGCCGGACCCCACAGGCAGGCGATGCCGGCCGCGATGCAGGCGAAAGGGTTGGCGCCCGACGAACCGGCCAGGCGCACGGTCGAGGTCGAGGCATTCTGCTCGTGGTCCGCGTGCAGGATGAAGATGCGGTCCATCGCGCGCTCGACTTCGGGGATCACCTCGTATTCCTCGGCGGGGACGCCGAAAGTCATGCGCAGGAAGTTGCCGGTATAGGACAGCGAGTTGTCGGGATAGAGAAATGGCTGGCCGACCGAGTACTTGTAGGCCGCCGCGGCGATCGTCGGCATCTTGGCGATCAGGCGGTGCGAGCTGATCTTGCGGTGCATCGGGTCGGAAATGTCGGTCGAATCGTGGTAGAAGGCCGAAAGCGCGCCGACCACGCCGCACATGATCGCCATCGGGTGAGCATCGCGGCGAAAACCCTTGTAGAAGCTCATCAACTGTTCGTGCAGCATGGTGTGGCGGCTGATCGTGCGGCTGAAGTCCTCAAGCCCGGTCGCCGAAGGCAGTTCGCCGTTCAGCAGCAGGTAGCTGACTTCCATGAACGAGGAATGTTCGGCGAGCTGGCCGATCGGGTAACCGCGGTGGAGCAGGACTCCCTCGTCGCCGTCGATATAGGTGAGCGCGCTTTCGCAGCTCGCGGTCGAGGTGAAGCCCGGATCGAAAGTGAACATGCCAGTCTGGCCGTAGAACTTGCGGATGTCGACGACATCCGGTCCGATGCTGCCGCTGATGACCGGATATTCGAAGTCTTTGCCGCCTGCGCTCAGTTTCGCTTGATTGCCCACCTGTACGTACTCCTCAGGTTTATTCTGCCGGGGCGGCAATCGCCTGCGCGGCGATGCGCGCGAGGCTTTCGTCCCGCCCGAGCAATGTCAGAACATCGAAAATTCCCGGCGATGTCGTCTGGCCGGTCAGCGCCGCGCGCAGCGGCTGGGCGAGCTTGCCAAGGCCCAGCCCGATCTCCCCGGCCATTCCCTTGAGACTGGCTTCGAGGGCATCGCTTGTCCAGCCGCTTTCGGCGGAGAGCCTGTCCCGAATCCGGCCGAGAAGCGCTCTGGCCTCCGGCGTCAGCAGTGCCTCGGCCCTGGCGTCCAGCGCCAGCGGGCGCGTGGTGAAAAGGAAAGCGGCGCCGGCGGCCAGCTCGTTCAGATCTTTCGCCCGGACCTTGAGCACGGGCATCGCCCGGGTCAGAAGGTCGAGGTCGCTGTTGCCGCTCATCCGCGGCGCCGCCAGCGCAGCCAGCCGCGCGTCCCCGGCTTCCCGGATGTAGTGGCCGTTGAGGTTTTGCAGCCTGGCGAAGTCGAAGCGCGAGGGGCTCTTGCCGACATGGGCGATGTCGAACCATGCGACGGCCTGTTCGCGCGCGATGATCTCGTCGTCGCCGTGGCCCCAGCCGAGCCGGAGCAGATAGTTGAACAGCGCTTCGGGCAGGATGCCGAGTTCGTCGCGATAGGCATCGACCCCGAGCGCGCCGTGGCGCTTGGAAAGCTTCGCTCCGTCCGCGCCGTGGATCAGCGGGACATGGGCATAGACCGGATCTTCCCAGCCCATCCCGCGGATGATCGCGAGCTGGCGGAAAGCGTTGTTGAGGTGATCGTCGCCGCGGATGATGTGCGTCACGCCCATGTCGTAGTCGTCGACCACGACGGCAAGCATGTAAGTGGGCGTGCCGTCGGAACGCAGGAGAACGAAATCGTCGATCTCGGTGTTGCGGACGGTGACTTTGCCTTGGACCAGATCCTTGATGACGGTTTCGCCCTCACGCGGGGCCTTGATACGCACGACGAAAGGCGCGTCGGCGGGCGCCGTGGCCGGATCGCGGTCGCGCCATTCGCTGTCGATGCGGAAGGGGCGGCGCTCGGCCTGCGCTTTTTCACGTCGCGCGGCCAGTTCCTCGGGCGTGAGATAGCAGCGATAGGCATGGCCGGCGTCGAGTAGCGCCTGCGCGACTTCGGCATGGCGGCCGGACCGGGCGAACTGGAACGTGGCGGGCGCGTCGCCGTCCAGACCGAGCCAGCGCAGCCCGTCGAAAATCGCCTCGACCGCAGGCTCGGTCGATCGAGCACGGTCGGTGTCCTCGATGCGCAGCAGGTACTTGCCGCCGTGGCGGCGCGCGAAAAGCCAGTTGAACAGCGCAGTGCGCGCGCCGCCGATGTGGAGATATCCGGTCGGCGATGGTGCGAAACGGGTCACGACGGGGCGTGCGACGACCGTGCGGCCATCCGCCGCCCGCACGTCTTTGCCGCTATCGCTTGCCATCATCGATTCTACCTGCCCAAACTCGCATATGCCCGAAAATGCCGCCTTGCCCGACGACGCAGCGGACGACCTCACCGGGGGCGCTGCACTGCAACATCGCCATTGGCGCAGGCGAGGCGGCTTGTCCAGCGTGCTGCGGGGTGTTGAACGATTTCTTAGCATCTCCGGCTTCGAGCGGGGGCCATGGCTGGCGGCGGTATTCGCTGCCGGGATCGCCGCATGGTTCGCGCTCGGCAACGTCTGGCAATGGCTGGCGCTGCTTGCTGTCTGCGGGGCGATTGCCATGGCAAGCCTCGCCGGCTTCCGGCCGGACGGGCGCTTTCCCTATCTGCGTCAGGCGCTGACGGGCGTGGCTCTGCTGCTCGGCGCCGGCGGCCTGGTCGTCTGGACCAAATCCGAACTGGTCGGAGTCCGTCCGATCGCGCGCCCCCTGGTGGCGGGGCTTTCGGCACTCGTGCTCGACCGCCAGCCGCAGCCGGCGCAGGGCCGCGTGCGGCTGCTGCTGGCGACGCGCGAGCCGGACTCGGGGCGGGCAATCCGGGTGCGGGTGTCGCTGCCCGTGGCTCTGGATCGGCCGGAGATAGGTGAGGGGGCGCGGATTCGCCTCAAGGTCCGGCTGATGCCGCCTGCACCGCCGATGCTGCCCGGTGCCTATGACTTTGCCCGGACGGCCTGGTTTGCGGGAATCTCTGCGACCGGCAGCGCGATCGGGCCGGTGACGGTGCTGGCCCCCGGCGCCGGCGGCGGCCGGCTTGAACGGTGGCAGGCGATGCTGTCGAATCACGTGCGCGAGCGGCTGCATGGTTCGGCCGGCACGATCGCGGCCGCCTTCGCCAGCGGTGACCGCGGCGCGATTGCGCAGGCTGACGAGGATGCGATGCGCGATGCGGGGCTTACGCATCTGCTGTCGATCAGCGGGCTGCATGTCAGCGCAGTGGTCGCTGCGGCCTATCTGGTGGCGTTGCGGATTCTGGCCTTGTGGCCGTGGCTGGCGCTGCGCGTGCGGTTGCCGCTGGTCGCGGCCGGGGTGGGTGCGGCGGCGGGAATCTTCTACACCTTGCTGACCGGCGCCGAGGTGCCGACGGTGCGGTCCTGCATCGGCGCGGTGCTGGTGCTGGCCGCGCTGGCGCTGGGGCGCGAGCCGTTGTCGATGCGGATGGTCGCAGTCGCCGCCGTCTTCGTCATGCTGTTCTGGCCCGAAGCCGTGGTTGGCCCGAGCTTCCAGATGAGCTTTGCAGCGGTGATAGCCATCGTCGCCCTGCACGGCGCGGCGCCGGTCCGTGCTTTCCTGGCGCCGCGGGAGGAGGCCTGGATAGCGCGCATGGCGCGCCGCCTGGTCATGTTGCTCGTCACCGGCGTCGTCATCGAACTTGCGATCATGCCGATCGGCTTGTTCCACTTCCATCGCGCCGGGGTTTACGGCGCGCTGGCCAACGTGATCGCCATCCCGCTGACGACAGCGGTGACCATGCCGTTGATCGCGATTGCGCTGCTGCTGGATCTGTTCGGGGCGGGCGCGCCTGCCTGGTGGCTGACCGGCAAGTCGATCGATCTGATGCTCGGGCTCGCGCACTGGGTCGCGGGACAGCCGGGCGCGGTGACCATGCTGCCGGCGATGGGCACGGCAAGTTTCGCCCTGTTCGCCGCGGGCGGGCTGTGGCTGGCGCTGTGGAGCGGCAAAGTGCGCCTGTTGGGATTGGCGCCGATTCTTCTGGCAACCCTGTCATTGCTGACGCTGCGGCCGCCCGACATTCTCGTTTCGGGCGATGGCCGTCATGTCGGCATCACCGGCGAGGGCGGGGATGATCTGCTGGTGCTGCGCGAGGAGCGCAGCGACTTCGTGCGCGACAATCTCACTGAACTGGCCGGCATGGACGGTGCGCTGCGGCAACTGGATGACTGGCCCGGCGCGCGTTGCAACCGTGATTTCTGCATGGTCGAACTGAAGCGGGCGGGCAAGCGCTGGCGCTTGTTGATCGGCCGCGGCCGCGACCTGGTGCCCGAGCGTGATCTGGCCGCTGCTTGCGGCAGGGCCGATATCGTCATTGCCGACCGCCGGCTTCCGCGAAGCTGCCGGCCGATGCTGCTCAAGGCCGACCGGCGCCTGCTTTCGCGCACCGGCGGCCTGACGATCGACCTGGCGAGCGGCAGGATTGCTACCGTGGCCGAAACGCAGGGAGGGCATGGCTGGTGGCAAACGCAAGTGGGGCGGCCGGAATTCGATCGGCCTCGGCACCGGCGGCGATTTCCGCTCCCGGAACACCGATCACCCGGTCCGGGCGGCTAGCCGAACCGGGCGAGCGGGTGCCCCTCTGATTTTTCCGGCGGGCGGGAGGGGAGCCGGGGTCAGTTGTAGCGGCGCAGCAGGCCCGCGAGCTTGCCCTGAACCTCTACTTCGCTATCCCGGTAGATCTGCGGATCGTAAGCCGAATTGGCCGGGTCGAGCCGGATCATGCCCTTTTCGTGATGCAGATATTTGAGCGTCGCTTCCTCGCCGCGGACGAGCGCCACGACGATCTCGCCGTCGCGGGCCGTGCCGGTCCGGCGGATCAGCGCGAAATCGCCGTCGAGGATGCCGGCTTCGACCATCGAATCGCCGGAGACTTCGAGCGCATAGTGCTCTCCCGGCCCGAGCAGGGCGGCGGGCACCGGCAGCGTCGACTGGCCCTCGAGCGCTTCGATCGGCACGCCTGCGGCGATGCGGCCGTGCAGCGGCAGTTCGATAATATCGTTTGCCGGTTCGGTCTGTGCGAGCGGCCTGCGCAATGCCGCCATGGCGGCATTGCTGTTCGCTGCGGCACGGGGCGAAGGCATGGCGGCCGAACCGCCGCTGGTGACGTCCTCCGGCTGGCGCAGGACTTCGAGTGCGCGGGCGCGATTGGGCAGGCGGCGGATGAAGCCGCGTTCTTCCAGTGCCGAGATCAGCCGATGCACGCCGGACTTGGACTTGAGATCGAGCGCTTCCTTCATTTCCTCGAAAGAAGGGGACACGCCGGTATCCTCGAGCCTCGTCTGGATGAAGCGGATCAACTCATGCTGCTTGCGAGTGAGCATCCTGCACTCTCCCTTATGGTGAGAATTTCAGTGAACGAATGTGGAACAATTAAGCAACGCTACGCAAGCCGTCAAGTAGTTCCTCGGGTGATTTTCAGACAATGCCGCCGTTTTCGAGCAGATAGGCGTCAACTATCCCGCCCGGCTCGGCCGCGGGCGCGCGGGCAGGGCGGTCGATCAGCGCGTTGCTGGCCGCGAGCGGGACGAGCGCGGCGCTGTCCTGGATCGCCTGCGCGGCTATGCCGGCGCCGTCCCAATGCGCGCGCAGGAATTCGCGACGCGATCCGCCGGGCTTCAGCGGTGCCGCCAGCGGCGTGCGGATGCGGCGGGGCAGCGGGTCGGCAGCGCCGAGCAGCGCGCGCAGCAGCGGCAGCATGAACAGAAAAGCGGTGACGTGGCTCGAAACCGGATTGCCTGGAAGCCCCAGCACGATCTGCCTCTGCCGCGTGGCGACGAGAATCGGTTTGCCCGGCTTGATCGCGACGCGCCAGAAATCGAGTTCGGCGCCCCAGGCGGTGAGAGCCGGGCGGACGAGATCGTGGTCGCCCACCGAGGCGCCGCCGCTGGCAACGATGACATCGGCCTCGCTCGCCTGGTCGAATGCTGCGGTCATTGCATCCATGTCGTCGGGCACCGGGCCGAGTCGGTCGACATCGCAGCATAGCGCCCGGGCCATCGCTGCCAGCATGGCGCCGTTGCTTGCCGGGATCTGGTGGGCCGCGCAGGAAGCGAAGTCGTCGGCCAGCTCGTCGCCGCTGTCGAGCACTGCCACCCGTGGCCGGCGGCGCACCGCGAGCCGGTTGTGCCCTGCGGCGATGGCGAGCGCGGTCTGTGCCGGGCCGATGCGGGCGCCTGCTGCAAGGATTTCGCCGCCCAGCGAGAAGTCGAGGCCGCGGCGGCGGATGTGTCTGTCGGATGGGGATGGCGTCTCGCCGGCCAGCGCGATGCGATGACCTTCGCGGGCGAGGTCTTCTTGCAGGATGACCGCTGCGGCGCCGGCCGGCAGGACCGCGCCGGTCGAGATGCGCACTGCGGCGCCGGTTCGGACCTTGCCCGCGAAGGGATGGCCGGCGGCGCTTTCACCGACGACCTGCCAGGGCCCGCTTGTGTCTCCGGCAGCTACGGCGTAGCCGTCCATTGCGGACAGGTCGGCGGCGGGCTGGGTGCGGCGCGCGGCGACCGGTGCGGCGAGATAGCGGCCGAGTGCATCTTCGATGTCGACGTGTTCGATCGGCAGCGGCGAGGCGAGGGCGAGCAGGCGGGTCTGCGCTTCCTCGAGCGGCAGCGGTGGTTCCCTCATGGCCCGGCCTGCCCGGAAGCCCGCCACATGCCGGATTTGCCGCCGCGCTTCTCGATCAGGCGGATATCTTCGATCACCATGCCCCTGTCGATCGCCTTGGTCATGTCGTAGATTGTAAGAAGTGCGATAGAAGTAGCTGTTATCGCTTCCATTTCAACGCCCGTCCTGCCTGTCAGCGAAGCGATGGCGGTGGCGCGGACAGCGTCGTCCTCGAAGGTGAAGTCGATAGTCACTGCCTCAAGCGCCAGGGGGTGACATAGCGGGATCAGTTCGCCGGTCTTCTTCGCCGCCATGATGCCGGCGATGCGGGCGGCGGCGATGACATCGCCTTTGGGCACGCCGCCTTCGCGGATGGCTGCGAGCGCCTGGGGCGACATGCGGATGCGGCCCGAGGCAACGGCGGCGCGCGCCGTCGCCGGCTTGCCGCCGACATCGACCATGCGGGCATTGCCTTGTTCGTCGAGGTGGGTAAGATTGTTCATCTTAACTCACCTTTACCTGAACAAATTGGTGCGGCCAGCGATGTTCCGGGGAGCGGGCGGCTTTCCCTTTTGCGGCGCTCAGGCAAGCTCTAGTGCGTGTGTTCTGCTGCATGGCATCCTCATGCCAGACCTCGGGCCGGCAGGACAGGCTTTCAGCGCACCCATTCCAGCCCGATTTCCTCGTAGAAATCGCGGCTTTCGGACCAGCCTTCCTCGACCTTGACGTGGAGAAACAGGTGGACCCTGGCTCCCAGCAGTTCGGTCAGCTCCTTGCGTGCCGCTTCGCCGATCGCCCTGATCCTGGCGCCGCGCTTGCCGAGAACGATGGCCTTCTGGCTGTCGCGCGCGACGACGATCTGCTGGCGGATCTCGATCGAGCCATCCTTGCGCTGCCGGTAGCTTTCGGGGCGGACGGCGCTGTCATAGGGCAATTCGTCGTGGAGCTGGCGGTAGATCTGTTCGCGGGTAATCTCGGCGGCAAGCAGGCGCTCGCTGGCGTCGGAAACCTGGTCCTCGGGATAGTGCCAGGGGCCTTCGGGCATGAGGTCCGCGAGACGCTGCCTGAGTTCGGGCACGCCATCGCCGGTCAGCGCCGAGACGAAGAACACCTCGTCGAAGCCGATTTCGGCGTCAAGCTCTTGCGCCGCCACCAGCAGCGGTTCCTTCTCGCAGGCGTCGACCTTGTTGAGCACCAGGATCTTGCGCTCGCGCCGGTCCTTCAGCGCTTCGAGGATCGGGGCGATGTCATCGCGCCGTTTCTTTCGAGCATCGACTACCAGCAGGATCGCATCGGCTGCCTGCGCGCCTTCCCAGGCGGCGGCGACCATCGCCCGGTCGAGTCGGCGTCTCGGCGCGAAAATGCCGGGTGTGTCGGCAAGGATGATCTGCGTCTCGTCGTGAAGCGCGATGCCCATCAGCCGGGCGCGCGTGGTCTGCGCCTTGGCCGAGACGATCGCCACTTTCTGACCGACGAGCGCGTTCACCAGTGTCGACTTGCCCGCATTGGGGGCGCCGATCACCGCGACAAGACCGCATTTTTCCGTCATCAGCCGAACCTCTTGAGGAATTCTTCCGCCGCCAGCGTTTCCGCTTCCTGCTTGCTGGAGCCGGTCGCCTCGGCCTCGCCGATGCCCCTGACCGCCACCGCCACCGTGAAGCGCGCGGCATGGTCAGGGCCGGAGCGCGCGATCAGACGGTATTCGGGGGTTTTGCGCCGGTTGCCCGCGGCCCATTCCTGCAATGCCGACTTGGGATGCTTGCGCTGTCCGGTCTGCCCCGTCACCGCATCGGTCCAGAGCTTGCGGACGATCGCTCTCGCAGGCGCGAAGCCCTGTTCGAGAAAGATCGCGCCCAGCAGTGCTTCCATCACGTCGCCGAGGATATTGTCGCTGTCCTGCCCGCCATCCTCGCGTGCCTGTTTGCCGAGCAGCATGTGCGGGCCGAGCCCGATCTCGCGCGCGATCGCGGCGCAGGTCGTGCGGGCGACGAGCGCGTTCAGCCGTTGCGACAGCTTGCCTTCGTCGCCGGTGCCGAGCGCGTGCAGCCATTCGGCGATCGCGAGGCCAAGCACGCGATCGCCGAGAAATTCGAGCCGCTCGTAATTGCGCGCCGCGCCGGTGCTGCCATGAGTCAATGCCTCGACCCACAGGGCCTCGTCGGCGGGCCTGGCCCCGGCGAGGCGGGTGAGGAAGGCGCGGGTGTCCTCGTTCAGCATCCGCCTAGAACGTGCCTCCGATCCGGTGCCAGCGCGCGGCGGTGAACCAGGTCCAGGGCTTGACCCATTCGGCCGAGCCGTCGGTCGAGAACATCACGATGGTTGCGCGGCCCACCAGATTGGCCTGCGGGACGATGCCGATGCCCTGACCGGGGACGGCGGGAAAACGGCTGTCGAGCGAATTGTCGCGGTTGTCGCCCATCAGGAACAGCGAGCCTTCGGGCACGACATAGACCGGCGTATTGTCCTGGCCGGTGCGATCGAGATCGAGCACGTCATAGCTCTTGCCGTTGGGCAGCGTTTCTCTGTAACGCGGGTAGCTGCAAACGCGGACGCCGTCGGGCCGCGTCACTTCGTAGTTGCGTTCGCGTTCGTAGATCGGCCGGTAGCAACTGGTGTTGGCCGATACCGGGATTTGGAAATCGGCAATGCGTACTTTGGGCACCGGCTGGCCGTTGATATGAAGCTGGCCGTCGACCATCTGGATCTGGTCGCCGGGAAGGCCGATCACCCGCTTGATATAGTCCACGTCGTTGGTCGGTGGCGCCTTGAAGATAACGACATCGCCGCGCTCGGGCTGGTGAGCGAGAATGCGTTTCGGGATCAGCGGCAGGCTGAAAGGCAGCGAATAGCGCGAGAAGCCGTAGGGCCATTTCGCTGCCAGCAGGTAGTCGCCTTTTACCAGCCGCGGCAGCATCGATTCGCTGGGGATGTTGAACGGCGCGAAGATGAAGCTGCGGAAAACGACGACGATCAGCACAAGCTTCAGCAGGAAGACGAAGAAATTTTCCTCCTTCTTCGGCTTGGCGGAGGTGCTGTCCTTGGCGGCGGCGGGGGCGGTTTCGGTCATTGCTGTGTCCATGTTGGTCGCTGCGCCCTGCGTCAAGCCCGCTCTCCCACCCGGCCACCTGACGAAAAGGTACGCTGCGGGTGGCCGGGCAGGGGCTTTCCCCGGTTGGATCGCCCATTCCGATTGTCGTCGCAATCGCAGCGGGCGTAAGTTCCACAGGTTCAGGCAAGGGAGCCCGGCATGGATGAAGCGGTGAAAGCGACATGGGACGGGCTCAAGGCATTGCCGAAGCCCGCATTGAAGGATCTTTTCGCGGCGGACGGGGGCCGGGTGGCGAGGCTCTCGGTGAAGCTCGACCTGCCCGGCGGCGGGATTCTGTTCGACTGGTCGAAGACCCATCTGGACGCCGCGCACCTCGACGGGTTCCTCCGGCTGGCGGAGGCGGTGGGTTTCGCCGAACGGCGCGAGGCCCTGTTCGCGGGCGATATCGTCAACCCTAGCGAGGGCCGGGCGGCCGAGCACACCGCGCAGCGCGGCATGGGCAAGGAGGAAAGCGTCGGGGAAGCCGCTGCGCTGCATGCGCGGATGCACATGCTGACGGCCGCGATACACCAGGGAGCGCTCGGCGAGGTCAGGCACCTGATCCATATCGGCATCGGCGGCTCGGCACTGGGGCCGGCGCTGGCGGTCGACGCTCTGGTGCGCGCCAATGACAACGGAGGGCGGGCGCTGGTCGATGTCCATATCGTCTCGAATATCGACGGCTGCGCGCTGGAAGCGGCTTTTGCCGCCTGCGATCCGGCGGCGACGCTGATCGCGGTCGCATCCAAGACATTCACGACCACCGAGACGATGACCAACGCCGCCAGCGCGCTCGCCTGGCTGCGCGAGAACGGGGTGAGCGATCCTTACGGCCGGGTGGTGGCGCTGACCGCCGCCCCCGAGAAGGCGGTTGAATGGGGCGTCGACGAGACGCGCATCCTGCCTTTCGCCGAAAGTGTGGGCGGACGCTATTCGCTGTGGTCGTCGATCGGCTTTCCCATCGCGCTGGCATTGGGCTGGCCGGACTTTGCCGAGTTCCTCGATGGTGCGGCGGCGATGGACGCGCATTTCCGCGATACCGACGGGCTGGACAACCTGCCGCTGCGCGCCGCCTTCGCCGACCAGTACTATACGCGCCTGCGCGGCTGCCAGACGCGCGCCGTATTCGCCTATGACGAACGGCTGCGGCTGCTGCCCGACTATCTCCAGCAACTCGAGATGGAATCGAACGGCAAGTCGGTGACGGCCGGGGGCAAGCCGCTGGGCGGGCCGTCGGCGCCGATCACCTGGGGCGGTGTGGGCACCGATGCGCAGCATGCGGTGTTCCAACTGCTCCACCAGGGCACCAATCTGGTGCCGGTCGATTTCATCGCCGCGATCGCCTCGGGCGATTCGCTTGATCCCGCACATCACCGGACCCTGCTGGCCAATTGCTTTGCCCAGGGGGCTGCGCTGATGGCGGGGCGTGCCGATGCCGACGGCGCCCGCGCCTATCCCGGCGACCGGCCTTCGGCGACGATCCTGCTCGATGAACTCAACCCCGCGACGCTCGGCGCGCTGATCGCCTTCCACGAACACCGCACTTTCGCCAACGCCGTGCTGATCGGCATCAACCCTTTCGACCAGTTCGGCGTCGAACTGGGCAAGGAGATCGCCAGGCAGATCGCAAAGGGCGAAGCCGCGTTCGATGCCTCGACCGAGGCCCTGCTCGCCGCAGCGGGGATTTCCTGAACGGGGGAGGGGCGGTCGAAGCCCC
>JAITWR010000158.1 GCA_031285165.1 Novosphingobium sp.
GGTCCCGCACCCGCTCCCTCCTCCCCCACTGTCACCCTGACATTCCACATCGTCACCCTGAACTTGTTTCAGGGTCCATGGCTCCGCCAATCCGGCGGCAACAGGTGTAAAACGCCCGATGGCCCCTGAAACAAGTTCAGGGTGACGGGTGCAGGTGACGATGGTGACGATGCAGGTGACAATGAAAAAGGGGACGAAGCGGTGCCGATTATCCGCGCCCTGCCCTAATTCGCCGGCGCCTCGACCGGAGCCGGCGCCGGCGGCGGAGCATCGTCGGCGGCCATTGCGGCATGCACGATTCTGGTCGGATTCGCCGGCGGCTCGCCGCGTTCGATACGGTCGACCACGTCCATCCCGTCGATCACGCGGCCGAATACGGTATATTTCCGGTCGAGCGCGAAACGCGGATAGAAGACGATGAAGAACTGGCTGTTGGCGCTGTCCGGGTCGTTGGTGCGCGCCATCGAAACGGTGCCGCGCACATGCGGCATCGCGTTGAATTCGGCCTTGAGGTCGGGCAGGTCTGAACCGCCCTCGCCCGTGCCCTTGGGGTCGCCGGTCTGCGCCATGAAGCCGTCGATCACGCGGTGGAAAATGATCCCGTCGTAGAAATGCCGCGCCACCAGCGTCTTGATCCGCTCCACGTGGTTCGGCGCCCAGGCCGGCATCAGCCGGATGGCCACGCGCCCGCCGTTCGACAGGTCGAGATAGAGCACGTTCTGCGGATCGTGCGCCGGATCGGAATCGACCACGGCCGGCAGGGCGGCCTTGGCCGGCGGTGCCTTGCTTTTGGCCAGAACCGGCGTCGCGGCAAGCGACAGCCCGAGGAGAACGGAGGCAAACAGGCGGGATTTCATTCGGCAGCACTCATCCAGGGGGCCAGGCCGGGCCATCGCACGGCCGCAAGGCATCGATCGCCGGCTCCGATAGCGCCCCGGCGCTGTCATGGCAATGAACAGGAATGGGGGCACGGGAATAGCGGGGAACGGGGATAACGGGCAGGCGGCTCAATAGTCGCCCAGCCTGCCGACCTGCTCGATCCGCGCCAGCACGTCGTCACGCACCGCGGGGCTGACGAAAGGGGATATCCCGCCGCCGAACATGGCGATTTCCTTGACCAGTTTCGAAGCGATCGGTTGCAGGCCGACATCGGCCATCAGGAAGATCGTCTCGATGTTCGGGTTGATCTGCTGGTTCATGCCCGCCATCTGGTATTCGTATTCAAAGTCCGCGACCGCACGCAGCCCGCGCACGATGACGCTTGCCCCCTGCTTTTCGGCAAAGCGCATCAGCAGCGCGTTGAAGCCGACAACCTCCACATTGGCAATGCCGAGCGCGGCCACCTCGCGCTCGACCATGGCGATGCGCTCGGCAGGAGTGAACAGCGGGTTCTTCGACGGATTGGTGGTAACGCCGATTATCAGCCGGTCGACCAGCTTGGCGCTGCGGCGGATGATGTCGGCATGGCCCAGCGTGATCGGATCGAACGTGCCCGGATAGACCCCGATCCGTTGCGATTTCCCGGCCATTTCCCCCCCGGCAGCCATCAATGATTCCTTTCCACGATATAGCGCGCCAGCGCGCGCAGCAATTCGGCTTCCTCGCCGTGGCTGGCGAGTTGCGCGATTGCCTGATCCACCAGCATCCGCGCCTGGGCGCGGGCGCGGTCGGCGCCGAGCAGCGACACGAAAGTCTGCTTGCCCGCTTCGGCATCCTTGCGCAGCGCCTTGCCCGCGGCGGCTTCGTCACCCTCATGATCGAGCAGATCGTCGACGATCTGGAAAGCCAGGCCGATGTCGCGCGCATAACCGCGCAGATGGGTGCGCCCCTCGGCCGGAACATGGCCCAGGATCGCGCCCATTTCCACCGCCGCGCCAAGCAGCGCGCCGGTCTTGAGCTGTTGCAGCCGGGTGACGGTCGGCAGGTCGAAATCGGCGGTTTCGGCAGCCATGTCCATCATCTGTCCGCCGGCCATGCCTTTATGGCCGGCGGCATGGGCAAGGCAGGCCACCAGTTCGATGCGGGTGAAGGGATCGCCGCTCGTCGCCGGATCGGACAGCACTTCGAAAGCGAAGACATGCAGCGCATCGCCGGCCAGCACCGCAGTCGCCTCGTCGAAGGCGAGGTGAACGGTCGGCTTGCCGTGGCGCAGGGCATCGTCATCCATGCAGGGCAGATCGTCATGGATCAGCGAATAGGCATGGACCGATTCGAGCGCGGCGCCCGCCCGCAAGGCCGCATCGCGATCGACCCCGTACATCGCCGCGGTCGCGGTCAGCAGCAATGGCCGCAGGCGCTTGCCGCCGCCGATCGCGGCATAGCGCATGGCATCGACCAGGCGCATGCGCGGGTCTTGCGGCACGGGCAGCAGCCGGTCGAAAGTCGCGTCCATGTCCTGCGCGATCCGGGCCAGTGCCCCGGCGAGCAGGCCGTTCGCCGCCGTTTTCGCCATGGTCAGCGCTCCGTATCGTCGAACGGCCGGGTGCCGCCGGCATTTCCGTCCGGCCCGGCGACGATCCGCTCGATGCGCAATTGCGCCGCGTCGAGCCGCGTCTGACAGTGCTTGCGCAACTGTTCGCCGCGTTCGTAAAGCGTGATCGAATCGTCGAGCGGCACTTCCCCGCTTTCGAGTCTGCCCACGACATCTTCCAGCGCACGCAGCGCGTCCTCGAAGCTCATGGCAGCAATGTCCGCGGCAATATCGGTCATGCGCTTCAAATGGCGGGGCCGCGCCTGCGGGTCAAGCGCTCCGATCCGCCTGCGGCCGGACTGCTGCGATGGCTGGCGTCATGCGCCGGACCGGGCTAAGGGCCGCGCATGTCCCAGATCACCGCCGAGATCGTCGCCGCCCACGGGCTGTCCGAAGAAGAATATGCCCGCGTGCTGCACGCCCTGGGCCGCGAGCCCAATCTGGTCGAGCTGGGCATTTTCTCGGTCATGTGGTCCGAACACTGCTCGTACAAGTCGAGCCGCATCCATCTCAAGAAGCTGCCGACCGAAGCCCCCTGGGTGATCTGCGGCCCCGGCGAGAACGCGGGCGTGATCGATATCGGTGACGGGCAGGCCGCCATTTTCAAGATGGAGAGCCACAACCACCCGAGCTACATCGAGCCCTACCAGGGCGCGGCCACCGGCGTCGGCGGCATCCTGCGCGACGTGTTCACCATGGGCGCGCGCCCCGTCGCCAACCTGAACGCGCTGCGCTTCGGCCGGCCCGATCATCCGAAAATGAAGCATCTCGTCCAGGGCGTCGTCGCGGGCATCGGCGGCTACGGCAACTGCGTCGGCGTGCCGACCGTCGGCGGCGAAACCAATTTCCACCGCGCCTACGACGGCAACATCCTGGTCAACGCAATGACCGTGGGCGTGGCCGATACCGACAGGATTTTCTATTCGGCCGCGACCGGCCTCGGCAATCCGATCGTCTATGTCGGCTCGAAGACCGGCCGCGACGGCATCCACGGCGCGACCATGGCCAGTGCCGACTTCGACGAGAACAGCGAGGAAAAGCGCCCGACCGTGCAGGTGGGCGATCCCTTCACCGAAAAGCTGCTGATCGAAGCCTGCCTCGAACTGATGGCGACCGACGCGATCGTCGCGATTCAGGATATGGGCGCGGCGGGCCTCACCTCGTCCTCGGTCGAAATGGCAAGCAAGGGCGGCGCGGGCATCCGCCTGAACATGAACGCGGTGCCCTGCCGTGAAGCACACATGACGCCTTACGAGATGATGCTTTCCGAAAGCCAGGAACGCATGCTCATGGTGCTGAAGCCCGGCAAGGAGCCGATGGCCGAGGCGATTTTCCGCAAGTGGGAACTGGATTTCGCGGTGATCGGCGAAGTCACCGACACCGGCCGCATGGTGCTCGAATTCGACGGCGCGGTGGTCTGCGACATCCCGCTCGCGCCGCTGGCCGACGAGGCGCCGCTCTATGATCGCCCGCATGTGCCCACGCCCGCGCCGGCGCCGCTGGCCGACGTGCCCGAAAGCGGCGATATCGGCGCGGACCTGCTGGCACTGGCCGGCTGCCCCGATCTCGCCTCGCGCCGCTGGATCTGGGAGCAGTACGACAGCCAGGTCGGCGCCGACACCTTGCAGAAATCGGGCGGCGATGCCGCGGTGGTGCGCGTCCACGGCACGCAGAAGGCGCTGGCGATGAGCACCGACTGCACGCCGCGCTACTGCTTCGCCGACCCCTACGAAGGCGGCAAGCAGGCGATCGCCGAGACGTTCCGCAATATCAGCGCGGTCGGCGCAACACCGCTGGCCGTGACCAACTGCCTCAACTTCGCCAATCCGCAGCGGCCCGAGATCATGGGCCAGATCGTCGGCTGTCTCGAAGGTATGGGTGATGCCTGCCGGGCACTGGACTTCCCGATCGTTTCCGGCAACGTCAGCCTTTACAACGAAAGCAAGGCGACGGGCGGCGGCAGCGCCATCCTGCCCACGCCCGCGATCGGCGGTGTCGGGCTGATGCCCGACCATGACAGGATGGCGACAATCGCCTTCAAGGCCCCCGGCGAGGCGGTCTGGCTGATCGGCGAGCCCGGCAGCCACCTCGGCCAGTCGCTCTGGCTGCGCGAGCTTCACGGCCGCGAGGAAGGCCCGCCGCCGCCGGTGGACCTCGCCGCCGAGCGACGCCACGGCGAATTCGTCCGCGAACTGATCGCCGGGGGCAAAGTCACCGCGGTACACGACGTTGCGGACGGCGGCCTGCTGGTCGCACTGGCGGAAATGGCCATGGCGGGCGGCATCGGCTGCGAAGTCGACCTGACCGGCGCGGCCGCCGCTTTCGGCGAGGATCAGGCGCGCTACATCGTCACCGGGCCTGCGGCGGAAGTGATCCGGGCGGCCGGCATTCCCGTGACGCGGATCGGCACGACCGGCGGCGCTGCGCTCAAAGGCCCCGGCTTCGCCGTGCCGGTGGCCGATCTGCGCGAGGCGAACGAAGCGTTCTTCCGCAACTGGATGGAAAACACCGCCCTTGACGCATCGGACCTGAGCGGGAATTGAACCGCCCCGGCGGCTCCCCCCGTTTTTCCGCCTTTCAGCCGGGGAAGAACACCTTGGCCACGGCCGCGCCGGCGCCCAGCAGGGCGGCAGTGGCAAGCATCGCCTGCATGATGAGCGATGCCGGCATCACTCTGGTTTCGCGTGCCAGCTTGGCTTGCTCCGCCCGATTGCGTTCGGCCTCATCGATCATCTGGCGGACGCGGGCGGATTGCTCGGTTGTCAGCCTGTCGGTTTCGGCTATCATCTGCCGGATGCGGGCAAGCTGCTCCTGAAGAGCGAGTTCCTTGGGATCGAGTTGCGTTGCCATGATCGTTTCCTGTAGGCGTTTGCAAGTGAACTATCAATGAGCGGGCAAAAGGCCGCCCCTTCCCCGCGCAACTGTTGTGGAGGCAGTATAAGCCGACAGGACGGCCCTGTCACCGCATCAGCCCGAAGCATTTCCGCAATTCGTCCACGAACAGGCCGGGCTGTTCCCAGGCTGCGAAATGGCCGCCGCGGTCCAACTCGTTCCAATAGACCATGTCGGCATAGCGCTGTTCCATCCAACTGCGCGGGACCGGCATGATATCCCTGGGAAAGGCGCTGGCGCCGGCCGGCAGGGTGATCACCCCGTCGTTGCCGCCGCCGAAGCTTTCCCAATAGAGCCGCGCGGCGGAAGCGCCGGTGCCGGTCAGCCAGTAGAGCATGATGTTGTCGAGCACCGCGTCGCGCCCCAGCAAGTCCCGGGCATCGCCGGAATTGTCGCTCCACGCATGCAGCTTCTCATAGATCCAGCCGGCCAGTCCCACCGGCGAATCCACCAGCCCGTAGCCGAGCGACTGCGGCCGCGTCGCCTGCTGCCGTGCATAGCCCGAATCCTGGCGGTTGTAGAAATCCATCCGCGCGATGGCGCGCCGGTCCTCATCTGTGGGGCTGTCCTTCGCCGCCCGCGTCCGCCGCGCGATCGGCATGTTGACGTGGATGCCGATGCACCCCTCGGGCGCGATCTCGCCGATCCTGTTGGTGATGAAAGCCCCCCAGTCGCCGCCCTGGGCCACCCAGCGCGCATAGCCGAGCCGCTGCATCAGCGTTCCCCAGGCGCGGGCGATGCGATCGACCCCCCAGCCCGTCGCGGCGGGCTTCTGCGAGAAGCCGTAGCCCGGCAGCGAGGGGGCGATGACGTGGAAGGCGTCCTCTGCCCGCCCGCCGTGCGCCACCGGATCGGTCAGCGGCGCGATCACGCGCAGGAACTCGATCACGGAGCCCGGCCAGCCATGGGTGATCAGCAAGGGCAGCGCATCCGCGTGCGGCGAACGGACGTGGAGGAAATGAATGTCGAGCCCGTCGATCCCGGCGATGAATTGCCCGAGCCCGTTGAGCCGCGCCTCGCAGCGCCGCCAGTCGTAGCCGGAACGCCAGTAGCCGGCGAGATCCTGCAACACGGCAAGCGGCGTGCCCTGCGACCAGTCGCCCACCGTCTCCCGCTCGGGCCAGCGCGTAGCATCGAGCCGGCGGTGGAGATCGTCGATCCGCTCCTGCGGGACGGCGAGCGTAAACGGGCGGATTGCGGTCATGCCAGCCGGGCGATCACCTGCGGCAGATCGAGCGTGGTGACGAAGCCCGGCCTTGCCGCGACGACATAGGGCACGCAGTTCACCGGCCGGTGCGCGGTCAGGTTCGGGGTGAACCCGGCATAGTCCTCGTCCGGCACCGGATAGCTGATGTTCACCTCGAGCGGCGTGTCGCCCTCGACCAGCACGCGCCAGCCCGATTTGCGGAAGTTCCACTGCTCGCCGTCGGTCGTGTCGACATCGGCCGAGATATACCAGATCGCCTCGAACTCGATCAGCGGCTTGCCCTTGTGCATACAGGAAACGACAGTTCTGGTCGCCGCGACGGTGCCGGCCCTGGCCGTGCCGGCGGGAATCACCACGTCCCGCCGCGCGATGCCCTGCGCCTGGCGCGTGCGGATGTCGTCGAACGGCATGCCCCATGCCTCGGCGATCAGGTTCAGCGAGGGCGAGAACGAATGCTTCATATGGTGAAGCATCGCCTCGTTCATGTTCCCCGGCGCCGCGCCGAAGCCCATCATCGGACCGAACAGCATTTCGGGCGAATTGCGCGACGAGGTATCGGCGAATTCGCTGATTGTCAGCCTGTCGACCCGCCGCGCGATCGATGTCAGCACGATCGGCATGGCTTCGGTGATGAAGCCGGGGCTCGATCCGGTGGCATGGATCGAGGTGCCGCCCTTGCGGCAGGCTTCCTCGATTGCGGCGCGGTCGGCCGCGGCGAGTGATGCCGGGTTCTGGTATTCCATCCGCGTGGAAACGATGTTCGCGCCCGATGCCAGAATGCGGCAGACTTCGTCCACCCGGTTCACATGCGGCATGTAGAGCACGCAGTCGGGCTTCAGCGCGATAACGTCGTCGATGCTGCCGGTCGCCGCGATGCCGACGGGGGCCACGCCGGCAAGCTCGCCCGCATCGCGGCCGACCTTGGCGGGATTGCTGACCCAGCAGCCGACCAGTTCCATGCCCGGATGCTCGATGACCCGGCGCAGCGCGCGCGCGCCGACATTGCCCGTTGCCCACTGGACAACGCGATAGGGCCGCGACCAGTCGGCGCGAAAATTCGGTTCGGTCATGATGCTCTCCCGCTGCGTCGGGCGATCCTTCCGCCCCCGTGCGCCGGTGTCAAGCAGTGCGCGCAGCCGATCCTCCTGCACCTGAAGGCAATGGCTGGACAAACTCTGAATTTCATCCGGTGCGAAATTGCTTTAGGCGGCAATCCGCGCGGCGCCGGTGCGAACCGCCGCCGCCGGCTGCCGGAGCAGCGAGACAGGACAGAACGCTAATGGAAGGCAGCAGACCGCCGGCAGGGGCACGCGCATGAGCGCCTATACCGGCGGCAACCGGACGCTGATCACTTTCGGCCTCATCCTCTCTGCCTTCATGAACGCGATCGACGCGACGATCGCCAATATCGCGCTGCCGCATATCCAGGGCAACATTTCGGCCTCGCCCGAGCAGATCACCTGGGTGCTCACATCCTATTTCGTGGCACAGGCGGTGACGATCCCGATCAGCGGCTGGCTGGCGGCGCAGTTCGGCCTGAAACGCATGATGCTGGTCTGCGTGTTCGGCTTCACCCTTGCCTCGATCCTCTGCGGCCTCGCCACCAGCCTGCCCGAACTGGTGATTTTCCGCGCGCTACAGGGCATGGTCGCCGCACCGATGATGCCGATCGCCCAGGCGGTGATCATCAATATCAACCCGCCCGAGCGGCTCGGCCGCGCAACCGCGATCTTCACCATGGCGGCGGTCGTCGCCCCGGCGATCGGCCCGGTGGTCGGTGGCTGGCTGACCGAGGAATGGTCCTGGCGCTGGTGCTTCTACATCAATGTTCCGGCCGGCGCGCTGTCGATGGTGCTGATCTACATGTTCCTGCCCGCAGAGCCGCCGAAGCCGCGGCGCTTCGACTTCCTCGGCTTCGTCTCGCTCGGCATCGGCATTTCGGCGCTGCAACTCATGCTCGATCGCGGCACCACGCTCGACTGGTTCTCCTCGACCGAAATCGCCGTGGAGGCGGTGATCGCCGGCATCGCGCTGTGGATCTATATCACGCACACGCTCACCGCGCGCCATCCGCTGTTCCCGACAGCGCTGGTGCGCGACCGCAATTTCCTGACGAGCTGCCTGTTCGGCTTCTTCTTCTCGACGATGACTTTCACCAGCTTCGCCCTGATGCCGCTGCTGATGCAGGGGGTGCTCGGCTATTCGGCGATTCACGCGGGCATGCTCAGTATGCCGCGCGGCGTGGTGATGTTCATCCTCCTGCAATTCATGGGCCGGATCGACAGCCTCGTCGACCGGCGGCTGCTGATCGCCATCGGCCTTGCTTTCTTCGTCGTCACTTTCTGGCAGATGTCGCGCTTCGACCTGTCGATGGACGGCCGCGCGATCGTCTGGGCCACCGTGTTTCAGGGCATCGGCCAGGGCATCCTGTTCGTCCCGCTCTCGGCGCTGGGCTTCCTGACGATCAGTGCCGACCTGCGCCCCGATGCCGCCGCCGCGACAAGCTTCATCCGCAATATCGGCGGCAGCATCTCCGTGGCCGTGATGCAGGCGCTGACAGTGGCCAACCAGCAGACCATGCACGCCTCGCTTACGGTCCGCTACGGCCGCGAACTGGCCGAAGCGCAGAGCCTGCCCTCCTACCTGTCGCCGGACACCACCGCCGGCGCGGTGGCGCTGAACGACGAACTGACCCGCCAGGCGCTGATGATCGCCTATATCGACAATTTCCGCCTGCTCGCCCTGATCGCCCTGCTGTGCATCCCGCTCGTCCTGCTGATCCGCCCGCCGCGCAAGCAGGCGCAGGATGCGGGGCCGATACCGATCGAGATGCACGGTTAGGATACCCCCGGCGCGGCATTTTGCGCTTTCCTACCCGGCCCCTGCCGGGTGAAATTGCCGGTGGCATCGGCAGTGCCGAAAGGCTCCTCTATCCCACTGTTTTCAAAACGGAAAAATAACCACCATGCGATTCGGCCGAAAAAAGTTGCCGTGCCTTCCATGAGCGAGCTTCGCAAAGTTCGGCGCCGCGCGCCCCTTTACAAACGACGGGCCGATTGCCATAGGCTCGGGCCATGATCACCCGGCTTGGCCTTGCTCTGCGACTTATCCGCCCTTGGGCGTGAGTTGACGTGCCGCCTTCGCGGCGCGTGCGGCGTCCAGGGGGAACCAGCCCGGCCGAAACCGGCCCGGCCCGACAAAACCGAACCGCAAGCCGCAGAATCCCAAGCGAGATACCGCCATGACCATGCTCAAAGACCCCTCGGCCAAATACCGGCCGTTCCAGCCCATCGACCTGCCCGACCGGCAATGGCCCACGCGCACCATCACCCGCGCGCCGCGCTGGCTTTCCACCGACCTGCGCGACGGCAACCAGGCGCTGATCGATCCGATGGGCGCCGAGAAGAAGACGCGCTTCTTCGACCTGCTGGTGAAAGTCGGCCTCAAGGAAATCGAAGTCGGCTTTCCCGCCGCCGGCGCGACCGAGTTCGACTTCATCCAGGGCCTCGTCCGCTCGGGGCGCATCCCCGACGATGTGCTGGTGCAGGTGCTGACCCAATCGCGCGAGGATCTGATCAAGACCTCGTTCGAAAGCCTCGCGGGGGCACGCGCGGCGATCGTCCACCTCTACAATGCCGTCTCGCCGCTGTGGCGCCAGGTCGTGTTCGGCATGGAGCGCGCGGATATCAAGGCAATCGCGATCAAGGGTGCCAGGGTGCTGCGCGACCAGGCCGCGCGCTTCCCCGATACCGACTGGCATTTCGAATATTCGCCCGAGACTTTCTCCACCGCCGAACTCGATTTCAGTCTGGAATGCTGCGAGGCGGTGATGGATATCCTGCGGCCCACGCCCGAGCATCCGGTCATCCTCAACCTGCCGGCAACGGTCGAGGCGGCAACCCCGAACATCTATGCCGACCAGATCGAATATTTCTGCCGCAACCTGCCCGGCCGCGACAGTGCGGTGATCTCGCTGCACACGCACAACGATCGCGGCACGGGTGTTGCCGCGGCCGAGCTGGGGCTGATGGCCGGCGCCGACCGCGTCGAAGGCTGCCTGTTCGGCAACGGTGAGCGCACCGGCAATTGCTGCCTGGTGACAGTCGGCCTTAATATGTACACGCAAGGCGTTGATCCGGGGCTGGATTTCTCCGACATCGACGAAGTCATACAGACAGTCGAATACTGCAACCAGCTCAAGGTGCCCGAGCGTCATCCCTATGGCGGCGAACTGGTTTTCACCGCCTTTTCGGGCAGCCACCAGGATGCGATCAAGAAGGGCTTCACCGCGCAGGAGCAGCGCAACGACCCGCTGTGGGCGGTGCCCTACCTGCCGATCGATCCGGCGGACCTGGGCCGTTCCTATGAAGCGGTGATTCGGGTCAACTCGCAATCGGGCAAAGGCGGCTTCGCCTGGGTGCTCGAACAGGACCAGGGCCTCAAGCTGCCCAAGCGGATGCAGGCGCATTTCTCGAAGCACGTGCAGGAACTGGCCGATGAACTGGGCCGGGAATTGCAGGCGGCGGATATCTGGGACGTGTTCCGCCGCGTTTACAAGCTCGACGGCGGCCGCTTCCAGCTTGAGGACTATGACGAGACGCGCGCGGCCGACGGCTCGCGGGTGTTCGCCGGCACGATCGGCGTCGACGGCAAGGCGCAGTCGGTTTCGGGCCGTGGCAACGGGCTGATTTCGTCGGTCGTGGCGACGCTGGAGGAAAGCTTCGGCGTCAGGCTTGAGGTGCGCGACTATTCGGAGCACGCGATGAGCAAGGGCTCCGACGCCCGCGCCGCCGCCTATCTGGAATGCGTCACTCCCGACGGCCGCACGATCTGGGGCGTCGGCATCGACGAGGATGTCGCCACGGCCGGCGTCCGCGCAGTGCTCGGCGCAGCCAACGCAGCCTGACCGGACAAGCCCCCTCCCCCCATCTGCCTGCGGCGCAAATGGGGGGAGGCGAAAGTCAGTCCGGTTTTTTGGGAAGCTGGATTTCGGCCATGCCGGCACACATCGTCGTGCCTTTCTGGCTTTTCATCAGGTGCTTGACCTGGATGAGATGCCGGCCTTCCTCGTCGACCATCTTGTCGACGACCTCGGCGGTCTGGATGGTCACGTCGCCCGACAGCGCCGGGCCGCGATAGTTGGCGGTCGAGTGGACCACCATGCCATGCTCGCCGGCCCAGCCCGCGAGATAGTCGGTCACCCAAGCGCCCATCGAAGCGCCGTAGCCATAGGCCCGCGGCATGCCGATCTTGCGGGCATATTTGGGGAACAGATGCCCGCGCGACGGCCCGAAATAGGCGCCATCGGTCAATTCGGGATTGATCCGCTCCATCACCGGATCGTTCTCGTGCCCGGCCATCTCGG
>JAITWR010000163.1 GCA_031285165.1 Novosphingobium sp.
CTCCAGCGCATATGCCGCGTGTGGATCACCCGGAAATCCCCGAAGCGCCCGGGAAGATCGCGCCAGGCAATACCCGCCCGATACCGATACAGCACCGCCTCCACGAACAAACGGTTGTCTCGCGCCGTCGTCCCTGCATGACCCTCCCGCCCGGGCAGAAAATCCTTGATCCGATCCCACTGATCGTCCCGCAATCCATACCGTTTCACCACGTGCCAGCCTCCTGAAACCGGCTCCGAATGAATCACGCAAACGATCCCTTGGGAATCCCCTGAGTGATGACACGCCCAAGTTCGGGGTCCATCGGGCGTTTTGCCCCTGCTGCTGCGGTGTCGGCTGCACCATGGCCCCTGAAACAAGTTTAGGGTGACGGAGAACGGAACGGCGAGGGAGGGAACACAGCGCTTCCGGTTATCCGCATCCTGATCAGAACCTTCTTCCCCCGGTCGGCCGGGGTGGCGCGTTCCAGTCTGCCTCGCCAGCGGTTCGCACGATCCGCGTGATCGTGATCGCATCATAGGACGGCCCGCCGTGCGGGCGCTTGATCCGGGTGCGGCTTGCCTCGATGATGAGGTCGTTGCGGCTTGCCGGCCGCTCGCCGACTCTGGAGAAATCGACGACGGCGTCGAACACTTCCCCGGTCCGGCGATCTTTCACCCGGCCGTCCGGGCAGGGGCCAATGAAGCAGGGAGCAGCAATAACCAGCTCCACTTGATAGCGCCCCTTGCCGGGAGCGGGAGCGGCGCCAGCCGTACCTGTCCAGACCGACAGAGCCAGCAGCAGGACAGCCGCCCACCACGCGCGCAGCGATGACGGGGCGGGCTCAGGGGCGGGCTGAAACTGGCGCATCGGGCAAACTCCTGTTGGCTGGCACGGCAATCATCCGTTCACCGCCGCCTCTCCCGCCCCTGCCGTGCCGTTACCCGCCTCCCCCGCCTCCTGACTCGTTTCCGGTCTGTTGAGCGGTCCGTAAAGCGTCTCTTTGCCGGCAGGGCCGTGCAGCAGCAGCGACCATGAATGGAAATTTTCGGCCTCCAGGCAGCCGTTGCCGTGGCCGTGGAAAATCAGTGTCGCCTTCTGCCCCGCGGCGGCGGCGCGGCGGAAGATGCCGGTGCCGGTAATGGCGCCGGTCAGCCGCCATTCCCGGTAGAGCATCGGCCCCGTTTGCTTATCGTCCTCCTCATCGGGGGACGTATCGATTTCGAAGATCCCGATCTTTTTCGGGAGAGTGAAAGTCAGCGCGCCCGCCTCGTTCTCCGCATCGCCGTCCAGAGTGAAGACCATCCGGCCGGGACGGCGAGCGAACGAGAGGGTGAAGTGCCTGCTGATGCCATCGATGATCGGATCGTCGTCCACCTCGGAGCCGGCGATCACGGCGCTGTCACCGAAGCGCACGGCGTCCATGATCGCCATGCGCTGCGGCGAAATCCTTTCGGTCGCGATATAGCGCTGGGCGCTGTTGGTGCAGCAGGCACAGGCGAAAGCCGGCGCCGCAATCCCGATAGACACCGCCAGAGCCGGCAGAACGGCCAGCCGCCGCAAGGGAAACGCGCGCTTCATCCTCACTCGAACTCCTCCCCGCCCAGCAATTCGCGAACGGCTTGCTTGTAGAGCCGGAACCCGGCCGGATAATCGTTGGAGCCGCCGGCCTCGATCTTCCGGCCGTGCCACACGATCGCCACGGACCATTGCGTGCCGTCCAGCGCCGCGCTTCTGTATTCCTTGCGCCATGCCCACAGGCCGGCAGCGTCCAGCCGGTCGCGGAACACCTGCCAGCGCCGCGGCGGGATCGCCAGCACCCGTTCGCGCGTGCCCGGCGCATGCGGCCGGATGAATGTCTGCGGGTTGCTGCGATAGCGCACGGTGTCCGTGCCGGCGATCAGCGACACCGTATAATTCGGCCCGGAAAAGCCGCCGATATACAGCTCCATTTTCGCTGGCGGCGGCAGGGGCGTGCGAAGCGCGGGCACAGCCTCATTCCTGCGTGCCATCCCCCGCTTCCCCTGCCCGGACGGCCGGCGATCCTTCACCCGGCCGTCCGGGCAGGGCCCCATCCAGCAGGAAGCAACCTGCGACCCGTTAAGCGGTCCGTAAAGCGTCGTCTTGCCGACAGGGCCGTGCAGCAGCAGCGACCATGCATAGAAATTGTCGGCATCCAGGCAGCCATTGCCGCGGCCATGCAGGATCAGCGTCGCCTTCTGCCCCATGCCGGCGGCACGGCGGAATATGCCGGTGCCGACAATGGCGCCGGTCAGCCGCCATTGCCGGTAAAGCATCGGCCCCGTCGGCCTGTCACCCTCCTCATCGGGGGCCGTGTCGACTGCGAATATCCCGATCTTTTTTGGAAGAGTGAGCGTCAGCACGCCCGTCTCATGCCCCCAATCGCCGTTCAAAGTGAAGACCATCCGGCCGGGCCGGCGATCGAGCGACAGGCTGAAGCGCGTGCTGTTGCCATCGATGATCCAGTCGCGGCCCTCGACCGGATCACGGTTGATCTCGGCGCCGGCGATCATGGCGCTGTCGCCGAAGCGCATGGCCTCCACGATCTCCATACGGCGCTGCGAAAGCCTTTCGGCCGCCGCATGGCGCTGGACGGAATCGGCACATGCGCCAGCAGGCACCGCCAGGCCCGGCCCGGCGGCAAGCGCCAGAAGCGCAGCGCAGCCGGGCAGGGCGGCCGGCCTCATGCCCCGCCGCATGAGTGGTTGGAATCCGGCTCCGTCCACGATTGCAGCGTGCGCAGGTTGGTGACGGTGTAGCGCCGCCCGCGCCGGTCGCCGGGCGGGCAGCCGTCGGGATCGGGGATCATCACCAGGCAGATCAGGACATGATCGCCCACCCGTGAACCCGCCACCGCGTCCGCCGTCCTGTAGCCGACGAGAAAGCCGCCGTTGGCGAATGTCACGTTCGATCCCAGCGACGGATCGCCGAGCCGCCTGCCGCCGCGGTCGGTGATCCGGGTGATGGTCGATCCGCCGCAGTCGAACACCCGCCGCGGCAGCGGGTCTCTCGGGCTGATCGCCGGATTGACCGGCACCGGCCGCGCGAAGGCAGGGGCGCTGCCGGCCAGCAGCATGATCAGGATAGACAGAAATCTCATGGCAATCTCCCTTCGGCGATCAATCGTTCGCGCCGATGTTTTCAAACAGAAACCCCTTGGGTGTCTTTACGAAAGTGAACATCAGGGCGCCGCAGAAGATGGAATAATAACCGTCGCCAGCGTCAACCCGATCGTAAACTGCCTTGTTCTTCAGAACACAGGCCCGGTTCTTCGGCGTGAAATTCCGGGCATAGGACTGGGCGCGGAACTGCTCGGCATTGCGCACGGTGAAATATTGTCCGTTCCTGGCATCCATGAAGGGATATTTCGTCATGCCGGCAATGGCCGCCGCGTCATTGGCTTTCAGCGCGGCGCGGAATTTCGCGATGAAGGCGGCGAATTCCTTCTGCGTCGCGGCGGACGGGGTGGCGGACGGAGTGGCGGACGCGGCCAGGGCGGGAGCCGGCGCCAGCAGCGCGGCGGCAAGGGCTATATTCAGCAGGGATTTCATCGTTCTGTCTCCATAACGGCCAGGGCCGGGGTCTGTTGCGCCGTTGCCGCAACGGCGCGCATGTCGCCGGGCGTGGCGCCATAGCGGCTGCGGAACACGCCGTGAAAATGCTTCACATTGGGAAAGCCGCACATATAGGCGATCTCGGCGATCGACAGGCTGCGGTGCCGGGGCGATTGCAGCAGGCGCAGTGCCTGTTCCAGCCGCCGGTCGGCCACTTCGCGGATGAAAGCGGTGCCTTCCCCGGTCAGCAGCTTCTGCACATAGCGCGGCGTCACCCCGATGCGCAGGGCCAGCGCCGCCAGCGAGAATGCCGGATCGAGCGCGCTCCTTTCGATCTCGCGGCGGATCGCGGCGAGGCGCGCGGCGCGCAGGCCGCCCTGCCCCGCCTGGGCGGCAATGTCCCCGCTCGCCCCCAGGATCAGCGCGACGATATCGTACACATGATTGGAAAACAGCCGCGCCATTCCGGGCGTGGCGGCCTGTTCGCCGCCCTGCCAGCCGGCCACATAGCTTTTCAGCAGGCGCAGGGCGGGCATGCCTGCCGGGATACGCCGGGCGAAAGTGCCGGCAACGTCGGGCACCATCGCCCCGAACAGGCGCATCGGCATGCGCAGGGTGATGAAGCCGGTCGTCTGCACGAAGTGATTGACGCCCACTTCCATGGTCGAAAACACGGTCGCCTCACCGGGGGCCAGTTCCTCCTCGCGCCCGCACTGCATGGCCAGGCCGGGAGCATCGGTGTTCCAGTGGAACACGATATCGTCGGTGCCGTCGGCCATCAGCGGGCGTGTGCGGATGGCCTTGTGCCCCGAATGCCTGCCGGTCAGCAGGTAGAGGTCGGGCAGGGCCGTCAGCGCCTGGTCGGCATGGAACGGCGTGCCGGCATTGGGCTCGATCTCCAGCCCGCAGACCGCCCGCCCGTACACCTCGCGCGAATAGGCGACGCGATCCTCCTCCGACACGCCATCGGTGGAAAAACGCATGACAGGCAAGGCGCCATGGCCCGGCATATCGGTCAGCAACATAGGCACCCCTACCCGGAAAACCGCCGCCCCCGCAACGGAGGCTGCCCCTGCATGATAATATCGTTTTCTGTCCCGCACATGAATTCGACCCCGAAACGGATCATATTGCATCTATTTGTAAATCGCATCCGTATTTCCGTCACAGGGGATGGAGTGCCGCGCGGCAGGCAGATGCTGGCTCCCCTCCCCTTTAGGGGAGGGGCCGGGGGCGGGGTCTGTCGGGAAAGCGCCGCGCTCGCCCGCGCCCCTCCCCCAACCCCCTCCGTGCAAGGGGCGGGGGCTTTGCGCTGCTCTTGCCCGTCACCCTCATCCCACACCACGTCACCCTGAACTTGTTTCAGGGTCCATCGGGCAGTTTACACCTGAGGCCGCCGGGTTGGCGGAAGGATGGACCCTGAAACAAGTTCAGGGTGACGGTGCAGGAGGACGAACGGGGGA
>JAITWR010000165.1 GCA_031285165.1 Novosphingobium sp.
ACGATCGCGTGGCCGGCCTCGTGATAGGCGGTCATCTTCTTCTCGTCCTCGGTCATCACCATGGAGCGGCGCTCGGCGCCCATCATGACCTTGTCCTTGGCGTCCTCGAACTCCTGCATGGCGACGAGGCGCTTGTTGCGCCGCGCGGCGAGGAGGGCCGCCTCGTTGACCAGGTTGGCAAGGTCGGCGCCCGAGAAGCCCGGCGTGCCGCGCGCGATGACGCGCGGGTTGACGTCGGGGGCCAGCGGCACTTTTTTCATGTGGACGGCGAGGATCTTCTCGCGCCCGTCGATGTCGGGATTCGGCACGACGACCTGACGGTCGAAGCGGCCCGGACGCAGCAGCGCCGGGTCGAGCACGTCGGGCCGGTTGGTCGCGGCGATGATGATGATGCCTTCGTTGGCCTCGAAGCCGTCCATCTCGACGAGCAACTGGTTCAGCGTCTGCTCGCGTTCGTCGTTCGAGTTGCCGAGCCCGTGGCCGCGGTGGCGGCCGACCGCGTCGATCTCGTCGATGAAGACGATGCAGGGCGCGTTCTTCTTGGCCTGATCGAACATATCGCGCACGCGGCTGGCGCCGACGCCAACGAACATCTCGACGAAGTCCGAGCCCGAGATAGTGAAGAAGGGCACGCCCGCCTCACCCGCGATGGCGCGGGCGAGCAGCGTCTTGCCGGTGCCGGGCGAGCCGACCAGCAGCGCGCCTTTGGGAATCTGGCCGCCGAGCTTGGAGAAGCGCTGCGGATCGCGCAGGAACTCGACGATTTCCTCAAGCTCCTCACGCGCCTCGTCGATGCCGGCAACGTCGGCGAAAGTGACGCGGCCCTGGCGTTCGGTCAGCAGCTTGGCTTTCGATTTGCCGAAGCCCATCGCTCCCGATCCGCCGCCTTTCTGCACCTGGCGCAGCGCGAAGAAGGCAATGCCCAGGATCAGCATGAACGGCAGCGCCTGGACGAGAATGTAGAGCAGCAGGTTGGGTTCCTCGGGCGCCTTTCCCGCATATTTCACGCCGTTCTGCTGAAGCAGTTCGGGCAGCGAGGTGTCGTTCGGGATCGGGATCGTGCTGAAACTGCCGCCGTTCTTGTATTTGCCGACGATGCGGTCCTGGCCGACCTGGACTTCCGACACGCTGCCTTCGGTGACCTTGCTGCGGAAATCCGAATAGCGGATCGCGCTGCCCACGTCTGCACGCGCGCCGAACATCGAGACCACCATCAGCAGGGCGAGGAAGATGCCGCCCCAGACAAGCAGGCTCTTGACCCAGGGGTTGCCGCTCGGCTGGTCGTCGTTCATCGCGCGCAATCGTCCTTTCCTGCAACGCCCTATGTAAGAGCGGCCCCCTGAATGGCAAGCTAACGAATCCGGTCGGTGAACTGCGATGCCGGCGGGCAACTCCGAAAATTGCAGCCGGGCATCTTTATCGTCACGCCCGAATGTCACATGATGGGGCCAAGCACTTGGATGGATGGCATGGCCGATCTTTTCGCCAGCGGATTGCCGCAGCAGCACAAGCAGGATGAACCCGGCGCCGACGCGCCGCTGGCCGACCGGCTGCGCCCGCGCGTGCTGGCAGAAGTCGTGGGGCAGGAGCATATCACCGGCCCCGAAGGCACGATCGGCCGGATGGTGGCGGCCGGCAGGCTGTCCTCGATAATCCTCTGGGGGCCGCCGGGCACGGGGAAGACGAGCATCGCGCGGCTGCTCGCCGATGCGGTTGGGATGCGCTTCGTCGCGGTCAGCGCCGTGTTCTCGGGCGTGGCCGACTTGAAGAAGGCGTTTGCCGAGGCCGAAGTCGCGGTCAGGGCCGGGCAGCGCACGCTGCTGTTCGTCGACGAGATCCATCGCTTCAACCGGGCGCAACAGGACGGCTTTCTCCCGTTCGTCGAGAAAGGCACGGTGACGCTGATTGGCGCGACCACCGAGAACCCCAGCTTCGAACTCAATGCCGCTCTTCTGAGCCGGGCCCAGGTGCTGATTCTGCGGCGCCTGGATGCCGGCGCGCTGGGGCGGCTGCTCGAACGCGCCGAAGCGCTCGAAGGTCCGCTTCCTGTAACGCCCGAAGCGCGTGAGGCGCTGGTGGCTTCGGCCGATGGCGACGGGCGCTTCCTGCTGAACCAGGCCGAGACGCTTTACGCGGCCAGGATCGATGAGCCGCTCACCCCGGCCGCGCTGGGGCAATTCCTCCAGCGCCGCGTTGCGGTTTACGACAAGGACCGCGAGGGGCATTACAATCTTATCTCCGCGCTGCACAAATCGCTGCGCGGCTCCGACCCGCAGGCTTCGCTCTACTATCTCGCGCGCATGCTGACAGCGGGCGAGGAACCGCTTTATGTGCTGCGCCGGCTGACCCGCTTCGCCAGCGAGGACATCGGCCTCGCCGATCCCGAAGCGCTGGTGCAATGCCTGGCCGCCAAGGATGCCTACGACTTCCTCGGCTCGCCGGAAGGCGAGCTGGCGATCGTGCAGGCCTGCCTCTATTGCGCCACGGCGCCGAAGTCGAACGCTGCCTACACGGCGCAGAAGGCAGCCTGGCGCAGCGCCAGGGAAACGGGTTCGCTGATGCCGCCTGCAAACATCCTCAATGCGCCGACGCGGTTGATGAAGGACATCGGCTACGGTAAAGACTATGCTTACGACCACGACGCGGACCAGGGCTTCTCGGGCGCGAACTACTGGCCCGAGGAGATGGCGCCGCAGACTTTCTACCGCCCGGTCGAGCGCGGCTTCGAACGGCAGGTGATCGAACGCATCACCTATTGGGACCGGCTGCGGGGCAAGCGGCGCGACGCAACGTAAGGGATGAATATGCAGGGCATGGCAGTGATCGGGGCAATCGTTCTGGCGATCGGCGCGATGCCGACCATGGCCGCGGCGGTGCCGGCCAGGGCGCCGAGCCTTGCCGCCTGCGCCAAACCGAAAATGCCGAACACTGCTCGCGAACGCAAGCGTCCCCTGCCGGTTCCTGCGGGCCTTCGCGCCATCGTCAAGGCGGACCTCGATCACTATGCGATCGCAACACTCGGCGGCGGTACGGTCTGCGTCGACACGAGCTGGATGGAAAGCATGGAGGGGTTTACCGGTTCGCAGAATGGACGGTTCCTCTCATTCGGCTGGCACGGCTACGAAGCTTTCGGCCATATGTTCATCGACCGCGCCGGCCGCGGCCAGGCGGTCGATACCGGCGTTGCTCCCAGCTTCTCCCCTTCGCGCGCGCTTATGGCGGCAGTGGAGATCAGCGAATCGACTTTCGGCTCGCTGAATGCTTTCGCGGTCTGGCGCATCGAGGCTTCCGGGGTCCGCGAGATCGGCCGCGTTGAGGATCTGCCCTCGATGTTTGACTGGCGGATCGATCGCTGGGCCGGTGAGAGCTGCATTGCGCTTTCCGCGCTGCCGCTCGATGCCGAGGAAGCCCGCAAGGCGCCGCGCACCCGTTTCGTCGCCCGGCCCAAAGGCCGCGGGTGGAGTGTGGGCCGGGGAACCTGCCCATCGGCCTGAACCGCTTCCGGCATTTCGCCGCGATCGACTGGTCGGGCGCAGTGGGCGAACGGCAGGGCGGCATCGCTCTCGCGCTATGTCCAGCGGGCGAGAGCGCGCCCGCCCTGATCCACCCCGGCCATCGCTGGTCGCGGCCCGAAGTGCTGCGCTGGCTGCTTGCGGAAATGCCGGCGGATACGCTTGTCGGGTTCGATCTCGGCATCTCGCTGGCCTTTGCCGACAGGGACGCTTTCTTTCCGGGCTGGGCGGAAAGCCCGCCCGACGCGCGCGGGCTCTGGGCGCTGATCGATCGCATCTGCACAGGCGACCCGCATCTCTCCGTCCCCAGCTTCGTCGATCACTGCGAGGCCGCCCGCCACTTTCGCCGCCATGGCGGGCGCGAGGGCGATCTGTTCGGTGCCGATGGGCAAAAGGGAGGCAGAGGCCGCTTCCGCGTGACCGAGCTCGCGCAGCAGGCGATGGGCTGCAAACCCTACAGCAATTTCAACCTCGTCGGCGCGGCACAGGTGGGCAAATCGAGCCTGTCGGGAATGCGCCTGCTGCACCGGCTGGAAAGGCGCCTGCCCGTCTGGCCGATCGACCCGCTGCCCGACGGGGGCTCGGTGGTGGTCGAAATCTACACGACGATTGCGGCCATGGCCGCCGGCCGCAGCGCGGGTCGCTCGAAAATCCGCACGGTCGAGGAACTGAACCGCGCGCTCGCCATGCTCGGCAGCGATCCCGTGCCGGGCGAAGGCTCGATCGACGATCACAAGAGCGACGCCTTGCTCACCGCTGCCTGGCTGCGCCGTGCGGGGCATCGGCGGGAACTGTGGGAGCCTGCGGGCATGTCACCCGATATCGCCCATACGGAAGGGTGGACTTTCGGCGCAGGATGACACGGCTGGCGGCACTGGCCCGCTCCCCGCATGGGAGAGGAGAGGCCCGGTCAGAACACCGGATCGTAACCCGGCGGCAATTCGCCGTCGTTGCGATCCGGTTGGCCGGGGATGTGGATGCCGCATTCGGTCTTGTCCCAGCCCCGCCAGCGGCCCGAGCGCGGATCCTCGCCTTCGGCGACCTTGCTGGTGCAGGGCGAGCAGCCGATGGAGGGATAGCCTTCCGCCACCAGCGGGTGCGGCGGCAGGTCGAATTTTGCGAAATAGGCAGCGATATCCCCGGCCGACCAGTCGATCAGCGGGTTGATTTTCAAGCGGCCCTGCACGTCCGAGCCGTCGATTTCGAAGCGCGGCAGATTGGCGCGGGTCGAGGACTGGAACGCCTTGCGGCCGGTGATCGAGGAATCGTAGCCCGCCAGCGCTTCGGCCAGCGGCTTCACTTTGCGGATCTCGCAGCAGCCGTCGGGATCGTAGGACCACCTGAGCCCGCTTGCGTCCTTCCCGGCCAGATCATCGGGATCGGGCGTGAGGTCGATCACATTGGTCAGCCCCAGCCGCCTGATCAGGAGGTCGCGATAGGCCGGCGTCTCGGGGAAATGCTTGCCCGTTTCAAGGAACAGCACCGGAATACCGGGGGCGACCCGCGAGACGAGATGCAGCAGCACCGCGCTCTCGGCCCCAAAGCTCGAGACGACCGCAACGTCGCCGGCAAGCCCGCTCGTGAGCACGCCTGCCAGCATTTCGAGTGTGTCGCTGCCGCGGAACATCCGGTCGAGACGGATCGTATCGGCTTCGGTGAAGCGCGGTCCGGTGTCGATGCGGTCGGCAGCGCGCACGCGTTCAGCCGTGCTGCTCATGGGGATGTCTCTTGGCCCAGATCGGGACGCGGCCATCGGTCGCGTCCTGATAGACCTCGGGATAGCGGTTCAGCGCCGCCTCGACATCGGCCGGGTTCAGCGGAACGTCGGGCTCGAAGCTGTCGAAGCCGCAGCGGCGCATGAAGAAGACAAGATCCACCAGCACATCGCCGGTCGCCCGGATCTCGCCCTTGTAGCCGGCTTCGCGCAGGATGCGCGCGCTGGAAAAACCGCGTCCGTCGCGGAAGCGCGGAAAGTCGATTTCGACGAGCTGCACGCGGTCGATCTCGGGCAACAGCAGGCGCACATCGTCGCCTGCCTCGATGCGGACGGTGCTGGCGTTGGACTGGCCGAGGAAAGCATCGAGCGACACCGCCGACTCCTCGGGAGCCTGGTCATCGCGGAAACGCAGCGGATCACCCATAAATGGCCTCCTTGAAAGAATCCAGGCCGACACGGCGGTAAGTATCGAGGAAGCGTTCGCCGGGCTCGCGCAGCTCGCGGTAGCGCTCGATCGCGCGTTCGACCGCATCGACCACACCGGCTTCGTCGAAGCCGGGGCCGGTGATCCTGGCCGGCGAGGTGTCCTCCGCGCCCGATCCGCCGAGCAGCAACTGGTAGTTCTCGGTGCCCTTGCGATCGACGCCGAGGATGCCGATGTGCGCCGCATGGTGGTGGCCGCAGGCGTTGATGCAGCCTGAAATCTTGACTTTCAGCTCGCCGATGTCCTGCTGCTTCCCGATATCGGCGAAGCGCTCGGCGATCTTTTGCGCGACCGGGATCGAGCGTGCATTGGCCAGGCTGCAATAGTCGAGGCCGGGACAGGCGATGATGTCGGTGACGAGGTCGAGGTTGACATCGGCAAGCCCGGCCCCGGTCAGCGCCTGCCAGACCGCATGGAGATCCTGCTTGCGGACATGCGGCAGCACCAGGTTCTGCACATGCGTCGCGCGCACTTCGTCGAAACTGTATTTCGCGGCGAGGTCCGCGACGATATCCATCTGCTCGGCCGAGATATCGCCGGGAATGCCGCCGATCGGCTTCAGGCTGATGTTGACGATCGCATAGCCGGGCGCCTTGTGCGTAACCGTCTGGCGATCGACCCACAGCGCGAAATCCGGGTCCGACCGGTCGATCTCGTCGGCAAGGCCGGTTTCGAACGGCGGCGGCGCGAAACAGGCGGCGATACGGTCGTACTCGGCCTGCGGAACGTCCTGGCCCAGCGTCAGGAAATGCTGGAATTCCTCCTCCACCTGGCGGCGGAACTCTTCCTCGCCAAGATCGTGGACCAGGATCTTCATGCGCTGCTTGTGGATGTTGTCGCGCCGGGCATGGCGGTTCCAGACGCGCAGCACGGCTTGCAGGTACGAGAAAATCTGGCCGGCCGGCAGGAAGTCGCGGATTTTGCAGGCGATGAACGGCGTGCGGCCCATGCCGCCGCCGGCATAGCATTCGAAGCCGATCTCGCCCGCCCCATTTTCAGGATTCGGATTCCTGACGATGCGGATGGCGAAGTCGTGCCAGCGCAGCGCCGCGCGGTCTTCCACCGAAGCGATCACCGCGATCTTGAACTTGCGCGGCAGGTAGCTGAATTCCGGCATGAACGTGGTGATCTGCCGGATCACCTCGGCCCAGGGACGCGGATCGATGATCTCGTCCGCCGCGGCGCCGGCGTACTGGTCGGCGCTGACGTTGCGGACGGATTCCCCGCTGGTCTGGATGGCGTGCATTTCCACCGTCGCCAGTTCGGCCAGGATGTCGGGCGCTTCTTCCAGCTTGATCCAGTTGTACTGGATGTTCTGGCGCGTGGTGAAATGGCCGTAGCCGCGGTCATAGCGCCGTGAGATGTCGGCCAGCTTGTGCATCTGTGCCGAATTGAGCGTGCCATAGGGGATGGCGACGCGCAGCATGTAGGCGTGCAGTTGCAGATAGAGGCCGTTCTTCAGGCGCAGCGGCTTGAACTGGTCGTCGGTCAGGTGGCCTGCGATGCGGCGGCGGGTCTGGTCGCGGAATTCCTCGACGCGGGCGTCGACCATGGCCCGGTCGTATTGGTCGTACTTGTACATGTCAGATTACCCAGTTCCCGGCCTCGGGATCGGCCGGTTTCAGCGTCAGGTCGGGGCGGACGGTGGGGCCGTAGGCACGGATGCGGTCCTTGATATGTGCGGGGCGAATCCGGCCGTCGGCGCCGGCTGCGGCATCGACCGCATAGCCGCCGTTGACGCGGCAGGCGGCGGTTTCGGTCGCCAGGATGACATCGGCATGTTCGCCGGCATCCACCGCGTCCTCGACATGCAGCGACCAGCCGCTGCCGTCCCACCAGACGACCTTCCCGGTCTTCAGGTCGTTACCCGTCAAGATCTTCACTTTGCTACCTCCAGCGCCCCAGATCGGGCGAGCTTGCGCAATTCCTGTTCCGGTTCGGCAGTAACGTCGCCGATGACGATGAGGGCGGGGCTCTTGACCCGATGTTCCGCGACGAGCAAGGGCAAACCGGCGAGCGGCCCGCGCAGAACGCGCATTTCCGGCCGCGTGGCGTTCTCGATCACCGCAACGGGGACATCGGGGGCGAGGCCGTCAGCCATCAGTTTGTCGGCGATCACTTCGGCGGTGACGACGCCCATGTAGATCACCAGCGTCCGGCCCTTGCCGGCAAGGCCGGCCCAGTCCTGATCGGTCAGGCCCTTGCACTGGCCGGCGACGAAGCTGACGATCGAGGCGCTGTTGCGATGGGTCAGCGGAATCTGCGCGGCGGCGGCACCGCCGAGCGCGGCGCTGATGCCGGGAACGACCTCGACCGGCACGCCCGCGGCGCGGCAGGCTTCCGCTTCCTCGCCGCCACGGCCGAAGACGAAGGGATCGCCGCCTTTCAGGCGCACGACATCGCGCCCGGCCAGCGCTTCGGCAACGAGCAGCGCGTTGATTGCGTCCTGCGGCATCGTGTGGCGCGCGCGGGATTTGGCGACCGAAACCACCCGCGCGGAAGGCGGCGCCATGCGCAGGATTGCGGGATCGACCAGCCCGTCATGCACGATCAGCCCGGCCTGCATGATCAGCCGGGCCGCGCGCAGGGTCAGCAGGTCCGGGTCGCCAGGCCCGGCGCCGACGAGATGGACGTGGCCGACAGAGGGAGGGGATTCGTTCATCGCAGCGCCAATGGCGCTGAAAGCGCACGCCCGCCAGTCAAAATGGTTTGGGGCGCGGCTAGGAGAACTTTACGCGGGCCGGGGATGAGCCCGTCATGGCGCGGCCATTGCGGCGAAGGCCCGGTCGAGATCGGCGATGAGATCGGCCGTATCCTCGAGGCCGATCGACAGGCGCACGCCGAAGCGATCGGCGGGGGCCATCCCCGCGAAAGGCCAGGGTGTCACTGCACGGATCGGAGCGGGATCGACGGGTACGACCAGGCTCTCGTAGCCGCCCCAGCTATAGCCGATGCCGAAAAGCTCCAGCGCATCGATGAAACGCGCCCGAGCGGCAGTGTCGCCGCCTTTCAGGATGAAGCTGAACAGGCCGCAGCCGCCGGTGAAATCGCGCCGCCAGATATTGTGTCCGGGTGATTCGGGAAGCATCGGGCACAGCACACGCGCGACTTCCGGGCGCAATTCCAGCCATCCGGCAATCTCAAGCGCGCTTGCGGTCTGCCGTTGCAGCCGGGTGCCAAGGGTGCGCAGACCGCGCAGAGCCAGCGCGGCATCGTCGGGAGAGACGACCTGACCCAGCGCCTGTGCGGTCCTGCGCAGCCTGGCGTAAAGCTCGGGGCCGGCGGCCGCGCTGCCCATCATCAGATCGGAATGGCCGCCGACGTGTTTGGTCAACGACATGATGGCGATATCCACGCCGCGTTCGAGCACCGGGAAGCCCAGCGGGCTGGCCCAGGTGTTGTCCATCGCCGAGATCAGGCCGTGCGCGCGGGCGATCGCGGCGATCGCGGGCACGTCCTGGACTTCCATGGTCAGGCTGCCCGGCGCTTCGAGCAGCACGGCGCGGCTCCTTTCGCAGATCGCGGCAGCGAAGCCCGCAACATCCATCGGATCGAAAAAGCGCGTTTCGATACCGAAATCCCGAAGCAGTCCCATGCCCATGGCCCGGCTGGGATCATAGGCATTGTCGGTCATCAGCAGCACGTCGCCGGGGCGCAGCACGGCCATCAGCGCGCCGGCGATCGCTGCGACGCCCGAGGGGTAGAGCATCGTCCCTGCGGCGCCCGGCTCGATCGCGGTCAGCGCCTCGGCCAGCGCCCACTGCGTCGGGGAGCCGCGGCGCCCGTAGAAGAAGCGGCCGTCCTCGTTGCGCCTGGCTCCGTCATCGAGCGCGGCCATGTCGGGATAAAGATGCGTGCTCGCCCGCCAGACTGCCGGGTTAACCACCGCTCCGGTCCATTCGGGCCGGCGGCCGCCGGTGACCAGGCGGGTGGCGGGATTCTGCTTGTCGGGATGTTTTGCCATGGCTCCCGGCCATATCGCCGTCCTTGCCGGAAGGGCAATCGCATTCGGGCGAATCAGGTCTGCACCGTGCCCCGCTCCGCCACGGACGGCAAGGCCGTGTCGCCGGGCCGCACGCCCTGAAGCACGATCCGCTGCATCACCCGTACGGGCTTTTTCCGATCTCGTCCGGGTCCATGGCCATTGTTGCGGCCGTGAATTGGGGCATAGTCCCCGCAACGAAGCGAAAGCACCTGTATTCGGGAGAACGCCATGATCAAGCGCACCGCCGCCGAACTTGCCGATGCTTACCTGACCGCGCTCCAGGCCAAGGACATGAATGCGATGCTGGCATTGCTGGCACCGGACTTTACGCTTGAGATTCCATGTAACCTGTCGGGCACCAACGATCGTTCCGACAGTTGGACCGGCATCGCCAATGCCGAGCCGAATTATGCCCAGGCGTTCCGGATGATCGAGGTGCTGCAATACACCGATGTCGAGATCAACCAGGCGGCGAATCCCAGCGTGGCGTTTCTGGAAGGCCGCGGCACGATGCGCATGGCCAACGGCAACCCTTACAACAACCGGTACGTCTTCCGTTTCGATGTCGATCTTGAAAGCGGCAAGATCAGGCGCGCGCGTGAATATGTGAATCCGGTGACTTTCGCTGTCGCCATGTATCAGCCGCTGCCCGACACTGCGCCGCCGCAATAGCCCGCCGGACAGGCTCCGGACCGCGCGGCTTACGCATAGCCCAGCGAATGAACATCGTCGTTGGTTTCCACCCGGCGCATCTCGCGGCGCTCGGCGTGGATGAAGCGGCGGCCGCGATGCACGACCGCGCGGTTGTCGGCCATGACCAGATCGCCCGGCCGCCACTTGTGGCTGTAAACCCGCTCGCGCTGGCCGATATGTTCGATCAGTTCGTGAACCAGCGCGCGAGCTTCGGGCGGTGAGAGGCCCTCGATGCCCCAGCATTTGCTGTCGCACCACAGCACCTTGCGGCCCGAGCCGGGATGGGTGCGGACCAGCGGCCAGCGCACTTTGGGGAAAGCGCCGCGTTCCGCCTCGCTGTCGGGAATATGCAGCCAGTCGCGCGTGTTGTGCGACCAGAAGATGCCGATTTTGTCGGCGATCAGTTCCTGCGTGACTGCGTCGAGCGAATCGTAGGCGGCGCGCAAGTCGGCATATTGCGTCTCGCCGCCATAGCCGACGGCGGTGACGGCATTGAGGATGGAGTAGCGGATCGGCAGATCCTTGTACGAACCGTCCGAATGCCAGAAGCGGTTGCCGATCGTGGTGATCGTCTGCCAGTGGTCGGCCGCGGCCACGTTGCCCTGGGCATCGACGTTGGAAATGTCGGTCACTTCATCGGTGCCGAGCCGGTTCTGGATGTGGTTCAGCAGCTTCTTCTGCAATGTCGTGTCGACTTCGCCGAAGCTCGCCCCGAACCGCACCAGTGCTTCCTTGGACAAGTGCTGGTGCGGGAAGACGAGAACGCCATAGCGGTCGCAAGCCTCGACGATCGCCTCGCGGTCGCTTGCGCGGACGGGATCGTCGAGATCGATGCCGGTCACGTGGGCAACGAAATTCTCGGTTACGGGGGTGAATTGCAGGGGCACGCGCGGGAATCCTCCATCGTGTCTTTCCGGCATGATTGACACGGGGACGGCGCGGCAAGCAAGCTGTGCCCATGGAGAGCATGGGCCTGACCGGGCAAATCGCGGATTTCACCGCCTCGATGCCGTGCGCCGGAGTGCCGGAAGCGGCGATATCCGCCGCCAAAAGGGCCTTCATCGACACTCTCGGCGTTATTCTGGCCGGCCGGAACGAGGCTGCGGCGACGATCCTGGCCAGTCTCTTGCCCGCTGGCGACCAGGCGCTTGCCTGGCCCGGTATGAGGCGCCTGTCGGCGCATGACGCGGCGCTGCTCAACGGCACCGCGGGCCATGTGCTCGACTATGACGATGTCGCGCAGGCAGGCCATCCCAGCGTGGTGCTGGTGCCGGCGATCCTGGCCGAAGGGCAGCGGCTGGGTGTTTCCGGGCGTGAGGCGCTGGCGGCCTATGCAGCAGGGTACGAGGTCTGGGTCGAGCTTGCGGAGCGTGAGCCCGATGCCTTTCATTTCGGTAGCTGGCATCCGACAGCGGTGCTGGGCACGGTGGCGGCGACCGCTGCCGTGGCCGTGCTGAACCGGCTTCCGTCGGAAATCGCGCGCAACGCGCTGGCAATCGCTGCAAGCATGGCTGCGGGCGTGATCGCCAATTTCGGCACCTGCATGAAGCCGCTCCAGGCCGGACGCGCCGCGGCGAATGCGCTGGCGGCGGTGCGCTGGGCGGCTGCGGGGCTGACGGGCGCGGCCGATGCGCTGGAAGGCGGGCACGGCCTGCTGCGCGGCATATCGCCACGCGGCCGGGCGGATACGCGATCGCCTGCGGGTTTCCCGCGCTGGCGGCTTGTCGCGCAGGGGCTGTCGGTGAAGCGCTATCCGGTCTGCTATGCCGCGCATCGGGCGATCGATGCGGTCATTGCCCTGGCGCCCCGGCTACGGCCGGAGGATGTCCACGCGGTCATTGTCACGCTTGGCCGGGCGCCGGCGGAAACGCTGCGTTATCATCATCCGCAGAACGGCCTCGAAGCGCGCTTCAGTCTGAACCACAATGTCGCAGCCGCGCTGATCGAGGGCGCCGTGGGCTTCGCCCAGCTTTCGGACGATTACGTGCAGCGGCCCGATGTGGCGGCGCTCTATGGCCTTACGACGATGGCGATCGACGAAAGCGATCCCTGTCCCGATCAGCCGGGCATGGCGAAGTTCGACCGGGTAGTGATCGCAGCGCGCGGCGGACAGCGGCTCGACAGTGGCCCGATCCGCCACCCGCGCGGAGCGGCGCAATTGCCCCTGAGCGATGACGAGCTTGCCGCCAAGTTCCTCGATTGCGCGCGTCATGGCGGTTATGCCCGGCCGGAGAGGTTGCTGACGGCGCTGCGGCGGCTGGACGAGATGGACGATCTGGGAGAGCTGACATGAGCAAGACCGCGGGTGCGCGCCTGCGCGAACTGATCGCCGGACCCGGTTGCCTCGTCACGCCCGGCTGTCACGATGCGCTGTCCGCCCGCGTCGCCCGGCATGCGGGTTTCGAGGCGATCGCGGTCAGCGGCTTCGGTGTCGAGGCTGCGCTTCTCGGCGCGCCCGACATCGGCCTGCTGACGCTCGACGAGCTGGTGAGCCAGGCGCGGCGGATCGTGCGCGCGGTTGACGTGCCCGTCACTTGCGACGGTGAGACCGGCTTCGGCGGTGTCCACAACGTCGCGCGGCTGGTGCGCGAAATGGAGGAGGCGGGCGTCGCCGCGATCCAGATCGAGGACCAGACCAATCCCAAGCGCTGCCCGGCGCTGGAGGGGCGCACGGTGGTCAGCCTGGAAGAGCAGCTCGTCCGCCTGCGCGCGGCGCTGGCCGCGCGGCGCGATCCCGACTTCGTGATCATCGCGCGTTCAGATGCGGACATCGTTTCCTTCGACGAACTGGTGTTGCGCTGCAACCGCTATCTCGAAGCGGGTGCGGACATGGCCATGCCGATCTGCTTCTCGGTCGATGGCCGGCCGCTCTCGCAGCTCGATGGCGACGGGCAGATGGAAGTCTGCGAACGCCTGGCCCGCGCCATCGACGGCCCGGTGAAAGGCGTGCTGATCCCGGCAGGCTACACCGCTGCGGACATGGGCCGGATCGGCTACAGCCTGATGGGCCTGACCGGCGGGCCGATCGAAGCCATGGTCGATGCCTTGCACGGGGCGCTGGTCGCGTTGCGCGAGACGGGGAGCGAAGCGGCCTGGCGCGCGCGGCATCCGCCGTCGTTTCCGGCACCTTCGGGGATCGCCGGACTGCTCGGCCTGCCCGAATACCTGGCGTTCGAGCGGCGCATGTCCGGCGAAGCCGGCTGATGCCGTACCTCCCGATCGATGGCGCGGAGATCCATTATAAGCTTGCCGGTTCGGGCCGGCCGGCCGTTGTCCTCGTTCACGGCGGCATGTGCCGGCTCGAGGACTGGGCGAACCAGCTTCATGGCCTTGCGCCGGATCACACTGTCCTCGCGCCCGACTTGCGCGGCCACGGCCGCTCTGCGGGAGAGCCCGCCGATTTCCGCATCGAGCGGCTCGGCAGGGATCTCAATGCGCTGATCGACAGGCTGGGCCTGGCGCCCGCGCTGCTCGTCGGCCACAGCCTTGCCTCGCGCGTTGTCGCCGAAGCGGCCTGGCAGCGGCCGGAGAATGCCGCCGGCATCATTCTGCTCGACGGCAGCCGGTCGCACGGCGGCTTTTCCACCGCCGGGCCATCGGGCGATGCCCCGGCGCCCATGCAGCGCCCGTTGACCGATATTCTCGACCTGACCGTCGGCCCCTATGCCGACGATGCGACGCGCGCCTATGTGCTCGCCAGTATGTCCGCTTCCCCGCCCGCGCTGATGGCGGCCACCGTCGCCGCCATGCGTGACTGGGATATGGAGCGTGCCGACAGCGCCTTTGCCGGTCTGCGCCCCGGCCTGCCAGTGCTCGCGATCCAGAGCACCTACCATGACAGGTTCACGCCGCGCCGTTCACTGGCCGCGGGCGACAGCACGCCCTATCTCGATTTTCTGAAAAGCACGGTGCCGGGGCTCGACATCGCGATCCTGCCCGGCACCGGCCATTTCAGTATGCTGGAGCGGCCCGCGCAGGTCACCGCGCTGATCCGCGCATTCGGCGCGAGAACCTGAACGCCGGAGTGTCCGATCCGCACCGGGTTTCAGGCCGGGCCGCACAGGCACCGGCGCTCCCCCGGCCGGTTGGCTGCAAGTCTTTCCCCGGCGCGATGCGCGCAAGCGCTTGCGCAAGCCGGGCTCCATGCAATATCGCCGGGAACCAGTTCCGCACAGCAGGCAGGGGACCGATCGATGGCCGCGATACCGGACGATATCTTCACCGAACAGGATGCCGATCCCGACACGCTGGCCAATCTTGGCCCGCTGACGCGGCTGGCCGGTATCTGGGAAAGCGGCGAGATCGGCGCTGACATCAATCCCAAGGCCGAGGGGCCGGAGCACCGCGTCTATCGCGAGCGGATCGAACTGCACCCGATCGATCCGCAGTCGAACGGCCCGCAACTGTTCTACGGCCTGCGTTACCACATCCACGTCAACACGCCCGGAGAAGTGGCCACTTTTCACGACCAGACAGGCTACTGGCTGTGGGAGCCGGATACGGGCCTGGTGATCCAGACCCTGTCGATCCCGCGCGGCCAGGTGGCGATTGCCGGGGGCTTCGCCGCCCCCGACGCGACCAGCCTCAAGCTCACCGCCACGCGCGGGTCGACCGAATACGGCATCTGCTCGACCACGTTTCTCGAACAGGCTTTCCGCACCGAAAGCTATACGATCGAAGTGACGTTCAACCCCGACGGTTCGTGGAGCTACGTCACCGAGACGATGCTGGCGGTGCGCGGGCAGGAAGGGCTGTTCAACCACAAGGACCAGAACACGCTGCACAAGGTCGGCGATCCGGTGCCCAACCCGCTGTGGCAGGCCGAGGGGAGGTGAGGAACGGCGGATCGGCGGTGAATTGGTCCTCCGTTCCCGCCAAAAGCGATTGGCGCCGATCCTCTCAGCAGAGGTTTCCCTGCGTCATTGCAAACTCTGTGTCGCCCTTCAGAGTCCTCTTTCCGGGAGCCCCCTCTCCGATTTCGGATACTGGCTTCTATCTCGACCGACATACCCACAAGAATGGCTTCAGCCCCTCCAAATGATCCTGCCGGCCTCCGGCCGGCCAGTCGTTCAGTTCCAGATGACCAGATCGTGCGGTTGTGCAGCCACGAGCCTTTCGGACAGGCTTCCCGAACTTCCCGAACTTCACCCATAACGGCCACGGCGAACTTTTTGCCGCGGCCGGAAATACGGCTGATAATCAAC
>JAITWR010000189.1 GCA_031285165.1 Novosphingobium sp.
GCCCCGATTTCAGCCAGTTATCCTGGTCGGCGGACGCGACGGTGCTGTCCGGCGTGGGCGACTATGCGATCCTGACGCCCGGGGAACTGCTGGGCAACTATCGCGTCACCAACCAGACGGCGACACCGCTGCTGCATGTCACGCCCGCGCCGCTGACCGTGACCATCGACAGTATGACGCGCGCCTGGAGCGATCCCAACCCGCTTTTCACGTTCAGCCTCACCGGCCTGGTCAACGACGACAGCCTGGCAAGCCTCGGCCTGACTCCAGGGACCACGGCCACTGCCGCCAGCGATATCGGCAACTATGCGATCCGCTTCACCGGGCCGCTGGCCAATGCCAACTACTTTTTCGAGAGCCTGACGCCGGGAACACTCAGCGTCGTGCCCCTGCTGCTGCAATTGAACGCGGGGAACAGCCGCAGCATCTATGGCGACACGCCGCTGTTCGGCGCCACTTTCCGGAAACTGAACTCGATCGATACCGGGGTCTATACGATAGGCGCGACGCAGCCCGCGCCCGGTGTGACCGTCTATAGCGACAGCACCGTCACCGCCCGCTCGAACGTGGGCGATTACAGCGTGCTGTATGGTGTGACGGGCGGCGGCGCCAATGTGCAGGTGCAGGGCGACGGCAGTTTCACCCATACCGTCGACCCGGCGAAGCTGAACGCGAGCTTCTCCCTGTCCACAACCCGCCTGATAGTGGGCGACATCATGCCCAGCGTCGTGGTCACGGCCAGCGGGCTGCGCAACGGCGATCTGCTGTCGGACGTATTGAGCTACAGCTACACCATTCCCGCTCTGCCGGAGGCGGGCAAGACCTACACCGTGACGCTGGCGGCGCTGCTGAACGCGCCGGCGGGGGCCAGCCGGTCGAACTACGTCTTCGCCTCCGCGCCGCCGACAGGGCTCAATTTCGAGCTGCAAAAGCGCACCCTGCTGCTGAAGCTGCCGGCCTATTACGTCCAGCGGCAACTGGTGGTGCCGGATTACAGCGCCTATGGCCTCAACGTCATCGGCGATCTGACGGTGCAGCAGGCGCGCGCCGACCTGCTGAACCAGGTGGTGATCACCAATCTGTTGTCCGGCGCCTATCTCGACAGCATCAGCCGGCCGCAGACCTTTACCGACAGCCAGCCGCCAACGGCCATTGTGGAAACACCCGCGGCGGACGTTGTCAGCGTGCCCCCCGGAAGCGGAACCATGACTCTTACGCTTCTGCCGAAGATCACGACCGTACTGGATGGTTCCCCCCCGCGGCTATCGCCCATCGAACAGATCGCCGGCTATACCGACAACGGGTTCTTCAACACGATCCTCAACGACCTGCGGCTTGAGGTGACAAAGGGAACAACCACCGGCTGTATCTGCGTCTATTATTCAAACGTCGGGACGTTCGATAACAATCCCTATTATGCGGGTTCCACATCCGTTTCCCAAGGAAATGGCCTTGCCATCCTGCAAATCGCTGCGCCCAAAGTGGAAGTCCCGACGGCCGAAACCATGGCCAGGGCTTTCAACATGATTTCCGGCGGCAACGGGCTGGGTATCAATACCAGCCTGACGCTCGACAGCGGCGGCCGCAACGCCTTCAACCTCACGCCCGCCGAGAACGAATTTCTGGCCGAGGCCCTGTTCACCTGGGCCGCGCAGAACGGCCTGCCGATGCAGCGCGGCCCGGCCAGCGTGGAGGATCTGGCCAACTGGTATCGCCTGGCTTCGGCAACGCCGGAAGGGCGGGCCGAGATCGCCGGCATCCTTGCCGGCTATATGATCGATATCGTCCGCCGGCTGGAGCGGGGCAATCCCATCACTGCCGCGGAACAGGCATTCCTCAATGATTTCCAGAATTCCGCCCGCGCCGCGCAAGAGAAAGCCAAACAGCAGCAGCTTGCGGAAATCGACAAGATGTTGAGCGATTACGGCGCCGCCAAGGACGAGCAGGGCCGCGAGGGGTGGGTGACCTATTACCAGTCGGCCTATTCCCAGAACGGGCTTCTCAGCGCGTTCTCGTACAAGGCGACGACTTTTGACGGCGACACGTCCGGGGTTCCTTCCAGCACGCTCGAGCATACGTTCGGCGAGCTTCAGACCACCACCACCTCGCCCACGTCTCCTACCAATATGTCCTATATCCAGATCGCCGCAGCGTCGATGGGCGGGGTTGCCGGCGCCGCTGCCGGTGCGGGGCTGGGAACTTCCGCCACTGTCGTATCCAGCGTCGTCCCCTACAGCGCCCGCGCCGTATTGCTGGTCGGCGATATCGTTTCCGCCGGTCTGGGATCAACCGGCATCATCGGCTTCGCCGGCGCCGGGGCGGTCGCGATCGGCGCGGTGGGCATGGCTATCGGCAGCCTCGTCGAAGTCATCATCGCGGCAACCCGGAAGGACGAATATCAGGAAACCATGAAGAACCTGCGCGATTCAATCGCCAACCAGCCGCCGATCGACATCGCCTCGCTGGCCCACCTCACCGCACAGGGCAATTTCAAGGATCTGAAGAGCAGCCAGCTTACGGGAAATGCGGCGCTCCAGAAGGACGCCCAGGCATATCTGGATAAAGGCGTCACCGACACGGGGAGCGCGATGATCCTCATGTACATGACGCAGATGGTGGTGGGGCTCTGATCCATGTTTTTCCAGCACCAGACTTTCCGCCGGCATCTGCTGCGCACCGCCGCTCTCGCCATGGGTGGCCTGATCGGCACCGCCGCCGGCGCCCAGGATCTTCGCAACGAGGCGCCGCGGTCCGTGGCGCCGCCGGCCCCGCAGGCGCCGGCCGAGCCCGCTCGCCCGGAAACCGCCGACGCCGCTCTCACACCGCTGGCGGGCCGCCATCTCAGCGGAGTGGTGTTCCTCACCGACCCGTCCCAGGTGCGCCCGGAGGGCTGGCCCCGTTCCGAACTGGGGCGGGACGGCATCGACACCAGCCGCGTGCCGTTTCTTGCGGGTGATCGCGGCGCCCGCGAGGCATACCGCAAGCTCGCCCGCGCCCCCGTCACGGCGTCCATGCTGTATGAAGCGCCGCGCCTGATAAGAAGCGCGTTCGCCAGGGCCGGCAGGCCTTTCGTGGTCGTTACCGTCCCGCCCCAGGACTTGACCGATGGCGTGTTGCAGGTGCTCGTGGTCGAAGGGCGGCTGGGCGATGTCCGGGTGCGGGGAAACAGGTTCTTCCCGGCCGGCACCTATGCCGGAGCCATTCGCGCCAGGCCCGGCGAGCCCGTCGATGCGGCCCGGCTGAACGAAGACCTGCGCTGGATCGGTGAAAATCCGTTCCGCTCGGCCAGTGTCACCGCCCAGCCCGGCCAGCGGCCCGGAGAAACCGATCTGGTCATCGAGGCGCAGGACCGCCGGCCCTGGCGGGTCTATGCCGGCATCGACAACACCGGCAACGGTGCGACCCAGGCCGAGCGCTATCAGGTGGGCTTCAACTATGGCAACTTTCTGGGGCTCGGCCATCAGATCGCGTTCCAGCGTGCGGCTTCGCCGGACAACCACAGTTCCGAAGTCTATGCGGCAAGCTATGTCGCACCCCTGCCCTGGCGCCATGTGCTGACCGTGAACGCCAGCAGCGGCATCATTCGCCCGCGCCTGCCCGAACCTTTCGCCCAGGAAGGCCACAGCACCCAGATTCTCACGCGATACCGCATGCCGCTGCCCGCCCTTGCCGGTATCCGGCACGGCCTGGCCTTCGGGTTCGATTTCAAGAAATCCGACAACAACCTGCTGTTCTCGGACACGCCGATTATCGGCAATCCGACACGGATCTATCAGTTCAGCGTCACCTGGGACGGGCAGCGTTCCGACAAATGGGGAAGCACGGCCTGGACGGCCACGCTGGTCCACAGTCCCGGCGGCTGGGGCAGCGAAAATCAGGATGCGGCTTTCGAGGGCAGTCGCACGGGAGCGACCGCGCGCTATACCTATGTCAATATCACCGTGCAGCGCAGCACCCTGCTGGGTGCGGGCATCGTGATGCAGAACAACCTTGCCCTGCAATGGTCCGATGCCAACCTCCTGGGCAGCGAGCAACTGGCCGCGGCGGGGGCCTATGCGGTGCGCGGTTTCGAGGAAAGCTCGGTCAACGGCGATAACGGCTATGTGCTGCGCAACGAATTGCAGATGCCGGCCATCGCCGGGATTTCCCGCCGGGCGCATGCGCGCCTGCCGGGCGATGAAGTGCAGTTCTTCACATTCGCCGATGTGGGCCGGGTGAGCCAGCACCGGCCGCTCGTCGGGGAAAGCCGGGCGATAACAATCGGCTCGGTCGGAGCGGGCCTGCGCTGGCAGATGGGTTCGTGGGCATCGCTGCGCCTGGAATACGGCAAGCCCGTACATGCCTCTTTCGGCAAAGCACCCGGCGCACGCTGGCACACGAGCTTCACCGTCAGTTACTGACCGGGCCTCACGGGCGCCATGGCGGGCGCCTGTCCGGGGCGTGGGACAGGTCAGGCCACCGGCGGCCTGTCCTGCGCCCAGGGCCGCTCGCGCTCATAGGCCCGCGCGGCGCGCAGCACGAGCGCTTCGTCGCCGGGGCGGCCGATGATCTGCAACCCCACCGGCATGCCCTTGTAGAAGCCCGCCGGCACCGAAGCGGCGCAATAGCCCGAGACGTTTACGATGTGGCAGAACGCCGTATATTGCCAAGGCGTTGCGTTCTCCCTGCCGCAGATGAAAGCGCGCCGCGCGATCGTCGGGCAGAGCAGCAGATCGATGCGCTGGAACAACTCGTCGAGCCGGTCCCGCTTGCGATAGCGCACTTCGGGCAGGATGCTCATGGCATAGTCGAGTTCGTTCGGCCGGTCCGAGCGGTCGCGGATGTAGATCGACAGCTTCTGATAGTCCTCGCGCGGCAGTTTCATCGACCAGGTGATCGGATCGATATAGTCGGGCTTCACCGCCAGCACCCGCGCCTGGACCTGCGCGCGCGAATATTCGGGATCGGGCTCCATCGGATCGTGCGGATCCTCGATGCGGATCGAGGGCTCGGTATAGATCGCGCCGAGCGAGCGGAAGGCCAGCGCCGCCTCATGGCAGATCGGCACGATCTCGGGCTCGTCGGGGAAGATGCGGCCGAGATCGGGCGACCAGGCCATGCGCAGGCCCTTCACGCCCTTGTCCAGCCCGGCGAGATAGTCGGGCGGCGGCGTGCGCATGGTGAAGGGATCGCGTTCGTCGACGCAGGCGATCGCCTGTAGCAGCAGCGCCGCATCGCGTACGTCGCGCGCCATCGGCCCGATGATCGAATTGGGCGCCGAGAAATAGCCGGCACCGTTGGGCACCCGGCCGCGGCTCGGGCAAAGGCCGAATACCCCGTTGAAAGCAGAAGGCAGCCGAATCGAGCCGCCGCCGTCCGTGCCGACCGCCAGCGGCCCCAGCCCCGCTGCCGTGGCGACGCCCGCGCCGCCGCTCGATCCACCCGAAGTGCGCGTCGTATCCCAGGGATTCACCGCTTCGCGCGATACCATGTTCATGCTGCGCCGGTTGAGCGCGAATTCGGGCGTGTTGCTTTTGGCGAAGATGATGCCGCCGTGCTTCTTCACTTGCTCCGAGGCGACCGCATCCCGGTCGGGCACATGATCCCTGAACAGCGCCGAACCCAGCGTGGTGCGCTGGCCCCTGGTGAAGACGGTGTCCTTGACGCTGACCGGCAGCCCGGCAAGCAGCCCTTCGCCCGGCTTGTCCGTCGCCGCTTTCGCCGCATCGAGCAGATGGTCGGGAAAGACGGTGATGAAAGCGCCCAGGTGTGCGTTGCGCTCCACCCGGGCGAGCAGGAAAGTGGCATATTCCAGCGGCGAGAGCTTGCGTGCCGCGAACATTTCCTTGAGCCGCCAGGCCGGCATCCAGGCGAGATCGTCGTCGCTGCCGCCGGATGCGGGGGGCTTGGCAGCCGCCGCTGGCGCAGCCGGGGACGCTGCCGCTGCGGCCAGTCCGATCGTGCTTGCCGCGATCACGCCGCGCCGTGTGACATTCCATTCCGGCATCGCCTTGTGCCTCCCCCCATCCACCGTTACCGCCAAAACCGCCGCTCCGCCCGGCCGAGACAAAGCGGAACGGCAACCCGAGCGTCAGCGAGAGCCAAACGCATAACGCAGGGTAACCCCAACTTCACGAGGCGCAAGAGTCGTGATGAGGCCTTTGGCCAATGTCGGAAGATCGGGCGTGATGCGGAGTATTTCTGCCGCGGCTGTCCCGCCCGGCCGGGCAGGGCCGGGCGCCGGGCGATGGAAATCAGGCGGAGCCTGTATTCCGGTCGCAAATGCGGTTTTCAGCACGCGCGCGAGGGTATGGAACCGGACAAGGCCTTCGTCGTTTATCCGGGCACCGGGCCATTGCCCGGTTGCGGACGGCGCCGCGGTGATCGCCCCTGTCCCGGGGCGGAACGGAGGGGCGGCCAATTCGGGAGGCTTATGTTGAGAAAGACCGTACTTGCCTTCCTGCTGCTCGGTGCGGCCGTTCCGGTGGCGGCTCAGGTCCGGCTGAACGATCCTTCGGTGGTCGAAACCGTCCGCGCCATGCAGCCCGGCCAATACCTCTGGGCGCCCGAGATCGCGCCGGCCGGCCCGGTGATGATCATCGTCAGCCTGCGCGACCAGCGCGCCTATGTCTATCGCAACGGCCTGCCCATCGGCATCTCGACCGTGTCGACGGGCAAGGAAGGGCATGTGACGCCCACCGGCGTCTTCACCATCCTGCAAAAGCGGGTGGACCACAAATCCAACCTCTACAACAATGCGCCCATGCCCTACATGCAGCGGCTCACCTGGGACGGGATCGCATTGCATGCCGGCAACCTGCCCGGCTATCCGGCCTCACACGGCTGTATCCGGCTGCCCAGGGCCTTTGCGCAGAAGCTCTATGAGATCACCAATCTCGGCCTGACCGTGGTAATCACCGACGGCGACGCGGTTCCGCGCGTCGCGCCAGGCCCCGGATTGCGCCAGGGTCCGGTCGAGCCGGCAGCGGCTGCCGCCGAAATCCAGTGGCATCCCCGGCGCGCGGCTTCCGGCCCGGTTGCGATCGTCATCAGCGACACCGACCGGAGCATCGTCGTGCTGCGCAACGGTGTGGAGATCGGCCGGGCGCCCGCCCACATCGAGGGCGGCGTCGGGCAGCCCGCGGCCTATGCGCTGCAATCGGTGACGAACGGCGATTTTCGCTGGATGAAGATTGCCCTGCCCGGACAAGAGGGCGCCGGAACCGCGCTCAGTGCCGACGAACGCGCCCGCCTGAGCATGCCGGAAAGCTTCCGCGAGAAGCTTGCCGCGATCCTGCAACCGGGAACGACGGTGGTGATCACCAGGGACAGCCTGCAAGGCAGCGACACCGGCGATGCCACCACAGTAATCGCAGAAGAGGAGGGCTAGCTGCTCAGTCCCAGATTGTGATGGTGTAAGATTATCGCCGTCACAGCGGAGCGTCTCAGAACTCGATGGTCAGGTCGACGCCGTAGGTCCGTGCCGGATCATAATTCGCCGACTGACCGAACGGCGTGTACAGTATCGAATAGGCATACCGTTTGTCGGTCAGGTTCCGGCCCCACACCGCCAGTTCGGCATCGACACCGCCGATGTCGATGTGTTTCAGGGCTGCCCGGCTGTTCAATTTCCAGTGGCCCGGGCTGGACAGTTGCGATTCCGGCCTGCCGGGGCATCCTGCGATGATCGGGGCATGATCCGGCATGACAACAGCGCTTGCCTTGTGCTGATCTGCACGGTGTCGGCGCGATGGCGCATCCTGTTTGACACCCCCCGCCGGCAACCTCTCGGGGGTGCCGGCGGGGGGATGTCCGGGGGGAGGGCTTCAGAACTTCAGAGTGAACGAGGCGCGGGCGCCGTGGTCCGAGATTTGTTTCCCGACCTGCCCGTTGTAGGAGATGGAGAAGCGGCCGTTGGCGCCGGCGGCGATCTGGATGCCGGCTTCGATCGCGGCGACATCGCGGGCGATGGGCACGCCCGAAACGGTGAAGGCGTCACTGCCGCCGGCGAAGGCCAGCGTCGTGGCCGGGGTTACCTGCCCGAACGCGTGCCGCCAGCCGAGAGAGCCGGTGAACCCGAGGGCGCTGGTATCGGCCCCGGTGGCAACATGCAGGCCCAGCGTCGAGAAAGTGGCGTTGGCGCCCTGCTTCCTGCCGGCCAGCGCGGCATCGCCGCCGTGTTCGGTGAACCCGTCCGTGCGCAGATCGACGTAGGCGAGGTTGGCGAAGGGTTCGAGCGTGAGCCTGCCGGCGGTGAAGCCATAGCCCAGTTCACCGAACACCTGCGCCGTGCGGGCGTGGTAACGGGCGGAAAGCGCGTCGCTGAACCCGGCAAAGGCGACCGACCGCCGGGTGTCGATCGCATGCCAGGCATAGGCCGCCCCGGCGCGCAGGGCAAAGCCGCCCCACTGCCCGCCGCCATAGAGGCCGAGAGTCGCGGTGCTGCTGTCTCCCGACGAGGTCCGGCCCTTCACGTCGAAGCTGGAATGGCTGTAGCCGGTGACGATGCCGAGACGGACATTGTCGGAAAGCGACGCGTCGAGACCGAGGAAGAAGCCGCCGATCATGCGGTGAAGCTTCGCGGCGTTGCCGTTGCCGTCCCACGATCCCCACGATCCGAAGCCCTGGCCCCAGAGCGCGATACCACCGCTATCGACCGCTGCATCGCGCAGGCGCCCCAGGCTCGCCTCGCGCACGAAGCGGCTGTCCTCGAGGAGAGCGCTCTGGGCCGAGGCATGGATCTCGCCCGAAAGCTGGTCGAAAGCGTCGCGCGCGCTGGCATCGTCGGGCAGGAGGCCGACCGCATCGCGCAGGTCGTTGCCTTCCGGCAGGCTTTCCAGACCCGCGGCCGTACCTTCCTGGTTGGGAGTGGCGGCCGCATCGGTGAAGGCGCGCATCTGGGTGACATCGAGCCAGGCGTTATTGGCGTCATAGTTGTCGACGAGGCTGTAGAAAGTCGAGACGACCGTATAGCCTGCCAGCGTGTAAGTGCCGGTAACGCCGCCCGTGGCGTTCAGCACGGTGTAACGCTGGCCGGGCATGGGGTTTGCGGCCCCCACGCGGCTTACCTCAAGCACGGTTCCGGCCGCTATGTCCGCCGTCCCGCTGACGGTGAGGCGGTCGGATGTCGCGCCGCCGCCAATGATCTGCGCGGCATAGGTCGAGCCGGCCGCAAAGGCGGCATCGCCGGCGACATGGAGCGTGCCGACTCCGCCGTTGTCGCCCGGCGCAAGCCTGGCGCCCGTGCCGATCGTGACGCCGCCGGCGCCGGCAGTCACCAGGCCCGCGCCGGTGAGCAGGCCGCCCGTATTGACCGTGACGGTATCCGCCCGCACTTCACTGCCGCTGCCGACCGCAAGCGACGCATCGTTCACCGTGAACGAGGTCGGGTCGGCGGTCCCGCTTACCTCTGCGGCGAGCATGCCATAGACGGCGCCGTTCTTCACGGTGAAGGCCGTGCCGCCTTCGGCCGTGGTATCGGCATAGATCTGCGAGGTCCGGTCGGCGGCGCTGGCGGGGTAGAGCGCGCCGTCGAACACCACCGCTCCGCCGCCCGTGGCGGTCACGGCGATCAGGCCGTTGGCCGCGTTGTTCTGGATCGGATCCTTGAACGTGATGGTGTTGCCCGCCGCATCGAGCGTGAGCGTGGCCCCGCCTGCGCTGTTGTCGAGCCAGATCGCATTGGCCTGCGGCGTGGTGGCCGTGCCTTGCGTGTTGCCCGCAAAGGTGATGCTGCCGCCCGTGGCGGTCAGCGAGACATTGCCGCCCGCCCAGATGGCGCCGCCCTGCAAACCGGCGCTGTTGTTCGTGATCGTATCGGCTATGGTGCTGGTCAGGCTGAAGTCCCCGCCCGCATAGACCGCACCGCCGCTGCCGCCGGTTGTCTGGTTGCTGCTGATGTCGGTGCCCAGCAGGGTGACGTTGATGTCCGCATAGATCGCGCCGCCGTCGCCGGTCGCCTTGTTGCCGGTGATCGTCAGCCTGCCGGCCGTATTGCCGATCGCCACGCTGCCGAATGCAAGCAACGCGCCGCCGGCGCTTCCGCTGTTGTTGGCCAGCGTCACATTGCCGGAGGTCTGCGCCAGATTGATATCGCGGCCGGCATAAAGTGCGCCGCCGTAATTGGCGGCGGTGTTGGCAGCCGTATCGCCGATGTGAACATCGCCGCCGTCCTGCGTGATGCTGCCCGCCGTGCCGGCATAGATCGCGCCGCCATAGTTGGCGCTGTTGCCGTTTGCATTCAGCGCGCCGGTGATGGTGACGCCCGTGGCGGCATAGATCGCGCCGCCGCTGCCCGTGGCCGTATTGTCCGTCAGCGTCGTCGTGGCGCCGTCATGGCCGAGTTCCACGGCTGCGGACGTCATGATCGCGCCGCCAAAGCCGCTGTGATTGTCCGACAGCAGCACGTTGCCGGTTGTGGTCGCCAGCTTCACGGTGTTGCTGGCGAAAATGGCGCCGCCATAGGTTGCCGCGCTGTTCTGGCTGAGGCTGGTGTCACCCGTGACCACTACACCGCTGCCATCGGTGCCGTAGGCGGCGATTACGCCGCCCAGGATCTGGGTTGCGGCAGGGTAGGGACCGTTCGGCGCCTCTGCGTAGGCGGTCACCGCCGCCGCCGCCGGGTCGGCCGCCGTGTTGGCAGCCGCCGCGCCGACCGCAGCGCCGGCGTGGTTGCCGCTCGCCGTCAGGGCGCCGTTCACGGTGACGCCGTTCTGCGTCTGCACCGCGCCGCCGCTGCCCGTGGTTGCATTATTGCCGGTCAGCGTGACCGATGTTGCGGTCACGCCGTCGCCGAACGTGACGCTGCCTCTCGCGATGCCGCCGCTCGTTGTGCCCTGCGCCAGAATCGCGCCGCCGCCCTGCTTGGTGGCGGTGTTGTTGGTCAGTGCGATCGACGCGCCGTTCAGGATGACATTGCCGTTATTGGCCATGATGGCGCCGCCGGTGCCCGACTTGTTGTTGTCCGCCGTCAGATTGCCGTTCAGGGTCGCGTCTAACTGGGCAAAGATCGCACCGCCGGCATTGGCGGTGTTGGTATCGCCGTTGGCATCGGCGGTGAAGTTGTCCGACAGGGTGATCGTGCTGCCGTTCACCGTCACCGGCCCGGCGAGCGAGAAGATGGCGCCGCCCTTGCCGCCGAGCCCCACGTGATTGCCGGTGATGGTCGTCGTCCCATCGACATTGCCGACGGTGACTCCGGCCTGGGCATAGATCGCACCGCCGCTGAGGGTCGCGCTGTTATCCATCAGCGTCACGTTGCCCGTTGTCCCCGCAAGGCTGACGGTGCCGGTGCCGCCGCCGCCGGCCGCGATAATGGCGCCGCCGTTGCCGTTGGTGGCGGTGGCCTTGTTTTCCCTCATGTCGACATCGCCGTAATCCACGACGATGGGGCCAGCGCTGGTCGCCAGCGCGCCGCCCTTGCTGGCGCTGTTGCGCAGCGCGGTCAGGTCGCCGAAAATGGAAATGCCCATGCCAGCATAGATCGCGCCGCCCCCGCTGGCAGTAGTGTTCGTGCTGGCCGCCGAGTTATCGTTCAGGGTCGTGGTGGTGACGTTGTCGGCGCTGCCGATCGTCACTTTGCCCGTGGCGGCAATGGCGCCGCCACCGCTGGTGCTGCTGGTGCTGGTCGTCTTGTTATGAGTCAGCGTGACCGTGCCACTGTTCTTGGCCAGCTCGACATTGACGGTAGGCGTGCCTGTCGTGCTGACACCTCCGCCGATGGCGCCGCCGGCAGTCGTGGCCTCGTTGTACTTCATGGAAATATCGCCGCCATCCACGGAAATCAGGGAAGTGGCGTTCGTGACACCGGAGGCATAGAGCACGCCGCCGCTGCTGGCGCTGTTGCCGTCGTCCGTGGCGTCGGTGCCCGCAGTCACCGCGCCGGTGATGGTGATGCCCGTGCTGCCGAACACCGCGCCGCCGTACGAGTCCGCCGAGTTCTTCGACAGGATGATCGTGCCCCCCGTATCCTCCAGCGTCACCGTGCCCTGCGTGCTGCGCACGCCGCCGCCGGTGCCGGTAGCGGTATTGTTGCCGGAAATGGTCAGGTTGCCGTTGTCGGCGGTGATGGAAACGGAGCCTTGCGAGGAGATGCCGCCGCCGCCAGTGGCGGCGGTGTTGTTTGTCAGTTCCACCGACAGACCTTTGATCGTCACTGCCGAGGTGCTGACATTGGCGATTGCGCCGCCGAGCCCCGTTGCCTCGTTCCCATCCAGCACGATCTTCCCGGCCGTGGAGGTCAATGTTACACCGTTGGCGCTGCGGATCGCGCCGCCGTTGCTGTTGGTGCCTGTCGCCTTATTGCCGCTGAAGGTCTGGTTGCCGTCCGTAGTGATGGTCATCAGGCCGGTGCTGTTGATCGCACCCCCGCCGCTCCCACCGGCGGAGTTGTTTTCCAGATCCAGCGAACCAATGCCAGTGATCGTCAATTTCGCGCCGCTGTGGATCGCACCGCCGGTTCCGCTGGTCTTGTTGCCGGTCGCGGTCAGCGATGTCTCGAGTTTGATTTCGAGATCGATAGTGTTCGAGGACGCAATGACGCCGCCGTTGCCGGTATAGTTCCCGCCGGTGAACGTGATCGGATGCCCGCCCAGGGTCAGCGTGGAATTGGCGGCGGCATTGAAGTGGTAGGTACCCATCGTCACTGTCGACGGAGCGGGAGCGTCGACAGTGCCGGCCGCGCCGTTGATCGTGAGTTCGGCAGGCGTGGTGTCGACAGGAAGGCTGATGTTGGCAGAGAGGCTGGAATCACCTTCAAGGTTTATGATCGAACCGGAAAGCAGAGGGAGGGTAACGGCGCTGTTGATGCTATCGCCATCGGGAACATTGGACGTATCCGCCATCGCCGGCGCTGCGGCGAGGATACCGACCACGGCGGTCGAGCACAGCAGGGCCTTGCGGGCGAATGCGGCGGATGTGGTGTTTGCGACGTTATTGGCCATGGTCGGTATCCTTCATGGTGGCTGGATTGCGGGTGAGGCAAAGGACGGCCGCAGCCGCTGAAGCTGCGGGCCGGCGGATTGCCCCATTCGTAAACGGTAACGGCTGCGATAAGGGTTTGTTCCAGATACTCTTTTATATTCCGCAAAGGCCGGAAATGCGCACGGGTTCAAGGAGATGCCCGCCCGTGCAGGCGCTGCCTTGCCGTTCGATCCCATCGGATTCGTGACGAATCATCCCCCTGCGGCGCATGATCGTCCCGCGTGTTTCATGTGTTTTCCCGGGTGCGGCCCTGCTTGCCGGCCCATCCCGGCGGACCCGTTACCCTCCTGCTTCCCGTCTCACTTTCCGTAACATAGCATACTATTCTGCCATGTATGGCATACTATTTTTCCGCACATAGCATACCATGATGCCGGTCCTGCCGGGCAGGGCGCAGCGCCGCGTTGACCCGGATCAAATCCATGAAGCGCAATTCATTGCACAAGCGCCCGATTGTCGCCCGCGGCCCCGGCGCCGGGAGAGTGAACCGGAATGGCCCAGGGATATCGCACGGGCGGCGGCCGAAGGTGCCGTTCCGTATTGCCGATCCCGGCGCATCGGCATTACGATGCCGGCTTCCGCTGTCTCTCCCCGGCCCTGGCCCGCAGGCCATCGCAATCGTGCAGCCTGAAAGGATATCCATGCCCAGAGTCGATTACATCGCCCACGACGGAACCCGTACCCGGGTCGACGTGCCGGCCGGAGAGAATGTCATGCGCGGGGCGCTTTATAACGGGGTGGAAGGCATCGTCGGCGAATGCGGCGGCGGCCTTTCGTGCGCGACGTGCCATTGCTATGTGGACGAAGCCTGGGCCGACAGGGTGGGCGGCCCGGCCACGCCGGCCGAGGAGGAACTGCTCGCCGCCGCCGCCACGGAAGTAACGCCGCGCAGCCGGCTGTCCTGCCAGATCGACATGACCGACGCGCTTGACGGTCTGGTTGTCCATCTGCCGGAATCGCAGTACTGAAGCGGGGCATCAGGAGAAAGACGATGAACGTGATCGCGTCCGCCGATGTCTATGTGCAGGATCCGACCAATCCGCAGCCGCCGTCCATCCCGCGCTTCGCCGGGCCGGACCAGATTCCCGATCATGTCCCGCGCGAACTGGTGCGCGAATTTTCGATGATGACCGCGCCCGAATTCCTGGCCGGGCCGCACGAATTCATGGCCCGCCTTCACCGGGAACAGCCGCCGATCTTCTACAACGTGACACCTTTCGGCAATATGTGGTTCGTGATGAAGCACGCCGATGCGCTGCACGTGCTGCGCCACGCCGAAAGCTTCGCCAACCGCGATGCAACGCCCTTCCCGCGTGACCCCGACGATTATTTCTTCTTCATCCCGCAGGAAATCGATCCGCCCAACCACCGCAAATACCGCAACATCGTCGATCCGCTGTTCTGCCCGGCCGGCATTGCCAGGCTGGAAGGGCTGATCCGCCAGCGCGCGGCCGATCTGATCGATGGCTTCCGGGGCGGGGGTGAATGCGAATTCACCACCGCTTTCGGCCGCCCGCTGCCGGTTTCGGTCTTCCTTGACATCATGGGACTGCCGCAGGAGATGCTGCCGACCTTCGTTGAATGGGCCGATATCATGATCCATTCGCAGGACCGCGAGGAAGTGGGCCGCGCCTTCACCAAGGCCATCGCCTATCTCAAGACCGCCATCGCCGAAAAGCAGGCGCATCCCGACAACGGCGTTGTCAGCCTTATCGCCCATGCCGAAATCGATGGCCGCAGGCTTTCGGAAAAGGAAGTGTTCGGCTTCGTCTGCTTCCTGTGGATCGGCGGGCTCGATACGGTCTATGCCGCGCTCAACAACATCTGGCTGTGGCTGGCGGAAAACCCCGACCGGGTCGAGGAAATCCGCAGCCGCCCCGATGATATCATGGCCGTGGTCGAGGAACTTCTGCGCCGCTTTTCGGTAACCTATTCGGCGCGCGTGGTAACGCAGGATGTCGTGCTGAACGGTGTGCAGATGAAGCAGAACGATCGCGTTTTCGTCTGCCTGCCCGCGGCCAATTTCGATCCCGAAGTCTTTCCCGATCCGCTGAAAGTCGATTTCGACCGGCCGCGCAAGACCATCCTGGCCTTCACCGTCGGCGTCCATAGCTGCATGGGCGGCCACCTTGCGCGCATGGAAATCAAGGTGGCCTTGCAGGAATGGCTGAAACGCATTCCCGCGTTCCATGTGAAACCGGGCGAGCGGATCGCCTACAAGCCCGGCGGCGTCATCGGCCCTGCCAGGCTGCCGCTGGCCTGGTAGCCGGCCCGATCCGAACGATAGTTTCATCCCGATACTTTTTGACAGGAGCCGCATATGAAGATGAACGATATGGTGATCATCAGCGTGGATGATCACATCACCGAGCCCGGCAGCGTTTTCGACAACCAGCTTTCGGGCGCAGACCATGCCAGCGCGCCCAAGCTCAACGTCGGCCGCGACGGCGGCAACTATTGGGAATATCAGGGCAAGAAGCTGCGCAATGTCGCGCTGAACTCGGTCACCGGCCGCGTGCGCGAGGAATACGGCTTCGAACCCACCCATCTCGATCAGCTTCGCAAGGGCTGTTACGATGTCGATGCGCGCGTCGGCGACATGGATGTCAACGGGATCGCGGCCAGCCTCAACTTCCCGAGCTTCGCCGGCATCGATGGCGGGCTGTTTCACCGCGCCGCGGACAAGACGCAGGCGCTCGTGCACATGCGCGCCTATAACGACTGGCATATCGATGAATGGTGCGGCGCCCATCCCGCCCGCTTCATCCCGCTGGGCATTCTCCCGCTCTGGGACATGGCCGAAACCACGAAGGAAGTCCGGCGCCTGGCCGACAAGGGCTGCTTTGCGGTCACGATGAGCGAGAACCCCACGATCGGCGGCATGCCCGGCATTCACACCGATTACTGGGAACCGCTGTGGAAGGCGGTCAGCGATTGCGGCACGGCGATCTGCCTGCACATCGGGACCGGCAACGTCTCACCGCACTGTTCGCCGGAATCGCCGGTCGAGGCCAATATCACGACCATGCCGATGGCAGTGGCGTTCGGCGCGGCCGACTGGATGAACATGGCGGCGCTCCACCGCTATCCCGATCTCAAGATCTGTTTCTCCGAAAGCGGCATCGGCTGGATTCCCTACCTGATGGAACGTGCCGACTACAGCCATGAGCAGCACCACGTCTGGACTCATTCCAAACAGTATTTCGGCGACATGAAGCCGAGCGAGGTGTTCAGGCGCCATTTCACCTCGTGCTTCATCGACGATGCCTATGGCCTCAGGAACATCGACCTGATCGGCGAGGACAATATCTGCTACGAAGTCGACTATCCGCATTCCGATGCGCCCTGGCCGAACGCCCCGGAAATCCTGTGGAAGTCGGCCCAGCACCTGACCGACAGCCAGATCGACAAGATCACCCATCTCAATGCGATGCGACTCTACAAATTCCCGATGTTCGATCGCATGCCCAGGGCGGAACTGACCGTGGGCGCCTTGCGCGCCAGGGCGAAGGCGGCGGGCGTGGATACCACGCTGATCTCGACCGGCGGCGCCGCCCCGCTCGCGGAAGGCGAAAAACCGCGGCCGGTGACATCGGCAGACGTCATCGCCATGTACACCAAACACGCCGCCGCCGCCTGAAGCAAGCCAGAACGGGGCGGGCCGCCACCTGCCCCGTTCTCATTGGCGAACACACTGATTAACCCCGACAATTTTCCCGAAGCCGCGCTTCGCCGGGCAAAATATCACGAGCTCCACCAGGGCGAAGTTTGTGAGTTTCCGGCCCTGACACCCAGCCCCCGGCGCGCCGTTGCAGTGTCCGCAGGCACGGCATCCAACGGCGGCTAAAGCGTCTCACCATCCGGTTGCACCGGATCGGCCGATCCGCTGCGGAGCAGCGTCAGCCGTGCCTTGCCGACGCGGCGTTCCGCTACTGCTGCGAGCGTGCGGATCTTCGCTTCCTCGTCCGCTGCCGTTTCCAGGCTTACCCATGTCGCCTCTCCGATCCAGCCGAGCCGGGCCAGCCTGTCGAGCGCCACTGCGCCCGCGCCGCTGTGATAGGGCGGATCGAGCAGGATCAGGTCGAGCGGCTGCCGGGCCGGGCCGAGCGCCAGCACGGAGGCTGCCCGCACGTCGCAGAGCGGCTGCGCCTGCAAGGCGGCGATGTTCTGCCTGAGAGCGCGGAGCGCGGGCGCGTCCTGCTCGACGAAGATACAGCTCGCGGCGCCGCGTGACAGCGCTTCGAGCCCCAGCGCGCCCGAGCCGGCGAAGAGATCGGCAACGCCCAGCCCCTCGAACGAGCCCAGCCGGCTCGCCAGCATCGAGAACAGCGTTTCGCGCGTGCGGTCGGCGGTGGGGCGGGTGGTGTCGCCCTGCGGCGCGGTCAGCTTGCGTCCGCGCCATCGGCCGGCGATGATTCTCACTTGCGCGGCCCCGGCCTGCCGCGGCCGCTGTTCCGGGGAGCGGCTTTGCGGGAGCCGGGCTCGCGGGCGGGGCGCGCAGGCGCGGACGGACGGACGCGCGGGCTTTGCGGAGCGGCCTCCGCCGAGCCCGGCGTGCGCAAGGTCTTGCGGAACTTCTCGACATCGATCTGGCGGATTTCCACGGCCGCGCCGCGCGGCAGGTCGAGGAGCTGGAACGGTCCGTAGGACGTGCGCAGCAGGCGGCTGACTTCCAGGCCGAAATGTTCGAGCACCCGGCGCACTTCGCGGTTCTTGCCTTCGGTCATGGTCAGCTCGACCCACTGGTTGCGACCGGCGCTGCGCTCCATGTTGGCGTCGATCCTGCCGTAGCGGATGCCGTCGATCTCGATGCCTTCGATCAGGCTTTCGAGCTGCGCCTGGGTGATCGGGCCGAAAGTCCGCGCGCGATAGGTGCGCGGGATGCCGGACGAGGGCAGTTCCATCGCCCGTTTGAGCCCGCCGTCGTTGGTCAGCAGCAGCAGGCCCTCGGTGTTGAAATCCAGCCGGCCGACCGGCATCAGCCGCGGTGCGCCGGGCGGCAGCGCATTACGCAGCGCGGTATAGATCGTCGGGCGCCCGGCGGGATCGCGCTCGGCCGTGATCAGCCCGGCGGGCTTGTGGAAGGCGAACAGCCGTGCCGGCTCGGGCGCTTTCACCGGCTTGCCGTCGACCGTCACGCCCTTGAGATTCGCCAGCACGGTGGCGGGCGTGGTGACGGTGTCCTCGCCGATCTTCACCCGGCCATCGGCGATCATGCGCTCAACCTCGCGCCGGCTGGCGATGCCGGCCCGGGCAAGGAGCTTGGCGATGCGTTCACCGGCTCGGGCGCCGCTGCGTTCGTCTGAAGGGGGCATCGGTGGTCCTTAGCCTTGTGGACAAGAGGCGTCAAAAGGATGGCGTGCCGGCCTGTGAACGCTAGTCTGCCTGGCTTCTGGAGGATGGGATACGCATGGCCACTGCCGCCGATACCGAAAAACCCCCGCGCCCCAAGGGCTTCGGGCTGATCAAGGTTGCGTTGCAGAACCGGAAATCGGCGACGATGCTGGGCTTCGGCTTTTCCTCGGGCCTCCCCTACGCGCTGCTGATCGGCACGCTCAACGCCTGGCTGGGCGAAGTGGGAGTGAATCTTGCGACGATCGGCGTGCTTTCGTGGATCGGCCTGTCCTATTCGTTCAAATTCCTCTGGTCGCCGCTGGTCGATCGCCTGCCGCTGCCGCTGCTCGACCGGCTGGGCCGGCGCAAGAGCTGGATTCTGCTGTGCCAGACCGTGCTGGTGCTGGGCTTTGCCGGACTTGCCGCGACCGACCCGGCCAGGGCGATCGGCACTTTCGCGCTTTTCGCGTTTCTTGCCGCCCTGGCCTCGGCGACGCAGGATGTCGCGGTCGACGCCTGGCGGATCGACGTTGCCGACGAGACAACCTCGGTCGAGCTGCTTTCGGCGATCTATCAGTTCGGTTATCGCATCGCCTCGATCGTCGGCGGCGCGCTGGCGCTGGTCATGGCAGCGCGGATGAGCTGGGCGCTGGTCTATCTGCTGATGGCCGGCCTCATCGTGCTGATCGGCATGATCACCCTGCGCGCGCCCGATACGCCGCGGCCGGAACAGGAGGCGCTGTATCAGGCGCTGACGCAGCCGGGCGAGCTGACGCCGCGGGCGCGTGGCCTGGCGCTGGCGATCGTCGGGGTGAGCTGGGCCTGGGCGATCGTCACTATCCTGCGTTTCATGGCAAGCATGCTCGTCGATCTGCCGCCGGGCACGCTGCGGCCTTCGGTTGCGGATTTCACCAAGTACTACGGGCCGTGGATCGTCTTCGCCGCGGTGGTCGTGCCGCTGGTGGTGGCGGCGGTGACGAACTGGCTGAAACGCCGGGGCCGGGCAGTGCTGACCCGGCCGGACGATCGCGTCTCGCTGCTGCGTTCCACCGCGAACCACCTCTATGTCGCGCTGGTTTCGCCTCTGGCCGAGCTTGCGGGGCGGCTGGGCTGGGGCGTGCTGGTGGTGATCGGCATGATTCTCACCTACACGCTCTGCTACAACATCTGGTCGAGCTTCGCCTTTCCCTTCTACCTCGACTTCCTCAAATACACGAAAGACGAGGTCGCTTTCGCCTCGAAGATCTTCGGCATCTTCATGACGATGGCAGGGATCGGGCTCGGCGGCTATCTCTTTGCCCGCGTGGGCCGCATGCCGACGATCCTGATCGGTGCGATTCTCCCGATCCTGGGCAATTTCGTCTATGCCGATCTCGCCGATGGCGCCCGCTACATCGACAAGTTCGGCAATGTCACCGGGATCAACCTGCTGTTCGGCTATTTCGGCTTCGATATCCGCATGGTGCGGCTGCTGCTGGCGATCAGCTTCGAGAACATCTCGACCGGGATCGCCGGTGCGGCATTCGTCGCCTATCTGTCGGGCATCGTCAGCAAGCGCTATACGGCCGTGCAGTATGCGCTGCTTTCGTCGCTCACTTTCCTGATCGGCTCGCTGGGGCGCGGCATTGCCGGCGAGGGCTTCGATCACTACGGCTATGCGCTGGTGTTCCGCTGGACGGCAGCGGCGGGTCTGGCCGCAGTGGTTTTCGTCCTGCTCGAATGGGTCCGCGTCAGTCGGGAATCTGGCGATTGAGCCGCAGGACTTCGCCGGCAAGGTAGAGCGAGCCGGCAATCAGCACGTCGCCATCCGGGGGGCCTGTACGGGACAGCGCGCAGAGGGCTTCGCCGACAGTCGCAAGGCGGCGGATGGGCAGCCCGGTGAAAGGCGCGAAATCCTCCGGCGCGTGGGCCTGGTGGCCCGGAGCGGGGACGACGGTGATACTGAGCAACTGCGCCGCCAGCGGCGAGACGATGGCCGCCGGGTTCTTGCTGGCCAGCATGCCGACGATGAGGTGCAGCGGCCGGTCCTGGAAATAGCGCGCGAGCGCCGCGCCCGCATCGGGATTGTGGCCGCCGTCGAGCCAGACTTTCCGCCCGGGCGCCAATGCCGTGAGCGGCCCGTCGCCGAGCAGTTGCAGCCGCGCCGGCCAATGGGCGGAAAGGATGCCCCGGCGCATCGCCTCGGGCGAAACCGATACCGCGTCCTGGTGCCGCAGCAGGGCCACTGCCAGCGCCGCATTGTCCGCCTGGTGCGCGCCGGCAAGCCGCGGCAGCGGCAGGGCCAGCGGGCCGAAAGCGTCGCAATAGGCGATTTCTCCGCCTGTTTCCGCGCGCCAGGCCGGGCCGCGCATGAACAGTTCGGCGCCTTGCCGCGCAGCGGTGATCGTGACGGCGCGCGCTGCCGCGGCCGGATAGGCTTGCGTCACCAGCGGCACGCCGGGGCGGGCGATGCCGGCTTTCTCGAAAGCGATGCGGGCCAGCGGATCGCCGGGCGTGCCTGCCTCGGGGCGGAGCAGGAAAGCCTCGTGGTCGATGCCGAGCGAAGCGATGCCGCAGGCGGCAGGGCGATCGAGCACGTTGGTCGCATCGAAGCGGCCTCCGAGGCCCACCTCGATCACGCAGGCATCGGCCGGATGCTCGGCAAAGGCGAGGAAAGTCGCTGCGGCGGTGACTTCGAAGAAGCTGGGGGCAAGATCCTGTGAGGCATCGAGCACCTGCTTCAGCCGGTCGGCCAGTTCGGCATCCGGGATCAGCGCGCCGGCGATGCGGATGCGCTCGTTGTAGCGGACGAGGTGCGGCTTGGTCGCGGCGTGGACCGTCAGGCCGCCAGCTTCCAGCATCGCGCGCAGGAAAGCGCAGGTCGAGCCCTTGCCGTTGGTGCCGGCAACGTGGAAAGTCGGCGGCAGGCGCTTCTGCGGGTCGCCGAGCCGGGTGAGTATCTCGCGGATCGTTTCCAGCCCGAGGCGCCCTTGCGGCAGCGACAACGCGGCAAGCCGGTCGAGCTGGGCCTGGACGGCGGGATCGTCGGAAATGGCGAAGTCGCGCATCAGCGCGCGGAATGCACCGCGTCGGCCAGCGCGCGGGTGGCTTCGCGCACCGGGCCGGCAGCAGCGGCGCCGTGCCTCGCCACGACCTCGACCAGCGCCGAGCCGACGACGACGCCGTCGGCATGGCGGGCGATTGCCGCCGCCTGTTCGGGCGTGCGCACGCCGAAGCCCACTGCGACGGGCAGGTCGGTCGCGGCCTTGAGCCGGGCGACCGCCGCCTCGATCGCGCCGAGCGCTGCCTGCTGCTTGCCGGTGATGCCCGCGACCGAAACGTAATAGAGAAAGCCCGACGCGCCATCGAGCACCGCCGGCAGCCGCCCGGTGTCGGTGGTCGGCGTGGCGAGACGGATCGGCGCCACACCGGCCGCGCGCAGTGCCGGGCCGAGCGCAGCGTCCTCCTCGGGCGGGATGTCGACGCAGATCACCCCGTCGACACCGGCTTTGGCGCATTCGCTTGCGAACCATTCGGGGCCGCGGATAGTCATCGGGTTGGCATAGCCCATCAGCACCAGCGGCACGTCCGGGTGGCGGGTGCGGAAGCCGGCGGCCAGCGCCAGAATGTCCGCGGTCCGCGTGCCGGCGCCGAGCGAGCGCAGGTTCGCCGCCTGGATCGCCGGGCCGTCGGCCATCGGATCGGTGAAAGGCATGCCGAGTTCGATCACGTCGGCGCCGCCTTCGACCAGCGCGTCGAGAATCGCGGGTGTGGCCCCGGGAGTCGGATCGCCAGCGGTGATGAAAGTGACGAGGGCCGGGCGGCCCCTGGCGAAGGCGGCAGCGAGGCGGGTCATCAAGCCCTCTCCCCTTCAGGGGAGAGGGTTGGGAGAGGGGACTGTCTCGCCACCTCGATCACCTCCGACAATCTGATCAACACGCCCTCCAAATTCGTCATAACGTCCGGATTGGTGAACCGGACCACGTGATAGCCTCGTTCATTCAAGAACCGTGTCCGTTCGGCATCGCGTGGATCGTCCGCATCGTGCGTATTGCCATCAACCTCGACTACGAGCCTCGGCTCGTTGGCGGCGAAGTCCGCGATGTAGTGACCGATCACTTTCTGCCTGCGGAATTTCACTCCTTCGAATCTTGCCGCGCGTAGCTGAAGCCAGAGGCGCGTTTCAGGTTCGGTCATTTGCCGGCGCATTTCCTTGGCGTAGCCAGTCAGTCTTGCGTCGCGCATTCCCCTCTCCCAACCCTCTCCCCTGAAGGGGAGAGGGCTATCTAAAGCTCCACCCCCAGCGCATCGGCGACGGTGAAGATATCCTTGTCCCCCCGGCCGGAGACATTGACCACGACAATCTTGTCCTCGTCCATCCGCGCGGTGAGATCGGGCAGTGCGGCGAGTGCGTGCGAGCTTTCAAGCGCCGGGATGATGCCTTCCAGCTTGCAGCAGAGCTGGAACGCCTCGAGAGCCTGGTTATCGGTGATCGGCACATAGCTCACCCGGCCGCTCTCGTGCAGCCAGCTATGCTCGGGGCCGATGCCGGGATAGTCGAGGCCGGCGCTGATCGAATGCGCCTCGGTGATCTGGCCGTCCTCGTCCTGGAGCAGATAGGTCTTGTTGCCGTGGAGGATGCCGGGGCCGCCGCCGGTCAGACTTGCCGCGTGCCGGCCGCTGTCGATGCCGTGGCCCGCCGCCTCGATGCCGACCATGGCCACGCCGGGATCGTCGAGGAAGGGGTGGAACAGGCCGATCGCGTTCGAACCGCCGCCGACCGCTGCCACCAGCATGTCGGGCAGGCGCCCTTCGGCCTTGAGGATCTGCGCGCGCGTTTCGATGCCGATCACGCTCTGAAAGTCGCGGACGAGTTCGGGATAGGGGTGCGGACCCGCTGCGGTGCCGATGATGTAGAACGTGTCGTGGACATTGGCGACCCAGTCGCGCAGCGCTTCGTTCATCGCGTCCTTCAGCGTCTGTGCGCCGCTGACCACGGGCATGACCTCGGCGCCCAGAAGCTTCATGCGGAACACGTTGGGCTTCTGCCGCTCGACATCCTTGGCGCCCATGAAGATCGTGCAGGGCAGGCCGAAGCGCGCGGCGACCGTGGCAGTGGCGACGCCGTGCTGGCCGGCACCCGTCTCGGCGATGATCCGCGTCTTACCCATGCGGCGGGCGAGCAGGATCTGGCCGATGCAGTTGTTGATCTTGTGCGCGCCGGTGTGGTTCAACTCCTCGCGCTTGAAATAGATTTTCGGTCCCTTCCCGGCCGCTGCCACCGTGCGGAAATGCCCGGTCAGCCGCTCGGCATAGTAGAGCGGGCTGGGGCGGCCGACGAAATGTTCGAGCAGGTCGTCGAACTCGGCGCGAAAAGCAGGATCGGCCCTGGCCGCCTTGTATTCCCGCTCGAGGCCGAGGATCAGCGGCATCAGCGTCTCGGCGACGTAGCGGCCGCCGAAATGGCCGAAATGGCCGCTCTCGTCGGGCATGGCCCGTAAGGAGTTGGATATCGTCATAATTGCGTCACCGCTTGGCAGAAGGCGGCGATCTTGCCAATATCCTTGACACCGGGCGCGCTTTCCACGCCCGAGGAAGTGTCGACCAGCCCCGCCCCGGTCATGCCAACGGCGTCCGCAACATTGCCCGCATCCAGCCCGCCGGACAGCGCCCAGGGCAAGGCATGGCGATAATCCGCCAGCAGCCGCCAATCGAAACGCAAACCCATCCCGCCCGGCAAATCCGAGCCCTTGGGCGTCCTGGCATCGAACAACAGCCGGTCCACCGCATCGCGGTACAAAGCGGCGGCCTTGAGATCGGCGGCGGTGCGAACGGGGATCGCTTTCCACGTCTCAATCCCGAAGCGCCGGCGAATATCGGCGGCACGCTCCGGCGTTTCCTCACCATGAAGCTGCACCGCATCCAGCCTGGCCGCAATCGCTTCGGCGAGCAGATCATTGTCGGGATTGACGAACACCCCCACCCGCCGTGCCCGCCGCCCGGCTTGCCGCGCCAAAGCTTCGGCTTGATCGAACGTCACATTGCGCGGGCTTTTCGGAAAAAAGACAAAGCCGACATGGCTGGCACGCCCGGCAAGCGCGGCATCCAGTGTATCGGGCGTGGACAGGCCACAGATTTTCGCGGTGATAGCGGGCATGGGGGGCTTATAGGCGGTCGCCGCACTGGAAAGCCAGCGCGGCGATGCCCAAGGGCCTCCCGGTTGTGCAGATCAGAAGTTGAAGGCGATCGTTCCACCGAAGGTGCGCGGCGCGTTGAAGTTGGCATAGTCGCCAAGCGTTGCAGCATTCTCTGCCGAGCGGCGGTAGATGTGCTGTTCGTTGAGCAGGTTGCGTGTCCAGACCGAGATCGTCGCCCTGGTGCCGTTCACCATATTGAGATCCGCCAGCGCCAGGCTGCCGTTGACGATGAAGCTGGAGTCCACCTTCAGATTCTGATCCTGGAAGCTGTATTGCGGGCCGGCATAGGCGGCATCGAGATGGATGCGGATATTGGCGTCGCTGCCCGTCAGCGGGATGCGATAATCGATGGTGCCCGAAGCCGCATGAGCCGGTGTGAAGACCGTAAAGACGGGAGTGAGCACGCCGAAGGTCGATCCTTCAAGCGGGTTCTTCGCCAGCATCGGGGCGACATGGGTATAGGCATAGGACAGGCCAAGCGTCAGATTGTCGATCGGCCGCGCCGTCATATCCAGCTCGATGCCGCGAATTTTCGCAGCCTCCAGCGCATTGGCGGTGTTCTGGGTGTGCAGGTTGAATGTCGGATTTGCCGCGCCATTGGCCAGAAACGGGGTCGTATCGACATAGTCGAAATCGACCTGTGTATTCTTGCGGCTCATCATATAGGCGGCAAGGTTCACGCGCAGCTTGCGGTCCAGCAGATCCATTTTTGCGCCGATTTCATAGGAAGTTATCGATTCCGGCGCGAATTCGTTGAAAGCCGATGAGCGGGCGTTGGCGCCGCCGGCGCGATAGCCGGTGGCGAACTTGGCGTAGAGATGGGCGTTCCCGGCCGCATCGAACGCCAGCGAGACCAACGGATCGAACCGGCCCTTTTTATAATCGAGCGGGTGGTCCGTCACCACGCCATTGACCCGGACCAGCGCGCCGACGCGCTTGTCCCAGGTATAGCGGCCACCGACCGTCAGATGCAGCCTGTCGGCAAAGTCCGGCGTGTAGGTCGCCTGACCATAGGCGGCATAGCTGTGCGCCTTGGCGTGGCTGTCGCGCTGGACGCACGGCCCATTATTGCGCCAATCGTCCCAGCCCTGGTTCGCAGGGCAGGGCGTGGACGCCAGCAGGGGCATATGCTGTGACAGGATCGTATAGGCGGTGCCATCGGTATTCCACTGGTTGGTGGACGGAGTTGCCGCCATTTCCCGGACATTTTCAGTGAAATAATAAAGGCCGAACGCATAATCGAGCTGCCGGGCGCTGCCGACTGCCTGGAATTCCTGACTGAACTGGCTCTGCTTCAGCCAGGACAGGCTGTAGCGGCTGAAGGCGGCGTTCGGCACAAAGGCACCGCGCTCCGGGCCGCCCGAATTGTCCCATTGATCGGTCGTAACCTGGCGCCATGCGGTGATGGAGCGCAATTCGAGCGCGGGAGACAGCTTGTAGCGCAACGTGGCGTGAAAACCGCTGGTCCTGTCCTCGCTCCACTGCTGCGGCGCGCCGGTATCGGCCACGCTCTGACGCGTATCATGGACCTGCACCTGAGGCGCCAGCGGTGCGATGCAGGTGCGGCCGTTGACGCAACTGGCGCCATTCAGCATCAACTGCGTGCCGTTATAGATGCCCACGGGCAGCGGTGCCTGCCGCGTCCCGTCAAGGTTCAAGCGGCCTGGATTATAATTCACCAACTGGCTGTAAAACGGGGTATTATTATCCTGGGCGGTGTCATAGGACAGGTCCGCGGTAAAGCCTTCGAACGGCTGCCAGCGTGCAGCGATGCGGCCGCCATAGCGGTTATAGGCATTCCAGCCTTTCGCGCCGGGGAGCGGGTTTTTGGTGGTTGCGTCCTGATTTTGAATGATGCCGTCGATCTTGAAGGCAATGCCGGCAATGGCCGGCATGTCGATATGAAGCTGGCCTTCATAGCTGCCATAATTGCCGAAGCCGGCAGAGGCGCGGCCATCCCACTCGCCCGATGGCGCGCGGGTGACGATGCTGACCGCGCCGCCCTCGGTGTTGCGGCCGAACAGCGTGCCCTGCGGGCCTTTCAGCACCTCGATGCGTTCGACATCGAACAGGGCAGCGTTCAGGCCCTGCGAACGGCCGAGATAAACGCCGTCGAGATAGACGCCGACGCCCGGTTCGCGCGCGGTCTGGTTCTGGTCGAAAGGCACGATGCCGCGAATACCAACGGTCAGCGCCGACTGACGCGCCTCGAAGGTGGCAATACGCAGCGACGGGATGGTGCCATCGGCCAGGCTGATAAGGCTCTGCGCATGACGGTCGGCGAGCGAATCCCCGCCCACCACGGACATGGCGATCGGCGTTTTTTGCAGATTGGTTTCGCGGCGCATCGCCGTCACGACGATATCGCCAAGGCCGGTATCAGGGGCAGTGGTAGCGGCTTCGGTGTCTGCCGCAATGGCCGGCTGGCTGACGAGTACGAGGACAAGCGCGCTGATCGCCATGCCCCCCGGCAGAAGCCGGGTTGCGCGACGTGACTGGTAATGCATTGATGTTCCCCTTTTGGCGTTTTGCGTTCGCAGCCGCCACTAGGGGTATCCGAAGACTGTGGTGTGACACATAAAAGGCAGAAGTATTACAGCGTTTCCTCGATCGCCCTTGCAGCGGCCAGCGGATCTTCGGCGCGGCTGATCGGGCGGCCGATCACCAGCACGCTGGCGCCGGCGTTGCGCGCTTCGCGCGGGGTGACGGTGCGTTTCTGGTCGCCGCTGTGCTTTCCGCCGGCGGGCCGGAGGCCGGGGACGACGAAAAAGCCGTTCTTCCATTGCGCGCGAATGGCGGCAACCTCGTGCCCCGAGCAGACGATACCGTCGAGCCCCGCTGAATGCGCGAGGTCGGCGAGGCGCAGCGCCTGGTCGTGCGCGCTGTCCGAGATGCCGGTGTGGGCAAGATCGCGCGCATCGAGGCTGGTAAGCACGGTGACGCCGACCACCTTGCAATGCTCGCCCGCCGCGGCCTTGGCATCTTCCATCATCGCCCGGCCGCCGCTGGCATGAACCGTGACGATCGCCGGATCGAGCATGTGGATCGACTGCATCGCCGCGGCGACGGTGTTGGGAATGTCGTGCAGCTTGAGATCCAGAAAGATCGGCAGCCCGACCCTGGCGATCTCGCGCACGCCGTGGTGACCGTGGGCGCAGAAGAATTCCAGGCCGAGCTTCAGCCCGCCGATATGGCCCGCGACCTTGCGTGCAAGCGTTTCGGCGCTGTCGAGACGGGGGAGGTCGAGCGCGAGGAAAATCGGATTGCGGTACATATCAGGGAGCCGGTTCTTCCGGTTGGGCGTGCTGGCCGGTTTCCCGGCCGGCCTGTTCGCTGCGGGTTTCGAGTTGCGTCGCGGTGGCGAGCGGCGGCTGCGCGGCGGTAGTGCGCAGGCTGTGCTCCAGCGCGGCGATCCGCCGCTGCCAGCGCCAGCGCCCGGCGCGATGAAACAGCCACATCGGCACCAGCCCCAGCAGGAAAAACACCAGCGCGATCACGCCGACCGGCCATTGGAAATAGAGGTAGCCGGCTTCGAGCGGCCAGAAGTTCACCGGCGCCCGTTCCCAGTTCATCGCGATGAAGGCGACGAGGACAACGGTGATGACGATCCAGATCAGGGTGCGGATAATATGCATGCCCTGCCTCCTTTTTCCCCTGGCTGTCGGGCGATGCTAGGCAGAATCGGCCGGCAAGGAAAGAGTGCGCGCGGCGATATCCCCTCTCGGCGCAGTTCCGGGGAGAATTGCGGTCACTCGCCGAACACCCGCGCGAAAATGCGGTCCACTTCGGCGAAGTGGTAGTCGAGCCCGAAGCTTTCCTCGAGCTGTCCGGGCGAGAGCTTCGCGGCGACTTCGGAATCGGCCTTCAGCAGTTCGAGCAGCGAGAGCCGGCCGTCGCTTTCCCATACCTTCATGGCGTTGCGCTGGACCAGGCGATAGGCGTCCTCGCGGCTGACGCCGGCCTGAGTCAGCGCCAGCAGTACGCGCTGCGAGTGGACCAGGCCGCCCATGCGGTCGAGGTTCTTCTGCATCCGTTCGGGATAGATCAGCAGTTTGTCGATCACGCCGGTAAGGCGGGCAAGTGCGAAATCGAGCGTGATCGTCGCGTCCGGACCGATGAAACGCTCGACCGAGGAATGCGATATGTCGCGCTCGTGCCACAGCGCGACATTCTCCAGCGCCGGCACCGCGGCCGAGCGGACCATGCGGGCAAGGCCGGTCAGGTTCTCGGTCAGCACCGGGTTGCGCTTGTGCGGCATGGCCGAGCTGCCTTTCTGGCCGGGCGAGAAATATTCCTCGGCCTCGAGTACCTCGGTGCGTTGCAGATGGCGGATCTCGGTGGCGAGCCGCTCGATCGAACTGGCGATGACCGCAAGCGTGGCGAAGAACATCGCGTGCCGGTCACGCGGGATCACCTGGGTCGAGACGGGCTCGACTGCAAGGCCGAGCTTTTCGGCGACATATTCTTCCACTGCCGGATCGATGTTGGCGAACGTGCCGACCGCGCCCGAAATGGCGCAAGTCGCGATCTCGGCGCGCGCGGCGACAAGGCGGGCGCGGTTGCGGCTGAATTCGGCATAGGCCTCGGCGAGCTTCTTGCCGAAAGTCGTCGGCTCGGCGTGGATGCCGTGGCTGCGGCCGATGGTCGGCGTGTGCCTGTGTTCAAGGGCGCGCTTCTTCAGCGCGGCGAGCAGCGCGTCGATGTCCGCGATAAGCAGGTCCGCGGCGCGGGCGAGCTGCACGGCCAGCGTGGTGTCAAGCACGTCGGAGCTGGTCATCCCCTGATGCATGAAGCGAGCCTCGTCGCCGACCTGTTTGGCGACCCAGGTGAGGAAAGCGATAACGTCGTGCTTCGTGACCGCCTCGATCGCATCGATCGCGGCGACATCGATTGCGGGGTTCGTCGCCCACCAGTCCCACAGCGCCTTGCCCGCGCTTGCGGGTACGACGCCGAGTTCACCCATCTTGTCGGTGGCATGGGCCTCGATCTCGAACCAGATGCGATAGCGCGCTTCGGGCTCCCAGATCGCGGTCATCGCGGGGCGGGCGTAGCGGGGAACCATGGTCGAACTCCGGTATGGGGGAGGGGAATGCTGCTGCTGCCGGGGCATCGCGCACGGCCGGCAGAGCCGGTTTCGCGCAAAACCGATGCGATCCCGCAATGCCCGATCACGCGGCCGCGCTCTAGAAGCGGCACGTGCGGAAGGCAAGTGCCCGCGCTCCGGCTTCGGGCAGGCTGCTGGAAGCGGAACGGAAAACGCGTTCCATGCCGAAACGAATACCGCTTGATTCCGCCGGCCGGCTGTGATTCTATCAAGCGTTATGAAAAAGTTCCGCGCAGAACCGAGACTCCCCCGCCAGAGCCTGGTCCAGGGGATCGCACTGGCTTGCCTGCTGGTGATGGGCGGCTTTTCGATCGCCGGGCCAAGCGGCATGCTCGCCTGGGCCGAAAACCAGCAGTTGCTCAACCAGCGGCAAACCGAACTGGTCCGGCTCAGGCATGAACGCGACGAGGTCAGGAACCGTGTCGAACTGCTCGATCCGCGCCATATGGACCCGGACCTGGCTGGCGAACTGTTGCGGAGCAATCTCAACGTCGTGCATCCCGACGAAATGGTGATGCTGGTCCACTGAACGGCAGTCAATGCACTCGACGCGGCGGTATCGCTGCGGCTAGGTTGTGCCTATAGCCGCCAGCGAATCCGCTATCAGGGGACAGGAATTGGCCAAACCCGCCAGGAGCCGCGCCGCAGCCGCAAAAAGCGGTGCGGACACCGAAAACAGTGCCGAAAACAGCAGTGCCAGCGCCGAAACGCCCTTTGCTCTGGCAGAGCCGCCAGAAAACGATTTCGCCCTGCGCAGCTTGCAGGAAGCGCACGGGGCCGACCGCCGCTACAAGGCGAGCGACGAGGAACTGCTGACATTCTACGAGCAGATGCTGCTGATCCGCCGCTTCGAGGAGCGCGCGGGCCAGCTTTACGGTCTCGGGCTGATTGGCGGTTTCTGCCATCTCTATATCGGCCAGGAAGCGGTCGCGGTCGGGTTGCAGTCGGCGCTCGACAACGGGAAGGACAGCGTCGTCACCAGCTATCGCGACCATGGCCACATGCTTGCCTACGGTATCGATCCCAGGGTCATCATGGCCGAGCTGACCGGGCGGCACTCAGGCATTTCCAAGGGCAAGGGCGGCTCGATGCACATGTTCAGCGTCGACCACCGCTTCTACGGCGGCCACGGCATCGTCGGCGCGCAGGTGCCGATCGGCGCGGGCCTTGCGTTTGCGCACAAGTACCGCAAGGACGGCGGCGTCTGCGTCGCCTATTTCGGCGATGGCGCGGCCAACCAGGGCCAGGTTTACGAGACTTTCAACATGGCCTCGCTGTGGAAGCTGCCGATCATCCTGGTCGTCGAGAACAACGGCTATGCCATGGGCACGGCGGTCAGGCGCGGCAGCGCCGAAACCGAATTCTACCGTCGCGGCACCGCTTTCCGCATCCCTGGCATGGATGTGGACGGCATGGACGTGCTGGAAGTGCGGCAGGCCGCCGAAATCGCGCTCGATTTCGTCCGCAAGGGCAACGGGCCGGTGCTGATGGAACTCAATACCTACCGCTATCGCGGCCACTCGATGTCCGATCCCGCGAAGTACCGCAGCCGCGAGGAAGTGCAGGAAATGCGCGAAAAGCATGACCCGATCGAAGGCGCCAGGAAGGAACTGATCGCGCGCGGCATTCCGGAGGACAGGCTCAGGGACATCGACAAGGCTATCCGTGCGCAAGTCGCCGAGGCGGCGGATTTCGCCGAGAACTCGCCCGAGCCGGAGCTTGCCGAACTCTACACCGATGTACTGGTGGAGCGCTACTGATGGCGATCGAACTCAGGATGCCTGCCCTGTCGCCTACTATGGAGCAGGGCAAGCTGGCCAGGTGGCTGATCAAGGAAGGTGATGCAGTCCGTTCGGGCGATATTCTCGCCGAGATCGAGACCGACAAGGCGACGATGGAATTCGAAGCGGTGGACGAAGGCCGGATCACCGCGATCACCGTACCCGAAGGCAGCGACAACGTGCCGGTCGGCACGGTGATCGCGCTGATCGAGGGCGAAGGCGAGGCTTCCTCCAAACCGGCGGCCTCTCCTCTCAGCGCCCCCACGAAGGCGGGGGCGCAGGCTGAGACTGAAGCTCCCGCTGCCATGGCCGCACGCGCCCCGCATATCCCCGCCGGCACCAACATGAAAACGGTCACTGTCCGCGAGGCACTGCGCGACGCGATGGCTGAGGAGATGCGCCGTGACAGTCGCGTCTTCATCATGGGCGAGGAAGTCGCGCAGTACCAGGGCGCCTACAAGGTGACGCAGGGCCTGCTCGAAGAATTCGGTCCCGAGCGCGTGATCGATACCCCGATCACCGAATACGGCTTTGCCGGCATAGGCACGGGCGCGGCGATGGGCGGGCTGCGTCCGATCGTTGAGTTCATGACTTTCAATTTCGCCATGCAGGCGATCGACCACATCATCAACTCGGCGGCCAAGACCAATTATATGTCCGGCGGCCAGATGCGCTGCCCGATCGTGTTCCGCGGCCCCAACGGTGCCGCCGCGCGCGTTGCTGCGCAGCACAGCCAGAATTACGCCCCCTGGTATGCCGGTGTGCCCGGCCTTGTCGTGATCGCGCCCTATGACGCTGCCGACGCCAAGGGGCTGCTCAAGGCAGCGATCCGATCGGACGACCCGGTGGTCTTTCTCGAGAACGAACTGGTCTATGGCCGCGGCTTCGAGCTTCCCGAACTCGACGATCATGTGCTGCCGATCGGCAAGGCGCGGATCGTGCGCGAAGGCAGGGACGCCACTATCGTTTCCTATTCGATCGGCGTCGGCCTGGCGCTCGAAGCCGCCGAGCGGCTTGCGGGCGAGGGGATCGATGCCGAAGTCGTCGACCTTCGGACCCTGCGCCCGCTGGACCACGACACGATCCTCGCCAGCCTCAGAAAAACCAATCGTCTGGTCGTGGCCGAAGAGGGCTTCCCGGCCTGCTCGATCGCATCCGAAGTGATCGCAGTCTGCATGGAAAAGGGTTTCGACGATCTCGATGCCCCGGTGCTGCGCGTCTGCAACGAGGATGTGCCGCTGCCCTATGCCGCCAATCTTGAAAAGGCGGCGCTGATCGATACGGACAGGATCGTCGCTGCGGTGAAGCAGGTCTGCTATCGCTGAAAGCCTGCCGATGCGCGGAACCGGGGATCTGCTCGAAACCTTGCCGCCGCTGCACCGGCTCGCGCTGGCCTATGCGCCGGCGCGGGCGCGGTTGCCGACGCTGGCATTGCTGGCGCTCGATGCGCGGCTCGCCGGGATCGTGCGCCATTCGCACGAGCCGATGCTGGCGCAATTGCGCCTTGCGTGGTGGCGCGGGCAACTGGGAAACGATGCCGCGAACTGGCCGCAAGGCGAGCCGCTGCTCGCCGCGCTCGGCTTCTGGCAGGGCAGGCACGGCGCGCTTGCGGCCCTGGTGGATGGCTGGGAACTGCTGACCGGGCCTGTGCCGCTGCCTGCGGCCGCGCTCGTCGGCTTTGCCCGGGGACGGGGCGATGCCTTCGCCTCGCTGGCAGGAGTGATCGGCGCCGGGGACGACCCGGCAAGAGTGCGCGCACGCGGCCGCGCCTGGGCGCTGGCCGATCTTGCCGGCCATCTTGCCGATTCCGGGGAGCGCCGGACAGCCGGTGCGCTCGCCGATGCGGCGGAAGCGCCGCGGGTTTCACGCACGATGCGGACTCTGGCCGTGCTCCATGGCCTTGCCCGGCGCCGCTCGCGCGGTCTGTCGCCGGGGGCATTGCTCGCCGCGATGCGGCTCGGATTGTTGGGGCGCTGAACCGCTGGTAGAGTGCGGACGAATAGCGGGGAGATCGTGCCGCCATGAACCGGATTCTGCTGGGTGCTCTCGCCGCCTTGCTGCTTGTCGCTGCGGGTGTGTTCTGGTGGCAGGGCCGCGCTGCAACCGAACGCGGTGCGCCGCCGCCCGAAGCCGTCCCTGCCGGCACGGCCGCACCCGCAGACCTGCCGACCGCCGATGGCCGCGGCCTGCGCGGCGCGGCGCCGCCCGCAGCCGACGAGGTTACGCGCGAGCAGCGCCGTTTCGACCGGCTCGACCGCAACCGCGACAGTGTGATCACCCGCAACGAAATGCTGGCCGCCCGGGCGGCGGCCTTCCGTACGCTCGATACGGATCACAACAATCTGTTGAGCTTCGAGGAATGGGCGGTACGGACCGCGAATCGCTTCAGGGCGGCGGACGCCAACGGCGACCTCAAACTCAACCGCGAGGAATTCGCCACGACCAGGCCCAAGCCGAGCGCACACCCGCAATGCCGCTGCGCTCCGGCGCGCGTGGCGAAAGCGAAAGCGCAGTCCCGGCCGCAGCCCGGCGAATCAGGCACCGGCGACGGCGGGGATCCAGAATTCTAGGTCGGTCTTGGCCCGCGCGGTGTAGGCTTCCTTGCGGGCTTTCTTTTTCACTTCGGGCGAAACCGGCGGAAACAGGCCGAAGTTGACATTCATCGGCTGATAAAGTCCGGCCTCGGCATCGCCAGTGATATGCGCGAGGAGCGCGCCCATCGCGGTGGTGCGCGGCGGTGCCTGCCAATCGCGCCCGGCCAGCCCGGCAGCGGTCATCAAGCCGGTCATGAGCCCGACCGCAGCGCTTTCGACATAACCTTCGCAGCCCGTGATCTGTCCGGCGAAGCGGATGTGCGGCGCGCTTTTCAGCCGCAGTTGCCGGTCGAGCAGCGCCGGCGCGTTGAGGAAGGTGTTGCGATGCAGCCCGCCAAGCCGCGCGAACTCCGCATTTTCCAGGCCGGGGATCGTGCGGAACAGCCGCACCTGCTCGGCATGTCTGAGCTTGGTCTGGAAGCCGACCATATTCCACAACGTGCCGAGCTTGTTGTCCTGCCGCAGTTGCACCACGGCATAGGGCCAGCGCCCGGTGCGCGGATCATCCAGCCCGACGGGTTTCATCGGCCCGAAGCGCAGGGTGTCCTCGCCGCGTTCGGCCATGACCTCGATCGGCATGCAGCCCTCGAAATAGGGGGTGTCCGCCTCCCATTCCCTGAAGCCGGTCTTCTCGCCTGTCAGCAGGCCCTCACGGAACGCGAGGTATTGCTCCTTGGTCATCGGGCAATTGACATAGTCCTTGTCGCCCCCGGAAGCCGAGGATTTCCCCCAGCGCGAAGCCATCCAGCAGATGTCCATGTCGATGGTGTCGCGATAGACGATGGGGGCGATCGCATCGAAGAAGGCAAGGCTGCCGCCCTGCGTTGCCGCGCCGATACTGCCGGCAAGGGCTGCGGCGGTCAGCGGGCCGGTGGCCACGATCGTCAACCCCGCATCGGGCAGCCGGTCGATCCGCTCGCGCACGATTTCGAGCGTCGGCTGGGCGGCGAGAGCGGCTTCCACTTCGGCCGAGAACAGGTCGCGGTCCACTGCCAGCGCCGAACCGGCCGGCACTTGCGCTTTCGCCGCGGCGGCCATGACCAGCGAGCCGCATCGGCGCATCTCGTGATGCAGCAGGCCGACCGCGTTCCTTTCGTCGTCGTCCGAGCGAAAGCTGTTCGAGCAGACGAGTTCGGCCAGCCCATCGGTTTGATGTGCCGGCGTCCGTTCGCCGGTGCCGCGCATTTCCGACAGCCGAACGCGCACGCCGCGCCGCGCGAGCTGCCAGGCGGCCTCGCTCCCCGCAAGGCCGCCGCCGATGATGTGGACGGTGTGGCTCATCCGGGGCGCCTAGAGCGATTCCGAACCGGATGGAAGCGCCCGGCGCCGAATCACTCCGGGCCGCTTTCGCTCAGGCGGTGCATTGGGCTAAGAACCTGCCATGCGCGTCGACCTTTTCGACTTCGACCTTCCCCCCGAACGGATCGCCCTGCGTCCGGCCCGTCCGCGCGATGCGGCGCGGATGCTGGTCGTTGCCGGCGATGCGCCGTTCGTCGATCGTCGCGTCTGCGATCTGCCCGTGCTGCTGCGCCGGGGCGACGTGCTGGTGTTCAACGATACGCGCGTGATCCCGGCCCGGCTGGAGGGCAGGCGCGGTGACGCACGCATCGGCGCGACCCTGCACAAGCGGCTCGGCCTGCGCCGCTGGCAGGCTTTCGTCCGCAACGCCAGGCGGCTGCGCGAAGGTGACGTGATCGGCTTTCCCGCCGATGTCGCCGCCATTGCCGAGGAGCGCCACCCCGACGGTAGCTGGACGCTGGCTTTCCAGGGCGACGAGCCGGTCGAGGTGCTGCTCGAACGTGCCGGCCGGATGCCGCTGCCGCCTTACATTGCCGGCAAGCGCCCGACCGACGAGGCCGACCGCAGCGATTATCAGACGATGTTCGCTGCACACGATGGCGCAGTGGCCGCACCCACCGCAGCGCTTCATTTCACGCCGGAACTGATGGCGGCGCTCGCCGCGGCGGGCATCGCGCACGAGACGCTGACGTTGCACGTCGGGGCGGGCACTTTCCTGCCGGTGAAAGCCGAGGATACGGCCGACCATGCGATGCACGCCGAATGGGGCCGTATCGATGCCGCCACCGCCGCCCGCCTCAACGCTGCGCGCGCGGCCGGCGGCCGGATCGTTGCGGTCGGCACCACCAGCTTGCGCCTGCTCGAAAGCGCGGCGGACGACGATGGCCGTATCCGGCCTTTCGCGGGCGACACCGCCATTTTCATCACCCCCGGCTACCGTTTCAAGGCGATCGACGGGCTGATGACCAATTTCCACCTGCCGCGTTCGACACTGTTCATGCTGGTCAGCGCACTGATGGGGCTCGATCGGATGCGGGCGGCCTATGCCCATGCCATTGCCGGGGGGTATCGTTTCTATTCCTACGGGGATTCCAGCCTGCTGCTGCCCTGAGGGTTTTGCCTCCCGAGCCGGTCATCCGCTTGCCCTTTGAACGCAACTGGCCCCGCTATGCCTTGTCCCATTCGACATGGAGCGCTTGCAGGCCCGACAGCAGATAGGTCGGCTCGCAGGCATAGCGGCGGCTCTCGCGCGGGCCGTGGTGGGCTTCGGAAATGCGGATGTCCGACGTGCGCGACAGGAACTGCTCAAGCGCGACGCGCACTTCCATGCGGGCGAGCGGCGCACCGAGGCAGGCGTGCGAGCCGCGGCTGAACGAGATATGATCGCGCACGTTCGGCCGGTTGAAATCGAAGCGTTCGGGATCGGGGAAGCGATGCGGATCGTGGTTGGCGCCGCCGGTGTTGATCGTCAGGATCGCGCCCACCGGCACTGCGACACCGGCCACTTCGGTCGGCTCGACCGCCAGGCGCGAAAGCGTCTTCACCGGGTAGTACATGCGCAGCACTTCCTCGATGAAATCGGGGATGCGTTCGGGTTCGGCGCGGAGCTGCGCCTGGATCTCGGGCTGGTCGCCCAGCACACGGAACGAGAAAGCGACAAGCCGCGCCGACGTGTCCTGCCCGGCGCCGAACAGGAAACAGGCCAGGCGGGTCAACCGTTCGAGCGTGGGCTCGCTGCCATCCTTGTAGCGCGACTGGACGAGGTCGGTCATCATGTCATCGCGCGGGTTCGCCTTGCGGTCGAGCAGGTAGCCGCGGAAGCGGTCGTGCAGCCAGGTCAGCGGATCGGCCTGGACCTTGTGCCCGGCATCGCCGCCCATCTGCGTCGGCGGCAGGCCGATCAGATCGATAAGGCCGGCATGTTCTTCCTCGGGCACGCCAAGCAGATCGGCGATCACCAGCGTCGAGAGCGCATGGGCGAAGTCCTCGGTGATCTCGCACGCGCCCTTGTCGATCACCGCGTCGACCAGACGGATGACCAGCCCCGCGACGAAATTCTCATTCGCCTTGAGCCGCTTGTGCGTCAGCAATTGCTGGATAAGCGCGCGGTTCTTCGCATGTTCCTCTCCGTCCATCGTTGCGAGATGTTCGGTCCAGACCATGTTCGGGCGGTTCTCGCGCACTTGCTCGCGGATGTCGTCGCCGTGCGGGGTGAACGGCAGTGGCGGGATCGGGCCGGTCACTGCCACTGCCGAGGAGAACGAGCCGCTGCGCGTGCCCAGCACTTCCAGCGCCGCGTCATAGCCGGTGACCATGAAGACACCGTGATGGGGTTCACGCAGCACCGGGCACTTGCTGCGCATGTGTGCGACATAGCCGGTGTTGTCGTCGGCGATGGCGGGGTCGGTGAAAAAGTCCTGCTTGTCGAAATCGGCCATGGAATCCTCTCCGGGCAATGCCGCTCTTCACTTTGTTAGCATGCCCGGCAGCGAACTCAACGGTTCTGGCGCCGCCGGCATTTGCCTTTATAGGGCTGCGATGACCCGTTTCGCTTTCACCATCCACGCCACCGACGGCAAGGCGCGCACCGGCACGATCGCGATGCGCCGCGGCGAGATCCGCACGCCGGCTTTCATGCCGGTCGGCACTGCCGCCACGGTCAAGGCGATGAAGCCCGAAAGCGTGCGCGCGACCGGGGCCGATATCATCCTCGGCAATACCTACCACCTGATGCTGCGCCCCGGTGCCGAGCGCGTGGCGCGGCTTGGCGGGCTGCACGGGTTCATGAACTGGCCGCGCCCGATCCTCACCGACAGCGGCGGCTATCAGGTGATGAGCCTGTCCGAGCTGCGCAAGATCACCGAGGAAGGGGTGACATTCGCCAGCCACCTCGACGGCTCGCGGCATCTCCTGACGCCTGAGCGCTCAATGGAGATCCAGCGGCTGCTCGGCTCCGACATCGTCATGGCCTTCGACGAATGCCCGCGTGCCGATCAGCCGCGCGATGTCATCGCCGGATCGATGGCGATGAGCATGCGCTGGGCGCAGCGCAGCCGTGATGCCTTCGATGCGGGCGGTGAACATGCGGCAGGCGCGGCGCTGTTCGGCATCCAGCAGGGCGCGCTCGACGAAGGGCTGCGCCGCGAAAGCGCCGATGCGCTGCGGGCGATCGGCTTCGACGGCTATGCCATCGGCGGGCTCGCCGTGGGCGAAGGGCAGGAAGCGATGTTCGCCACGCTCGACTTCGCGCCCGGCCAGTTGCCGGAAGACCGGCCGCGCTACCTGATGGGCGTCGGCAAGCCCGACGATCTCGTCGGTGCGGTCGAGCGCGGAGTCGATATGTTCGATTGCGTGCTGCCCAGCCGCTCCGGTCGCAACGGTCAGGCCTTCACCTGGCAGGGGCCATTGAACTTGCGCAATGCCCGGCACGCCGAGGATGCCGGGCCGCTCGACGAGCGCTGCGCCTGCCTGACGTGCGCCAGTTATTCGCGCGCCTATCTGCATCACCTGGTCAAAGCGGGCGAGATCCTTGGCGCCATGCTGATGACCGAACATAACCTCGGCTTCTACCAGCAGTTGATGCAGGCCATGCGCGATGCCATCGTGGCAGGGCGCTTTGCTGCATTCGCCGCCGATTTCCGCCGCGATTTCTTTTCCGGCGAAGGGCGCCGGAACGGTTCCCGCAGGCTGCCATAAACGGGAAACCCCCGCTTGCGCGGGGGTTTCAATGCCTCCTCGAAGGAGGGTAGCATATGCGATCGGCTCTGCCCGCCGTCGCGGGAGGCTCCGCGCGTTTCTGGCGAATCAGCGTGAGTAGAACTCGACGACCAGATTGGGTTCCATCCGCACCGGATAGGGCACTTCATCAAGCGTCGGGACGCGGATGAAAGTGGCCTTGTCGACACCGTCGGGGGTGACGTAATCGGGAACCTCGCGCTCGGGCAGCGTCAGCGCCTCGGCGATCAGCGCCATTTCCCTGGCCTTGCTGCCGAGGCTGATGATATCGCCCGGACGGACGCGGCGGCTGGCGATGTTGCACTTCACGCCGTTCACGCGGATGTGGCCGTGGCTGACGATCTGGCGCGCGGCGAAGATCGTCGGCGCGAACTTGGCGCGATAGACCACCATGTCCAGCCGCTGTTCGAGCAGGCCGATCAGGTTCTGGCCGGTATCGCCCTTCATGCGGGCGGCTTCCTGATAGGTGCGCTTGAACTGCTTTTCGGTGACGTCGCCGTAATAGCCCTTGAGCTTCTGCTTGGCGCGGAGCTGGATGCCATAGTCGGACAGCTTGCCCTTGCGGCGCTGGCCGTGCTGGCCGGGGCCATAGCTGCGGCGGTTGACCGAGCTTTTGGGACGGCCCCAGATGTTCTCGCCCATGCGGCGGTCGATCTTGTACTTCGACGAATTGCGCTTCGACATGCGCTATTGCACTCCAATCTACTGCATCGGGCGACCATCGCCCGCGCTACGAGCCCGGAACCGCACCGCCATGCCGGGTCTGCATGGCGCGACCACCGCTTCACCGGGATGCGGGGTCAATTGCGAAGCGGCGCCCATGACCGGGGAATCGTGGAAAGTCAAGCTCGACAGCGGCTATGGGAGCCGGGTAGGGGCTCGGCTCATGCCCGACACGCCTCCCGATGCCTCCGTTGCCCCCGAAGATTGCGAGACGATGCGCGAAGTGCGCGCCGGCGTCGATGCGCTCGATGCCGAACTGGTCGCGCTGCTCGGTCGCCGCTTCGCCTATATGCGCGCCGCCGCCCGGATCAAGCCTAACCGCGGCGCGGTGCGCGACGAGGCGCGCAAGGACGAGGTGATTGCCAATGCCGTGGCGCTGGCGAAAGCCGGGGGACTGCCCGCGGACCTGATTGCCGGTCTGTGGGAACAGCTTGTCGAGAACTGCATTACCTACGAATTGGGCGAATGGGACCGGACGCGCGGATGAACTAAATTCGAGAGAGCGTCTTGTGTTGCATATCAGCAACACTATCTCTCACGGGACAGGAGGCTGATCCACGCATGAATCTCGAAAAATTCACCGATCGGGCCAAGGGTTTTCTCCAGAGCGCGCAGACGGTTGCGATCCGGCTGAACCACCAGCGCATCGGCCCCGAGCACATCCTCAAGGCGCTGCTCGAGGACAAGGAAGGCATGGCTGCGGGGCTGATCCAGCGCGGCGGGGGCAATCCGCAATTCGCCGTGCAGGAAATCGACAAGGCGCTCGCCAGAATCGCGGCGGTGTCGGGCGGCGGGGCGCAGCAGGCGCCCGGCCTCGACAATGACGCGGTGCGTGTGCTCGACCAGGCCGAGCAGATCGCGCAGAAATCGGGCGACAGCTTCGTCACCGTCGAGCGCCTGCTTGTTGCGCTGGCGCTCGCCACGACCACGGCGGCGGGGCAGGCGCTGAAAGCAGCGAATATCGCGCCTCAGGCGCTCGAAGCTGTGATCACCGAACTGCGCGGCGGCCGCACCGCCGATTCCGCTTCGGCCGAGGAAAGCTACGAGGCGCTGAAGAAATATGCCCGCGACCTGACCGCAGCGGCGCGCGAGGGCAAGCTCGACCCGGTGATCGGCCGCGACGAGGAGATCCGCCGTACCGTGCAGATTCTCGCCCGCCGCACCAAGAACAACCCCGCGCTGATCGGCGAGCCCGGCGTCGGCAAGACCGCCATCGCCGAGGGTCTGGCGCTGCGCATCGCCAACGGCGACGTGCCCGACAGCCTCAAGGATCGCCGCCTGATGGCGCTCGACATGGGCGCGCTGATCGCCGGCGCGAAGTATCGCGGCGAGTTCGAGGAACGGCTCAAGGCCGTGCTCGACGAGGTCAAGGGCGCCGAGGGCGACATCATCCTGTTCATCGACGAGATGCACACGCTGATCGGCGCGGGCAAGGGGGAGGGCGCGATGGACGCCTCGAACCTGCTGAAGCCCGCGCTGGCCCGCGGCGAACTGCACTGCATCGGTGCGACCACGCTCGACGAGTACCAGAAGTACGTCGAGAAGGATCCGGCGCTGCAACGGCGGTTCCAGCCGGTCTTCGTCGGCGAGCCGACGGTCGAGGACACGATCTCGATCCTGCGCGGCATCAAGGAGAAGTACGAGCTGCACCACGGCGTGCGCATCGCGGACAACGCGATTGTCGCCGCGGCGACGCTGTCCAACCGCTATATCGCCGACCGTTTCCTGCCCGACAAGGCGATCGACCTGATGGACGAGGCCGCCAGCCGCATCCGCATGGAAGTGGAATCGAAGCCCGAGGAGATCGAGGCGCTCGACCGGCGGATCATCCAGCTCAAGATCGAGGAGCAGGCGCTGGCCAAGGAGACCGACCAGGCCTCCGGGGACCGGCTTGCCGCGCTGCGCGACGAACTGGCGAATCTTGAGCAGCAGTCGTCCGAACTGACGACTCGCTGGCAGAACGAGCGCGACAAGATCGCCGCCGAAAGCAAGGTCAAGGAGCAGCTCGACGCCGCGCGGATCGAGCTGGAGCAGGCACAGCGCCAGGGCGATTTCGCCAGGGCGGGCGAGCTGACCTACGGCCGCATTCCGCAGCTCGAGCAGCAACTTGTCGAAGCGCAGGGGGCGAGCGCCAATGCGCTGCTGCGCGAGGAAGTGACCAGCGAGGATATCGCCGCGGTCGTCAGCCGCTGGACCGGCATTCCGGTCGACCGGATGATGGAAGGCGAGCGCGAGAAGCTGCTGAAGATGGAAGATGTTCTCGGCAAGCGCGTGATCGGCCAGAAAGATGCGGTTGCGGCCGTGTCCAGGGCGGTGCGGCGCGCCCGCGCGGGCTTGCAGGATCCGAACCGGCCGCTGGGCTCGTTCCTGTTCCTCGGCCCCACGGGTGTCGGCAAGACCGAGCTGACCAAGGCGCTCGCCGGTTTCCTGTTCGACGACGACAATGCGATGGTGCGCATCGATATGTCCGAATTCATGGAGAAGCATTCCGTGAGCCGGCTGATCGGCGCGCCTCCGGGCTATGTCGGCTATGACGAGGGCGGCGTGCTGACCGAGGCGGTGCGGCGCCGGCCTTATCAGGTCGTGCTGTTCGACGAAGTCGAGAAAGCGCACGGCGACGTGTTCAACGTGCTGCTTCAGGTGCTCGACGACGGGCGGCTGACCGATGGGCAGGGGCGCGTGGTGGACTTCACCAACACGCTGATCATCCTGACTTCGAATCTCGGCAGCCAGTACCTTGCCAATCTGGACGAGGGCGAGGATGTCGAGAAAGTCGAGCCTCAGGTCATGGAAGTCGTGCGCGGGCATTTCCGGCCCGAATTCCTGAACCGGCTGGACGAGATCATCCTGTTTCACCGTCTGGGCCAGGAGCATATGGGGCCAATCGTCGAGATCCAGGTGCAGCGCGTGGCCAATCTGCTCAAGGACCGCAAGATCGCGCTCGACCTGACCGATGCGGCGAAACGCTGGCTGGGCCGGGTGGGCTATGATCCGGTCTATGGCGCGCGGCCGCTGAAGCGCGCGGTGCAGCGCCATCTTCAGGATCCGCTGGCCGAGAAGCTGCTCGGCGGCGAGATTCCCGACGGGGCATCGGTGAAGATCGACGAGGGCGACGGCGCGCTGAACATCGGCGTGGAATGATCCCGGCCGGGCCGGAAGGCTCGCCATTGCGAATCCGCCGCCAGCCGGGGTCATCAGGGCATCATTGCGCGAGGCGTGCCGTTCCGCAATCTCATTGACCGGCCCGAAATCGGCGCTTAACCGGCTGCTTAAACTGGATGGCAGCACGCGAACCCGCCGATTCCCGGCGGCCGGCGTGCCTATCCATCGAACGGAAAGGATTGAGCATGAAGCTGGACAGCAGTGTCGCCGCCGTCGTCACCGGCGCCGCCTCGGGCCTGGGCGCCGCCACCGCCCGGACGCTTGCCGCCAGGGGCGTCAAGGTCGCGATCTTCGACTTGCAGGAGGAAAAGGGCGAGGCCATCGCGAAGGAGATCGGCGGCGTGTTCTGCGAAGCGAACGTCACTTCGGACGAGAGTATCGACGCCGCTTTCGCCAAGGCCCGCGCCGCGCACGGGCAGGAGCGTATCCTGGTCAACTGCGCTGGCACCGCCAACGCGATCAAGACGGTGAACCGTGACAAGCAGACGGGCGAGATCCGGCACTTCCCGCTCGATGCCTTCAACTTCATCATCCAGATCAATCTGGTCGGCAGCTTCCGCGTGTTGGCCAAGTCCGCTGCCGGCATGCTGACGCTGGACCCGCTCGATGAGGACGGAGAGCGCGGCGTTATCATCAACACCGCTTCGGCCGCGGCCGAGGACGGCCAGGTCGGCCAGGCCGCCTATTCGGCCTCGAAGGGCGGCATCGTCGGCATGACCCTGCCGATCGCGCGCGACCTGATGAACGACGGCATCCGCGTGAACACCATCCTGCCGGGCATTTTCAAGACCCCGCTGATGATGGGGCTGCCCGAAAAGGCCCGTGAAGTGCTCGACGCTTCGGTGCCTTTCCCCAAGCGCATGGGCAAGCCCGAGGAATATGCCCAGCTTGCGCTGGCGATGATCGAGAATTCCTATTTCAACGGCGAGGACGTGCGGCTCGACGGCGCCATTCGCATGCCGCCACGGTAATGGCCGAAGCCGACATCGGCACGCCGGCGGGAGCGAGGGCGCAACTGCTCGACACGGCGAGTACGATCATGCGCGAAGGCGATGTGATCGACATCTCGCTGTCCGAGCTGTCGCTGCGCTCCGGCCTCAATTCGGCGCTGGTGAAATACTACTTCGGCAACAAGGCGGGGCTGCTCAAGGCGCTGCTCGATCGCGACTGGCAGGCGATCGTCACCAGCGTCGATGCCCTGGTCAAGAAAGACGGCTGGGGGCCTGAGGCGAAGCTGAGGCGGCACATCTCCAAAGTCGTCGACACCTTCTACCAGGTGCCCTACCTCAACCGCCTGACGATGCGGCTGGTGCGCGAGAGCGACGATGCCGAGGCGCGGCGCATCGCCGCTTCCTACCTCTCGCCGATGTACCGCGCCTACGAGGCGCTGATCGACGAGGGCGTGACGGCGGGGGTGTTCCGCCCGGTCGATCCGCAACTGTTCTATTTCACCGTCACCGGCGCGGTCGACAGGTTCTTCTCGGCGCGGCTCGTACTCAAGCATTGTTTCGGCCAGGACACATTGACCGAGGAACTGCGCGACCGCTATCGCGAACATACCATCGACATCATCATGGCAGGCATCCTTGCGCGCTGAAAAACCGGACCGCTGGCATATCGGCATCATCGGCGGTACGGGCCTTGCCGACGGCATCGGCCTTGAGGACGCGCAGGAGATAGAAGTCTCCAGCCCTTTCGGCGAGCCGTCCGGCCCGGTCACGATGGCAAGGCTGGGCGGCGTGCGCTTCAGCTTTCTGGCAAGGCACGGGGCGGGCCACCGCATTCCGCCGGCCGAAGTGAACTACCGTGCCAACATCGACGTGCTGAAGCGCTGCGGTGTAACCGACGTGCTGGCGCTATCGGCTATCGGCTCGCTGCGCGAGGCCATGGCTCCCGGCCATTTCGTCGCGGTCGACCAGTTCATCGACCGGACCGTGAGCCGCAGGCACAGCTTCTTCGGCCCCGGCCTCGTCGCGCATGTGAGCCTGGCTGACCCGGTCTGCCCCGGCCTGTCGGAGCTGGTCGCCGCTGCGGCCGGGCAGGCAGGCGCGACGGTGCATCGCGGCGGCTGCTATCTCGCCATGGAAGGTCCGCAGTTCTCGACCCGCGCCGAAAGCCGGCTCTACCGCGCGTGGGGTGCCGACGTGATCGGCATGACCGCCATGCCCGAAGCCCGCCTCGCGCGGGAGGCGGAACTGCCTTATGCGCTGCTCGGCATGGTCACCGATTACGACGCCTGGCGCGAGGAGGAAAGCGGCGTCGAAGTCGACGAAATCCTCCGGGTGCTGCATGGCAATGCCACGACCGCACGCAATACCGTGCGTACGCTGGCGGCGTTGCTGCCCGATGCGCGGCCGCACAATCCGATCGATCGCGCGTTGCAGCACGCGTTCATAACCGCGCCCGCGGCGCGCGATCCGCAACTCGTCGCCAGGCTGGATGCAGTGGCGGGGCGGTTGCTGGGCTGACGGGTTTCATGGCGTGAACCCGGATCAGGTCTGCCAGCCCGTTGCGATCGACCGCCGCGCCATTCCTGGCGAAGCACGCGAGAGCCGCTGGCTTGCCGGCGACGGCCGTGCCGTTCGCCGGATCGACTGGGCGACTGCCGCAGGCGTTCCACGCGGTTCGCTGCTGTTCCTGCCGGGCCGCGCCGATTTCTACGAAAAGTACCTGGAAACCCTGAGCTATTGGCACGCGCGCGGCTGGCGGGTAACTGCGGCCGATTGGCGCGGACAGGCTGGGTCGGGCCGTCTCGGCCTGGATGCCGTCACTGGCCACATCGACGATTTTGCGGTCTGGATTGCCGATCTTGCCGCCTTCTGGGCCGAATGGATGCGCAATGTGCCGGGGCCGCATGTCATCGTAGGTCATTCGATGGGCGGGCATCTGGTCCTGCGTGCGCTGGCCGAGCGGAAAGTCGATCCGGTTGCGGCGATCGTCACCGCGCCGATGCTCGGCCTGCATCCCGGCTGCGTTCCGCCGGCATTGCTCCATGCCGCCGCACGGCTCATGGTTCGGCTGGGCGACCGGCGCCGACCGGCCTGGACGTGGAGCGAGAAACCCGGCGCGCTTCCCGCTGACCGCATTTCCCTGCTGACTCACGATCCTGCGCGTTATGCCGATGAGGCCTGGTGGCGCGAAGCGCGGCCCGAACTGGTCATGGGGCCCGGAAGCTGGGGCTGGATCGCGGCCGCGCTGGCTTCGATCCGTCTTCTGGCGCGGCCCGGCGCATTGGAGAGCGTGAGAGTGCCGGTCCTGATCATTGCGAGCGACGCTGACCGGCTGGTCGATTTCGCCGGGACCGAGCGCGCGGCGCAGCGGCTGCCGCATGGCGAGATGCTGCGTTTCGGCACCGAGGCGCGCCATGAGATCTTGCGCGAGGTCGATCCGGTACGGGACAAGGCGCTGGCCGCGATCGACGCCTTCCTCGATCGCGTGGCGCCTGCGGGCTGACATGGGCGCGCGTTACGATATCGCCATCGTCGGCGCAGGCATTGCCGGCGCTTCGCTGGCTGCGGCGATCGGCAGCCGCGCGCGGGTTCTGCTCGTGGAGGCCGAAGATCGCCCCGGCTATCACGCCACCGGCCGCTCCGCCGCCTTCTGGACCGAAAGCTATGGCGGCCCGGGCGTGCAGCCGCTGACCACCGCGTCGGGGGCGTTCCTGCAAGACAATGGCTTTCTCAGCCCGCGCGGGGCGCTGACCATCGCCCGCGCAGGGCAGGAAGCCGGGCTGGAAGCCTTTGCCGCACGTTTCGCCACGCTTGGTGTGCGGGTCGAAATGCTCGGGCGGGCCGCGCTGGAGGATCGCATACCGGGATTGCGACCCGATTGGACACAGGGGGCGCTCGAACCGGATTGCCGTGATATCGACGTTGCCGGCCTGCACCAGCACTATCTGGCCACGGCAGGCCGGGCGGGTGCCGATCTGTGGTGCTCGGCAAGGCTTGCGGCCGCGATCGCACAGGCCGGCGATTGGCGGGTCGTGCTTGCCGATGGCCGCGAGGCGTCGTCCACGGTGCTGGTCGACGCTGCGGGCGCCTGGGCCGATACCGTTGCCGGGCTGGCCGGGGTGCAGCCGCTCGGCATCCTGCCGCTGCGTCGCACGATCGCGCAGTTGCGCGTCGTCCCGGCGGTCCCGTCCCGGTTGCCGCTGGTGCTTGATCTGGCCGAGAAGTTCTATTTCAAGCCGGAAGCCGGCCGGCTCTGGTTGAGCCCGCATGACGAAACGCCCGGTCCGCCATGCGACGCCGCGCCCGAGGAGATCGATGTCGCAACCGCGATCGCCCGGCTGGAGGACGTGGTCGACTGGAACGTCGAGCGTGTCGAGCATCGCTGGGCCGGTCTGCGCAGCTTCGCGCCCGATCGGCTTCCGGTCTATGGCTTCGATCCTGCTTCGCCGCGTTTCTTCTGGTTTGCGGGACAGGGCGGCTTCGGTATCCAGACCGCACCGGCCGCCGCCGATCTTGCCGCAAGGCTTCTGCTGGATGAGCCGGGCGGCGCGGTCGATCCCCGGCCGTATGCGCCGTCGCGGTTTCGCGGCAGTGTAGGCGATCGCACTGGCTTGCGATAAGCCCGGCGCCATGAAAAGCTTGGCCACGCTGACGATGAACCCGACGATCGATGCGTCATACGACGTGGATCGGATATTCCCCACGCACAAGATCCGCACGCATAACGAGCGTTACGATCCCGGCGGCGGCGGGATCAACGTTGCGCGGGTATTCAGCCGGCTGGGTGGGCCGGTGCGCTGCATCTACCTTTCGGGCGGGGCTACCGGCACCGCTTTCGATTCGCTGATCGACGGAAAGGGGCTGCCGCGCATTCGGATCGAAATCGCAGAGTCGACCCGGATCGCGAGCGCCGTGCATGAAACCGGAACGGGCAAGGAATACCGCTTTACGCCCGCCGGACCGACGATCTCCGCCGAGGAATGCGGCCGCTGTCTCGACGCACTGCGCGAGGTCCGCTGCGACTACCTGGTGGCGAGCGGATCGCTGCCTCCCGGTGTCCCGGCCGATTTCTATGCCGAGGCGGGCAGAATCATGCGCGAACGCGGCATCGCCTTCGTGCTCGACACTTCGGGAGACGCGCTCGCCGCGACGCTCGCGGAGGGTGGCGTGCATCTGGTCAAGCCCAGCGCCGGCGAACTGCGCAAGCTCACGGGCTGCGAACTCGCCACCACCGGGGAGATCGGCGCGGCGGCGATGGAACTGGTCCATTCCGGCCGGGCCGAACTGGTTGCGGTCACACTCGGCCACCTGGGCGCCGTGCTGGCGCGGGCCGAAGGCACGCTCTGCCTGCCCACGGTGAATATCGCGGCGCGCAGCTCGGTGGGGGCGGGTGACAGCTTCCTGGCCGCGATGGTCTTTGCGCTCGCCTCGGGGCGCGATCCGGTTGCGGCTTTCCGCTACGGCATCGCGGCCGGGGCGGCCTCGGTGCTCAATCCGGGCACGGGGCTTGCCCATCCCGAGGACATCGAGCGCCTATCGGGCATGGTCGCCGCCGCCTGACGCCGCGCGGGCACGGGCGCGGATGAACTGGTAAATCTGGCCGACCTGCGCCTCCGTGAAAGCCGGGAAGCGCGGCATGCCCCTGGGCAGCAGCGCGCCTTCGTGGACCACGCTCCACAGCGCCGCGCGGTCCATGGCGATCCCCGATTCGCGCAAGTCCGGCCCCGGCGCCCCGGCGCTTTCCACGTCCTTGCCGTGGCAGCCGCCGCAGGAGATGTTGAACAGCGTGCCGCCCGCGGCGACATCGGCGGGGGTCAGTTCGATCGAGGGATCGTCGAGCGGGTGGACCGTCTCGTCATAAGGTGCGGTGGGAGCGAGCCGGGCCTTGCCGTCGAGCCGGAAAGTCAGCAGCCGCCGCGGCTGGGCATTGTAGCGCCAGCCACTCGGCATGATGCCCATGGCATAGAAGTTCGATCCGCCCCAGCCGACCAGAACCGAGACGTATTGCGTGCCGCGCCACCGGTACGAGATCGGCGGCGCAATGATCCCCAATCCGGCATTGAAGCGCCACAGCACTTTGCCGTCGGCCGCGTCGTAGCCGGTCAGCCAGCCATCGGCGGTGCCCTGGAACACGAGATCGCCCGCGGTCGACAGCGTGCCGCCGTTCCACAGCCACTTGTGCCAGACTTCCCAGCGCCGGGTCTGCGTCACCGGATCCCAGGCGATCAGCGCGCCCTTCCCGTCCTGCGGATCGCCCGAGAATTCGGGCAGGGCTTTCACGCCCAGAAAGGTATCGGGCGCGCGTGTGTAGCGCATGCCGAGCTGCATGTAGGGAACGTAAACGAGGCCGGTGCGCGGGTTGAACGACATCGCCTGCCAGTTGTGCGCGCCCAGGCTCGACGGGTACATCAGCGTGCTGCCGGTTTCGTAGCGGATATCGGGCTTCTCGACGGGGCGGCCGGTCGCGGGGTCGATACGGTCGGCCCAGGTCGCCTTGCCGAGCTTTTCGGCCGAGATCAGCTTTCCGGCCTCGCGGTCGATGACATAGAAGAAGCCGTTGGTCGGCGCGTGCAGCAGCACCTTGCGCAGCTTGCCGTCGATCGTCAGCGTGGTGCTGACGATCCCCATGGTGGACTTGTAATCCCAGGCTTCGCGCGGGTTCTCCTGATAGTGCCAGATATACCTGCCGGTATCCGCATCAAGCGCGACGATCGAGGCAAGGTAGAGGTTATCACCGCCGCCGGGGCTGCGCTTCTCCGGGGCATAAGGCCCCGAATTGCCTGTGCCGACGTAGATGCGGTTGAACTCCGGGTCGAACGTGATCCCATGCCAGGCGGTGCCGCCGGTGCCGGTTTTCCAATACTCGCCGTTCCAGGTCTTCGCCGCGGCTTCCATGGCGGGATCGCCCCCGTTGTTCTCCGGGCGGTTCTCCTCGGGGGTGCCGGGGACGGTATGGAAACGCCAGATCCGCTTGCCGGTCTTCTGGTCATAGGCGGTGACATAACCGCGCGAGCCCGAATCGCCGCCGCCCTGGCCGATGATCACCTTGCCGCGGAACACGCGCGGCGCGCCGGTGATCGTGCGGCGGTCATTGTGCTCGACCGTCTCGACGCTCCACAGTTCGTTGCCGTTTTTCGCATCGAGCGCGATCAGCCGGCCGTCGGTGGCACCGACGAAGACGCGCCCGTCGGCATAGGCAACGCCGCGATTCAGCGGGAAGATATAGGTCATTTTGGCGGGGTTGTGCTGCCATACCCGCGCCTCGTGCTTCCACAGCAGCTTTCCGGTTTCGACCGAGACTGCATAGACATCGGCAAAGCTGCCGGTGAAGTAGAGCACACCGTCGATTGCCAGCGGTGTCGCTTCGAGCGTCTGCTCGCCCGGCAGGTCGAGCGACCAGGCGAGACCGAGCCGGGCGACATTGCCGCGATCGATCTGGGCGAGATCGGCATAGCCCGCCTCGTCCGGCTGGCCGCCGTAGCCGGGCCAGTCGACATCGGCCGGGCCGGGCGTCGGCGCCTTGCCGGCGAGAGGCACGGCGGCGAGAGTGAGGGCCAGTGCCCCGATGAGCGCCCTCACAGCTTGAATCCTCCGCTCGCGTCGATCGTCTGCGCGGTGATCCAGCGGCCGAGCGGAGAAGCCAGCGCATAGACGATGTCGGCGATTTCCTCGGGCTGGCCGAAGCGCTTGAGCGCCGTGGCGTCGGTCACTTGCCTTGCCATCACCGGGTCGTCGGTGACGTGCCGGTTGGTTTCGCCGGCGGTGAAGCCGGGCGAGACGGCGTTCACGGTGATGCCGCGGTGGCCGAGTTCCTGCGCCAGAACGCGCGTGAAGGCTTCCACTGCCGCCTTGGCCATCGAATAGACGATGATCCCCGGATCGGTCAGCCGCGAGCCGGTGGAGGAGATGTTGATCACCCGGCCGTTGTCGCGGATGCGGTGGTACAGCGCCCGCGTCAGCAGGAAGGGGCCGCGGACATTGTTGGCGAAAGTCTGATCGTAGAGCGCCTCGCTGCTGTCGAGGATTGTCGCATAGTCGCCGCCGCCGATGTTGTTGACGAGGATGTCGATCCCCTTGTCGCCGACACGCCGGGTGAATTCCGCATCAAGCGCGGCGACGAGCTTCTCGATCTCGCCGGGATCGCCGATTCGCGCCTGGGCAGTGAAAGCCCGGCCGCCCGCGGCCTCGATCGCCTGCACCGTATCGGCTGCGGCCTGGTGGTTGCCGGCATAGTTCACTGCAACGATCGCTCCGGCCGCCGCCAGCCGTTCCGCCATGGCACGGCCGATGCCGCGCCCTCCGCCCGTCACCAGTGCAGTCTTGCCGGCAAGATCCTGTTGCATTGTCCCGCTTTCCCTCTCTCCCGTCGGCCTGTCCGCAGGATCGACGCAGGTTCAGGCGGCGATCGCGCGGCGGCAGAATTCCCAGATCTCGTCCGCCAGCCATTGCCCGCGGCCACTCGCCAGTCCCTCTCCCTCCATCAGCCATTCGGGGTGTACGGTCGTGGCGATCAGATTGTAGATCAGTGTCGCTTGTAGAACAGGATCGCAATTGCGTAGCTGTCCTGTTCGGATACCTTCGCTGATTTGTTCGGCAATGACTGCCAGCAGCGGCCGCAGCGCGCTTTCCAGTTCGGCCGGGCGCGACTCGGCGAGGCGCATGTGTTCGCGCACGATCGCCGAGGCCCGCCGCACGCCGATGCGGCCTTCGTTGCGGATTCCGCCCAGGACGAGATTGGCGATGATGAATGCGAGTCTGTTCACCGGATCGGGCAGCGCCGCCATCTGTTCTTCGAAGAAGGCTGCCGCCTCGGCCAGCGTCTCGGCGAAAACGGCGACGACAAGGTCGTCCTTGCCCGCGAAGCGTTCGTAAAAGGCACGGCGGGCCAGACCCGAGCGCCTGAGCACCGCGCGAATGGTCAGCCCCTCAAGGCCTTCCTCCTCGAGCAGTTCGTTGGCGGCGGCAATGATTCTCCGCTTGCGCTGGCCGGGAGTGTCGTCGGGCGGATCGGGCTGAGAAACGTGTTCGGCTTGGCTTGCCATGCAGTGCCGGTTACTCTTTCGTGCCGGTTTGGTCCAGCGGGGGACAGCGAAGAAAGCAGACGCAGCTCCGATCACAGGAAAACGCCGTTCTCAACGGCTGTTTTCCCGGAGAGCCATCGACATACTGCAAGTTACCTGTATCGATTGTTGCGGAACGCAACATGCGGTCGATGTGCCGACCGGCTTGCAATCACTCTAACGCCCGCACTTGCCTTCGCCGCGGCTGAAGCGGATCTCGCGGTCGTAGCGCTGGAGGACCAGCGCGCTGCCTTCGATCGCAAGCGGCTGGTGCGCGAAGGCGACCGTGCCGAGATCATTGGGCTCGAAACGCAGGCGCGCCTCGCTCGCCGTACCGGCAGTGATTGCGAAGCGCTCGCTCTCGAGATCGAAGACCGGCAGCAGCACCCGGATCGAAGCCACGTTCTCGCCGGGCTCCAGCGGTATGATGAGGCCGTCCTCGCTCATCTGGCGGGCGATCGTGCGGCCGTCCGCCAGAATCAGCATGACGTTGAAATATTGCCGGCTGATGCCCCGTGGCAGGTCCAGTGCGACGCGGAACTCGCCTGCCGGCGCCGGGCCTTCACCCACCAGTGAGAAACGCGCCGGGGTGACGGGATCGCTGGTGAGGTAGATGTGCCTCGTATCGCGTTCCCAGCGCCCTGCGGCGGTTTCGTCGACCGCGCCGTAGGACAGGACGTAGCGGAAGCGGCCGCCCGATTCGAGATGGAGCCCGCCCGCCATTTCCATCGCGCTGCCGTCGTAGTCTCCGGCCAGGCACTCGTCGGCTGGCGACGGCGGCCCCGCTGCGGGCTGTGCGGCGGCGCCCGCCGCGAACAGGGCGAGGACGAGGGCGAGAGCAGGAGCAAGCAATGGCGAAGGCGACATAGTATCTGGTCAGTGGTTCCCGATTGCGTCACCATGACCGAAACGGGGAACAAGACAAGGGAGAACCAGCCATGCAGTTTCGTCCGCTGCATCCCGATTTCGGCGCCGAGGTGATCGGTTTCGACGTGCAGAACGGCGGCACGCCCGAGGAAATCGCCGCGCTTGCCGGGGCCTATGAGCGGTACACCATGCTGCTTTTCCGCGGCGGCGGGCGGGTGTCGCACGCGCGCCATGTCGAAATCGCAAGCTGGTTCGGCCCTCCCGGCCCGGTCGACAATTCGGGCAAGGGCGATTTCGTCTCGGTGCTGCGGAACGAGGAACCCGCGGGCAGCCTGCAACTGCCGTTCCATTCGGACCTGACCTATACCGACTGCCCGATCAAGGCGATCTGCCTGCAAGCGATCGCGGTGCCGGAAAGCGGGACTTCGACCACGTTCGTCAGCAGCATGGCGGCGTGGGGCCGGCTGCCGGCGCCGCTCCGGGCCGATCTGGCCGGCAAGACGCTGCGCCACCTGCACCTTGCGAACGCGACTTACGGCTGGCCGGACTTCATCGCCGAGCACCCGGTATGCAAGCCGCATCCGCGCACCGGCCGGCCGATCCTGCTGGTGACCAGGCACCATGCCGATCGTATCCTCGAACTCGACGAGGCCGGCAGCAAGGCGATGCTCGAACGGCTGTACGCATATCTCTACGCGCCCGAAGCGCGCTATGAGCATCGGTGGCAGCGCGACGACCTGCTGATATGGGACAATCTGGCACTCCAGCACGCGCGGACCCGTCGTTCCGACCCGTCCGAAGGCAAGCGCGCGCTACAGCGGGTGGCGCTGGCCGAAGTCGGCCTGCCGGAACTGATCGAGCGCGCCCGGCAGCGGCAGCAAGCCGCCTGAAGCCCTCCCGCCCCGGTGCCCGGTCCGAAACCTGTGCTTCGGACCGGATACTCATACCAATGCGCGCTGATCAGGATCCATGAGCCCAATAGCGCAGTCCGGGGGACATGATGCGCCACGGCAGGACGACGAGCTTGTTCCAGGCGGGACAGCAATGGTCGACGACGACGTCGCAGGACTTGAAGATGCGGTTGGAGAGCCAGTTGTCGCGCATGAACTGCCAGACATTTTCGACCGGATTGAGCTCCGGGCATCCCGGCGGCAGCGGCATCAGCGTGATGTTGGACGGCACCGCCAGTTCGGCCGAACCATGCCATCCGGCCTGATCGGGCAGGACCACGGCGTGGGCGTCCGGCGCGACGTGGAAGGCGATTTCCTCGAGATGCATGCTCATCGCCTCGCTGTTGCACCCGGGCATGACGATGCCGGCAGCCTTGCCTTCAGCGGGGCAGATCGCGCCGAAGATCCATGCCGGGGAGCGGCGCTGGTCCCTGGGCGCCATGGGGCGAGTGCCGCGCTTCGCCCAGCGCCGGGTGAGCCTGGTTTGCTGGCCCACACGGGCTTCATCTTGCCACCACAACTCTATCGGTGTTCCTGGCAGGAGAGCCCTGCGGATTTTCGCCAGGCGCGCGGCGAATGTTTTTGAAAATCTGCGGTGGCGTCCGGCTTTTGCCCCCGATGACGCGGCCGCACCGGGAGCTTGCGGTAGCCCATCGCGCGAAGCTCGCGCGACAGAATGTGGCGCGAGACGGACAGCCCGAACTCGTCCCATACCCACCGGGCGAGATCGACAAGGCGCCAGCGCACGACACCGTGGGCCGCCGGGACCGGCCCTGCCTCGACAACTTCGGCAAGCCGCACGCGCTGTTCATCATTCAGGATCGAAATGCGCCCACCGGACGTTGATCGTACCAGAGAATCACGCCGTCGACGCCGATCTGGTGGAAGTCGGCACATTCACGCGCCGCGAAGTTGGTCGAGAAGTAGCCTCGCTGCCAGAAGCGTTGGCCCCAATAGCGTTTGCGGATGTGCTCGAACTCCTGCTGGATTTTGCGCGATGACCGACCCCTGGCCCGGCGCACGAAGTCACTGACCGGGACATGCGGGGGTATCTCGACGACATGTGGACGTGATCGCGCGACAGGGCACCGTTGATGATCGTCACACCCATCTCGTCGCAGACCTGCCGGATGATCGCGCGCACTCGCAGGCGCACATCGCCGATCAGCACCTTGTACCGATACTTCGGCGCCCACACCAGATGGTAGCGATGGTGAAATGTCGTGT
>JAITWR010000029.1 GCA_031285165.1 Novosphingobium sp.
GACGATGCCGAGATCAAGTATTCGACCGTGCAGAACTGGTATCCCGGCGACGCGCAGGGCAAGGGCGGCATTTACAATTTCGTCACCAAGCGCGCGCTGTGCCAGGGCGCCCGCAGCAAGGTAAGCTGGACCCAGGTGGAAACCGGCAGCGCGATCACCTGGAAATATCCTTCGTGCGTGCTGAACGGCGCGGATTCGGTGGGCGAGTTCTACTCGGTCGCCGTCACCAACAACTGCCAGCAGGCCGACACCGGCACCAAGATGATCCACAACGGCGCGCGCAGCCGCTCGACCATCGTGTCGAAGGGCATCAGCGCGGGGCGGTCGAACAACACCTATCGCGGCCTGGTCCGCGTCGGCGCCGCTGCGGAAGGCGTGCGCAATTTCACCCAGTGCGACTCGCTGCTGCTCGGCAAGGACTGCGGCGCGCATACCGTGCCCTATATCGAGGTGCGCAACCCCTCCGCCCAGATCGAGCACGAGGCGACCACCAGCAAGATCAGCGACGACCAGTTGTTCTACGCCATGCAGCGCGGGCTGGGGCAGGAAGATGCCGTGGCGCTGATCGTCAACGGGTTTGCCAGGGAGGTGCTGCAACAGTTGCCGATGGAGTTCGCCGTGGAAGCGCAGAAGCTGCTGGGCATTTCGCTGGAAGGATCAGTCGGATGATCCACCCCCTCGATAAAGGCGCAGATCCAAACTCCCCTCCCCTTGAGGGGAGCGTGGGGTGATCGGTTTCGTCAAGTGGATCGGTATCGCCGCCCTGGCATTTTCGGCGGGAGCCTATGGCGGGGCTCCCGGTGGAAAAGTGCTGCATCCGGCAATTATTCCGCTGGCGTTTCAGGGCGAATGGAATGCTCCTCTGGCTGCTTGTGAACCGGGCAGCGATGCCTTCAACGATGACCTGCGGCTGCGTATCCAGCCTCGTGTCATTTCATTTTACGCGTCGGAAGGTGTGGTGCGCCGCGTTTTCCGGCATAATGAAAGGGAAATAACGGTGCTCGGCACCTATTCCGGTGAAGGGCGGGTTGATGACCAGGTCGATCGTTTCGTGCTTTCGCGCTCGGGCAACGAACTCACAATTCGAACCGGCCAGGATCAGGGCGGCACCACCCGTTATCGATGCCCCTCAAAAAGCAGCGCAGCCGATGCGCGTCGATAGTCTCCGGGCGGCTGCCGTTGCAGCGAGCAAACTTCCGGCGCCCGGCCCGGAAAGGACTGCCTGATGAAAAAAACCCTTTCCATCCGCCCCGAATCCGAACGGCCCGAGGCCCCCGCCTTGCAGAAGAAGGGCCGCGGCTGGGCGATTTCGGAATCGCGCCTCGATGCGCTGCACGAGACGGCGCGCGAGATGAAGCGCAGCCCGACTCCGGCGCACACGCTTCTTGCCGAGGGGCTGGTCGCGGCCAATCTCGGCAAGTTCCGCTTCCGCCGTCAGGTCGTGATCGGCTCGGCCATTGTCGATTTCGCCTGCCGGCCGTTGCAGGTCGTCGTGCTGATCGACGAGGAAGGCGGCAATCCGGAACTGGACCGCCGCCGCGACAGGAGCCTTGCCGAAGTGGGCCTGAAAGTGCTGCACTATCCGGCCGCCGAAGTGCTGGCCGATGTCGATGCCGTTGTCGCGGCCATCGTCGCCGAAATGAAAATCCGCTGGCAGGAGCAGCGCGGAGCCGGCAGGGGATACCGCAGATGACCGGGCCGGCCCCTGTTCCGAAAAGGAGCCCGGACAGCCGGGAAACCCCGGCGCGCACCGATTCTCCTGCCCCGAAGGGGAGGGGAACCCCGGCCGGACGCCTGGCCGAACTGGCGAACCACACCCGCGCCATGCGCCGCGCGCCGACCGAGCCCGAGGTGCGCCTGTGGCGCGTGCTGTCGGGTGCGCAGACCGGCGGTTACAAATTCCGCCGGCAGACGATGATCGGCAGCACGCTTGCCGATTTCCTGTGTCCCCGGAAAGGGCTGGTGGTGGAAGTGGACGGCCACAGGCACACGGATGCCGTTGCGGACGCGCGCCGCACGGCGCGGCTGGAAGCGCTCGGCTATACGGTGCTGCGTGTCACCGGCGAGGACGTGATGCACGACATCGACGGCGTGCGGCGGCATCTGCTGGATATACTCGACAGCCTGCCCGATCGGCCGGCCCCCGCCTCACCCCCTCCCCGCGCACGGGCGAGGCCATAGAGATGACCATGCTCCAGATCGACAACCTTCAGGCCGAAGTCGCCGGCAAGCCCATTCTCAAGGGGCTCTCGCTCACTGTCAACGCGGGTGAGATCCATGCCATCATGGGGCCGAACGGCGCGGGCAAGTCGACGCTCGGCTATACGCTCGGCGGGCGGCCCGGCTATGCCGTGACCGGCGGCTCGGTGACGTTCGACGGCCGGGATCTGCTCGCGCTCGCCCCGCATGAGCGCGCCGCTGCCGGCCTGTTCCTCGGCTTCCAGTATCCGGTCGAGATTCCCGGCGTTTCCGGCGCCCAGTTTCTGCGCGAGGCGGCCAATGCCCAGCGCAAGGCGCGGGGGGAGGAGCCGCTGTCGGGCGGCGCCTTCCTCAAGCTCGCCAGGGAGCAGGCGGCGCTGCTGCGCATGGACATGGACATGCTCAAGCGGCCGGTGAACGTCGGTTTTTCGGGCGGCGAGAAGAAGCGCGCCGAGATGGTGCAGATGGGCATTCTCGATCCGAAATTCGCCGTGCTGGACGAAACCGATTCGGGCCTCGACATCGATGCCCTGCGCATCGTCGGCGAGGGGATCAACGCGATCATGCGCCGGCCCGGCAAGGCCGTGCTGCTGATCACGCATTACCAGCGCCTGCTCGACTATGTGCGGCCGGACTTCGTGCACGTGCTGGCCGGCGGGCGCATCGTCAGGACCGGCGGGCCGGAACTGGCGCTCCAGCTCGAGGAACAGGGCTACGAGGCGGCGGCATGACCGGGCCTGCCCCCCTGCCCACCCGCAAGGCCGAGGCTTTCCGCTATGCGGACATCGGCGCGCTGGCGAAGCTGTGGCCGCTGCCCGAACCGGAAAGCGTCGTCGTGCCGGCGGGCGGCAGCTTCTCGCGGGCCATCGTGCCGGACGCGGGCGGGGTGACGCGGCTGGCCCTGAGCATCGGCAAGGGCGCGAAAGCTGCCGTCCACGTCCTCAACTGCAATGGCGACTATGGCCGGGTCGAACTGGACGTGACGCTGCATGAAAGCGCCGACTTCACGCTCGGCGGCGCGCAGCTCGGCGCGGGCACCCAGACGCTGGAAATCGTTTCCACGGTCAGCCATGTGGAGCCCGGCGCCACTTCGCGGCAGACGGTCCGCTCGGTGCTGGCCGGGCGGGCGACCGGCACCTGCCTCGGCAGGGTGGCCGTGGCGCGCGGCGCCGATGGCACCGATGCCGCACAGTCGGTCCGCGCCCTGCTGCTCGATCCTGCCGCAACGGCCAATGCCCGGCCCGAGCTTGAGATTTTCGCCGACGATGTGAAATGCGCGCATGGCTGTGCGGTTGGTGAACTGGACGCGCAGGGCCTGTTCTACCTGCAATCGCGCGGATTGCCGCTGCCCGATGCCAGGCGGCTGATGCTGGCCGCCTTCATCGCCGAGGCGTTTGCCGGCGCCGGGGACGGGGAGCGGCTGGAACGGCTGGCGCGCGAACGGCTGGAGGCGCTGCTGTGAACCAGGGCACCTCCTCTCCGTTCGCTTCGCGCCCGGATGTTCCGGCTTTGGCCGATGTGCGGCCGGATTTCCCCGGCCTGGTGACGGCCGGCGGGCGCCCCTGGCACTATCTCGACACCGCGGCCACGGCGCAGAAGCCGCAAGCGGTGATCGATGCCGTCGCCCGCGCCATGGGGCCTGACTATGCCACTGTCCATCGCGGCGTCTATGCCCGCTCGGCGGAAATGACGCTGGCTTACGAGGCGGCGCGGCGAAAGGTTGCCGCTTTCATCGGCGGGCAGGAGAACGAGATCGTTTTCACCCGCGGCGCGACCGAGGCGATCAATCTCGTTGCCTGTAGCTGGGGCGGCACGCAGCTTGCCGCGGGCGACCGCGTGCTGCTTTCGGCGCTGGAACACCATGCAAACATCGTCCCCTGGCAACTGCTGCGTGAGCGTATCGGTTTCGGGATCGATGTCTGCCCGCTGACTCCCGACGGCCGGATCGACCTCGACGCGGCGGCGCGGATGCTGACACCGGCGCACAAGCTGGTCGCGCTGGCGCATGTCTCGAACGTGCTCGGCTCGACGCTGGATGTGCAGCGCGCGGCCGGGCTGGCGCACGGCGTCGGCGCCCGGCTGCTGCTCGACGGCTGCCAGGCCGTGCCGCGCCTGCCGGTCGATGTCGCCGCCATCGGCTGCGATTTTTACGTGTTCTCCGCCCACAAGCTCTATGGCCCGACCGGCATCGGCGCGCTGTGGGCGCGGGCGGAAATCCTCGAGGCGATGCCGCCCTGGCACGGCGGCGGCGCGATGATCGACCGGGTGACTTTCGCGCGGACGACCTATGCGCCCCCGCCGGCCCGCTTCGAGGCCGGCACGCCGGCAATCGCCGAAGCGATCGGCCTTGCCGCGGCGATCGACTATGTCGCGGCGGCCGGTATCGCCGCGATCGCCGCGCACGAGGCGGCGCTGACCGCCGCAGCGCGCGAGGAATTGCGCCGGCTGAACCGGGTGACCGTGTTCGGGCCGGAGGAATCGGCCGGCATCGTCAGTTTCGCGCTCGACGGGGTGCATCCTCACGATCTCGGCACCATATTGGACGAGGAAGGCGTGGCGATCCGCGCCGGGCATCATTGCGCGCAGCCGCTGATGGACTGGCTGGGCGTGCCGGCAACGGCCCGCGCCAGCTTCGGCATGTACAGCGACGCCGGCGACATCGCCGCGCTGCTGCGGGGGATCGAGCGGACCAGAAGGATTTTCGGATGACGACCGGGGAAGAGCCGAAGTTCACCGTGGAAGAAGTGGAAAGCGTCGCGCCGCCGCCGCGCGCGCGGGTCGGCGACGGGGAAACGCCCGCCGACAGGCTGGAGCGCAAGCGCGACTATCTGGAAGGCTTCCTGGCCGCGCAGCCTGCCGGCACGGCGCCGGGCGAGCCGGGCGGTGCGCTTTACGAAAGCGTGATCGCGGCGCTGAAGGAAATCCACGATCCCGAGATCCCGGTGAACATCTACGAACTCGGCCTGATCTATGGCGTCGACATCACCGGCGATGGCGCCGTCGCCGTCACCATGACGCTGACCACGCCGCATTGCCCGGTCGCCGAATCGATGCCCGGCGAAGTGGAACTGCGCGTCGGCGCGGTGCCGGGCGTGCGCGATGTCGAGGTGAATCTGGTCTGGGATCCGCCGTGGGACATGGCCCGGATGAGCGACGAGGCCAGGCTTGAACTGGGGATGCTGTGATGAGCGGGCAAGCCGACATTCGCTCCGATCCCGTCAGGAAACGCCCGGCCGCCGTCATCCTCACGCCTGCCGCCGAGGCGCGCATCGCCCGGCTGATGGCGCAGGCGCCCGAGGGCGCGATCGGCGTCAGGCTGTCCACCCCCCGGCGCGGCTGCTCGGGGCTGGCCTATGCGGTGGACTACGTGACCGGGGCCAGCGCTGGCGACGAGCGGATCGAGACGCCGGGTGGCCTGTTCTTCATCGACGGGGCGAGCGTGCTCTATCTCGTCGGCAGCACGATGGACTGGCAGGAGGACGATTTCACCGCCGGCTTCGTCTTCGCCAATCCCAACGCCAGGGGAAGCTGCGGCTGCGGCGAGAGCTTCACGGTCTGAAGTGCGCGGGTGATCGGCGCCAGAGCATCGTGCATGATATCGGCACCACTCGCCCCGCCCCGTTACCCGTTCCCACACCGTCACCTGTTCCTTCTTCGTCACCTGTTCCCTCCTCGTCACCCTGAACTTGTTTCAGGGTCCATGGTGCAGCCGACACCGCAGCAGCAGGTGTAAACTGCCCGATGGACCCTGAAACAAGTTCAGGGTGACGAAGAGGGAGGACGTAACGGTTCCGATTATCCGCACCCTGCCTGCACATCGGTTTTGGCCGGCTTCGTGGCGAGCGCCCGGCCCCGGTCCTGCGGACGGCAGAATCTGCTTTCCTACACGGGCCGAAAGCGCAAAACAGGCCGGGCTCTTTCTCACCGTCGAAGCTGTTGATTGTCAGTCATATTTCCGGCCACGGCAAAAAGTTCGCCGTGGCCGCTATGGGTGAAGTTCGCGAAGATCGGGTTCCTGGCGCGCTCGGGATCATCCGGTTTTTCGAGGAGTATGCGATCCATGCCGATCGCCCCCGCCCGGTCCCCGCGCAAAACCTGTTCCCACTTGCGCGCGCGATGCTCTATAGAGGCTGTCAGCCGGCCAGGTAACCGGATCGGGAGAAAGACGCAGCGCCATGGCCAGCCAGCCGATCCTTGCGGCGCCGCTTCCGCTGTCGCCGGGGCGCATGTGGATCGCGGCGCTGGTGCTGGCTTTCAGCAATTTCATCGTCGTGCTCGACATGACCGTGGCCAATGTCTCGGTGCCGCATATCGCGGGCAGCCTCGGCGTCTCGTTCAACCAGGGAAGCTGGGTGATCACGTCCTATTCGGTGGCCGAGGCGGTCACCGTGCCGCTGACCGGCTGGCTGGCCGGCCGTTTCGGCGCGCTCAGAACCTACACCTTCTGCATGGGCGGGTTCGGGCTGTTCTCGCTGCTGTGCGGATCGTCGATGACGCTGGAGATGATGGTCGCCTGCCGCATCGGCCAGGGGCTGTGCGGCGGGCTGGTGATGCCGCTGGCGCAGACGCTGCTGCTGCGCCTGTTTCCCGGCGCGCTGCGCCCCAGGGCGATGCTGCTGGCGGCGATGACGACGATGCTGGGGCCGGCGCTCGGCCCCAATGTCGGCGGCCTCATCAGCGACAACCTGAGCTGGCACTGGATCTTCCTCGTCAATATCCCGCTGGTCGCGATCTGCCTGACCGCTGCCGTGACCCTGCTGCCCGCGCTGGAAACGCCGACCCGCAAGCTGCCGATCGACGTGACCGGGCTGTGCCTGATGCTGGTCTGGGTGGGCAGCCTGCAATTCATGCTCGACATCGGGCGCGAGCGCGACTGGTTCGCCGATCCGCTGATCGTGGCGCTGGCCGCGCTGGCCGCGGTCGGTTTCATCGCCTTCCTTGTCTGGGAACTGACCGAGGAGCATCCGATCGTCGACTTGCGCGTGTTCCGCCACGGCGGCTTCGCGTTCGGCGTGATCGCCCTGTCGCTGTGCTTCGGGGCCTATTTCGCCAGCATCGTGGTGATCCCGCAATGGTTGCAGGGCTCGATGGGCTATCCGGCGGTGCTGGCGGGCTTCGTCACGTCCTGCACCGCGCTGGCCGCGCTCACCACCTCGCAGCTCGCCTCGAAAACGCTGGCCTGCGGCATCGATGCGCGGCTGCTGGTTTCCGCCGCCGTCGCCTGGATCGGCCTGATGGCGCTGGCGCGCGCGCGCTGGACCAGCGAGACGGATTTCTGGACGCTGGCCGCGCCGCAACTGATCCAGGGTTTCGGCATGTCGTTCTTCATGCTGCCGCTGACCACGATCTCGCTCAATTCGGTGCGGATCGAGGAGACGGCATCGGCCGCCGGCATCCAGAACTTCGTGCGCACGCTGACGGTCGGCGTCGCCACCGCGCTCGTGCTGACGCTGCAAAGCAATACCCAGCAGGCCGCGCGCAGCGAGATCGTCTCGCACCTTCAGCCCGACGATACCCTGGCCATGCTCACCGGCGCGGGCTTCGGCTATCGCGAGGCGGTGGCGACGATCACGAGCCTGGTGGACCGCGAGGCGATGACCATGGCGGTCGATGCCATTTTCCTGGTCACCGCCGCGGTCTTCTTCCTGTGCGCCGCGGTAATCTGGCTGGCGCCCAGGCCGAAGCCGTTCGGCACGCCGGCATAGCATCGGCCGGACAATCGGGAGAACGGGAATGCCTGCAAAGACCTGGATGATCACCGGCTGCTCGACCGGCTTCGGCCGCGCTCTGGCGGAACTGCTGCTGGCGCGCGGCGAGCGCGTGGCGGCGAGCGCGCGCCGGCCCGGGACGCTTGCCGGCCTCGTCGCCCCGCATGGCGAGCGCGCCATGGCGCTCACGCTCGACATCACCCGGGATGAGGATATCGCGGCGGCGCTGGCCCAGGCCGAAAGCCGTTTCGGCGCGATCGACGTGCTGGTCAACAATGCCGGCCATGGCGGGGTCGGCACGGTGGAGGATGCGCCGGTCGCGCAGGCGCGGGCGATGTTCGAGACGAATTTCTTCGGCACGCTGGCCATGATCAGGGCGGTGCTGCCCGGCATGATCGCCCGCCGCGCCGGGCAGATCGTCAATATCGGCTCGGTCGCGGGGCGGATCGGCTTTCCGGCGCTGGCGCATTATGCGGCGTCGAAATTCGCCCTGGCCGGCCTCACCGAATCGCTGGCGGCCGAAGTGGCGCCGCTCGGCGTGGCGGTGACGCTGGCGGAACTTGGCCCTTTCGCCACCCGCTTCACCGCATCGATGGACATCGTGCCGCCCTCGCCGCATTACGATCTGGCTGCGCTGTCGGCGCAGGCGGGCAATGCCGGGTGGGGCGCGGGCGACGATCCGCGCGCCGGGGCGGCGGCGCTGCTGGCGGCGCTGGCCGATCCCGCTCCGCCGCGGCGGCTGATTCTCGGCCGGCCCGGCCTCGCCGTCGTGGCCCTGCACGAAGCCCGGCGGCAAGCCGAACACGACCGCTGGCTCGCCACCTCGCAGCTCGAACAGGCCCCCGCCGCCGAAGGGGAGTGACGGGCAGGGTGTGGGGGGCTCAGGGCGAGGGCCTCCACCTTGCTGAATGAAAGCGGCAAGTCCCTGATCGCGAGGCGGGGCAAGCTTTCGTGGCTTGGCGCAGCAGCCTGCGCGCGTTAAGCCCCCCATGAAGCACAGGGGATCGCGATGCGGCTTGGTTGGGATGAGATAAAACGGCGCGCCAAGGCATTCAGCGAAGATTGGAAGGACGCCCGTTACGAAAAGGGCGAAACGCAGAGCTTCTATAACGACTTCTTTGAGATTTTCGGCATCAGACGGCGGCAAGTCGCCGTTTATGAAAAGATGGTGCAGGGCATCGATGCCAATAAGCGCGGCTTTATCGATCTGTTTTGGCCCGGCACGCTGATTGTCGAACAGAAAAGCGCGGGGCGAGACCTGCACTCGGCAACGCTACAGGCCAGCGAATATTTCAACTGGCTGTGCCCGCGCGATCAGCCGCGCTATATTCTGGTCTGTGATTTTCAGCGTTGGAAGCTGATCGATCTGGACGATAATGGCCGCGAACTGTCGTTCCTGTTGAGCGATCTGCACAAACACATCACCGCCTTCGATTTCATGCTGGGCCGCAAGGTGACATTCGCCCCACAGGCGGGTGTCACCATCGAGGCGGCGGAGCTGATGGGCAAGCTCCATGATGCACTGGAGGAATCCGGCTATGTCGGGCATGATCTGGAACAATTGCTTGTCCGGTTGCTGTTCTGCCTGTTCGCTGACGATACCGGCATTTTCCAGCCGAAAGACATTTTCCTCCAACTGATCGAGAACGACACCAGGCCGGACGGCAGCGACGTGGGCCGGGTGCTGAACGACCTGTTCGACATTCTCGACACGCCCGAAAATGCCCGCCAAAGCACGCTTCAGGCCGAGTTGAACGCCTTTCCCTATGTGAATGGCCGCTTGTTCGCGGGGCGGTTGAGAACACCGCATTTCACCGCCCCGTTGCGCGACCACCTGCTAGATGCTGCCAGGCACGATTGGTCCGGGGTTTCGCCTGCCATTTTCGGCTCTCTGTTCCAATCGGTCATGGATGCGAAAGAGCGCCGGGCAAAGGGTGCGCACTACACGACCGAAGCCAACATCCTGAAAGTTATCGGGCCGCTGTTTCTGGACGATCTGAATGCGGAACTGGCGGCGATCATCGCCCGCAAGACAGGGCGCGACAGGGAACTGGCGCAGTTTCAGGACAGGCTCACCCGTTTGACCTTCCTTGATCCTGCGTGCGGCTGCGGCAACTTCCTTGTCATCGCCTATCGGGAAATACGGCGGCTGGAACTGGAATGCCTCAAGGCGCAGTACGGCAATCAGCAAATTGACGCGGCATTGCTTTCGCGCGTCACCGTCGATCAGTTTTACGGCATCGAGTACGAGGAATTTCCCGCCCGCATCGCCGAAGTGGCCATGTGGATGATGGATCACATCGCCAATAACGAAATCAACGAGGCGTTCCGGCTCAACTATGCCCGCATCCCGTTGAAGGATTCCGCCCATATCCTGCACGGCGATGCTCTGGAGGCGGATTGGTCCGATCTGCTACCGCCGGAACGGTGCAGCTACATCATGGGCAATCCGCCGTTTATCGGGGCCAAGTTCCAGAGCGAATTTCAGCGGACACAAGTACGTCGCATTGCCGGGCTGGGTGGAAGTGGCGGCACGCTGGACTATGTGGCAGCGTGGTTTATCAAGGCGGGAGACTATATTTCAGGTAGTAACACTTTGAATTATATATATAATGTGATCAGCGATCAGCGATCAGCGATCAGCGATCAGCGATCAGCGATCAGCGATCAGCGCGGCCGATTCGTGTCGCCTTCGTCTCCACGAATTCCATTGTGCAGGGCGAACAGGTGGCGCAACTCTGGCCGATCCTGTTCGACCGCTACGGACTGGAAATCGCTTTCGCGCATCGCACATTCAGTTGGGGCAGCGAGGCGCGCGGCAAGGCCCATGTTCAGGTCGTGATCGTCGGGTTGGTTCACCGCTATTATGAGCCGGATGAAAAACGGCTGTTCTCCTATCCCGACATCAAG
>JAITWR010000050.1 GCA_031285165.1 Novosphingobium sp.
CAGTTTGCTCCAGGTTTTTGATGTCGCATCGTTTTTTGCGCAAAACCGGTTCCCACTTTTGCGCACGATGCCCTAGCCGAGAACCCTCTCGACCGCCGTGGTCACATCGTCCATCGGCGCCATGCCGTCGACCCGTGTGACAATGCCGCGCGCTTCGTAGAACGGCAGGATCGGCGCGGTCTTGGCACGGTATTCGGCCATGCGCGTGCGCACCGTTTCCTCGTTGTCGTCGGGCCGGCGCTTGAATTCGCTGCCGCCGCACTTGTCGCAGACGCCGGCGACCCCGGGCTGCTCGAACCTGTCATGATAGCCCTTGCCGCATGTGGCGCATGTATAGCGGCCGGTGATCCGTTCGACGAGCGCGTCCTCGTCAACGTCGAGCTCGATCACATGGCCGAGCTTGCGGCCGCGGCCGGCGAGAATCGTATCGAGCGAACGCGCCTGCGCCTCGGTGCGCGGATAGCCATCGAAGATCACCCCGGTTTCAGGCGCGAGGCTGGCGAGCTTTTCGTCGATCATCGCCGAGACGATCTCGTCCGAAACCAGTTCACCGGCATCCATCACTTGCGCGACCTGCCGCCCCAGCGGCGTATCGGCCTTGCGCGTCTCGCGCAGCATGTCGCCGGTCGAAAGCTGAACCATGCCCCGGCTTTCCACAAGCCGCTGCGCCTGGGTGCCCTTGCCCGCTCCCGGCGGACCCAGCAGGATGATATTCACGTCCTAGCCCCTCTGTTCCGGCATGCCGCGACTCAGCGCGGCCGGCCTTTCAGTTTCGCTTTCTTGATGAGGTCGCCGTACTGGTGCGCCAGCAGGTGCGACTGGATCTGCGTGATCGTGTCGACCGTGACATTGACCACGATCAGCAGGCTGGTGCCGCCGGCGAAGAACAGGCGCATGCCCGTCTGTGCGATGACCCATTCGGGAATGACGCAAACCGCCGTCAGATAGGCCGCGCCGATCACGGTGATGCGCGTCAGCACATAGTCGAGGTAGTTGGCAGTGTTCTTGCCCGGACGGATACCGGGAATGAAGCCGCCGTTCTTCTTGAGATTCTCCGATGTCTCCTCGGGATTGAACACCACCGCGGTATAGAAGAAGCTGAAGAAGATAATGCCTGCCGCGTAGAGCAGCATATATGTCGGCTTGCCGTGGCCGAGGTACTGGTTCAGCGCCACGACGAACTGGCCGGCCTTGCTGCCGGGCGAAAGCGAGCTGCCGGCAAACTGGCTGATCGTCAGCGGCAGCAGCAGCAGTGAACTGGCGAAGATCGGCGGAATGACGCCGGCGGTGTTGAGCTTCAGCGGCAGGTGGCTGCGATCGGCCTGCATGCCATGCTGCGTGGCGCGCTTGGGATACTGGATCAGCAGCCGCCGCGTCGCGCGTTCCACGAAGCAGATGATCAGGATCATCGCCACCAGCAGCAGCACCAGTCCGACGATGACGAAGCCGCTGATCGAACCCGAGCGGCCGCCTTCGAACAGGTTGACTACGAACGTCGGCATCTGCGCGACGATGCCCGCCATGATGATCAGCGAGGTGCCGTTGCCGATCCCGCGCGAGGTGATCTGCTCGCCCAGCCACAGCAGGAACATCGTGCCGCCGACCAGCGCGGTGAGGCCGGCGACGTAGAACAGCGGACCGGGATCGACCGCAAAGCCCTGGACATCGGCATTCTTGAGGATCGCGAAGCCCTGCACGATCGACAGCAGCACCGCACCGTAGCGCGAATACTGGTTGAGCTTCTTGCGCCCCGAATCGCCTTCCTTCTTCAGCGCGGCGAGCGACGGGTGAAGCGATGCGGCAAGCTGCACCACGATCGAGGCGGTGATGTAGGGCATCACGCCCAGGCTGATCAGGCTGTAATTCGACAGCGCGCCGCCCGAGAACATATTGAAGAAATCAAGGATGCCGCCCGCGCTGCGATCGAGGAACTGCTTGAGCATCACCGGATTGATGCCGGGCAGCGGTACGAAAGTGAGAAAGCGGAACACGATCAGCGCACCGACGGTGAACCAGATGCGCTTCTTGAGCTCGGTCGCCTTCGAGAAATTGGCGAGGTTCAGATTGCTCGCGATGTTGTCGGCGCGTGATGCCATTGGGGATGTGAGCCTTGCGTGAATCCCGGTCTGCTACCGGCTAGCCTCTGCCCATATAGTGCGGACGTTCGGTTGTCGAACCCCTCTGGCCCGCTTTGGCTGCACTGCGCCCCCGCCGCAGGCGGGGGTCTCAGCCGGCCGGACGAGAGGTTCAGCCCGAAGGCACGAGGCCCCGCCTGCGCGGGGGGCGCAGGTGCCTTGCGGGCTGCGTTACTCCGCGGCGGCCTTGGCAGCCGGCACTTCCACCGAACCGCCGGCCTTCTCGACCGCCTCGCGCGCGCCCTTCGAGACGCCGGCAACCTTGAAGCTGGCCTTGACCGAGAATGCGCCCTTGCCCAGCAGGCGGACGCCGTGCTTGCCACCGCGCGCCAGACCGGCCGCCTTGAGCGCCGCATGATCGATCACCGCACCGGCATCGAGCTTGCCGGCATCGATCGCCTTCTGGATCAGGCCCAGGTTCACTTCGGCATAGTCCTTGGCGAAGATATTGTTGAAGCCACGCTTCGGGATGCGCATGTGAAGCGGCATCTGGCCGCCCTCGAAACCGTTGACGCTGACGCCCGAGCGCGCCTTGGCGCCCTTCTGGCCGCGCCCGGCGGTCTTGCCCTTGCCCGAACCGATGCCGCGGCCGACACGGATGCGGCTCTTGCGGGCGCCGGGATTGTCACGGAGATCGTTGAGTTTCATTGTTCTGCACTCGCTTTCGCTTTGGTCGCGCCTAGTCGGGAAGGTTGCCCCCGATAGTGGCGCGCGGTCAGTCGACCACGGCCACCATATGCGGCAGCCTGGCAATCGCGCCGCGCACTTCGGGGGTGTCCTGCACCTCGACGACGCGATTCATCTTGCCCAGGCCAAGGCCGATCAGGATCTTTTCCTGACGGGCCGGACGGCGGATCGGTGATCCGATCTGCTTGATCCTGATAGTCTTTTTCCCTTGGGCCATGGCGCTTACTCCGTAATCGCTTCAGCAGCGGCCTCAGCCTCCACCACCGTCGCGCCACCGCGGCCGAGCAGGTCGGCGACCTTTTTGCCGCGACGCTGTGCCACCGACTTCGGCGAAGTCTGCGTCTGCAATGCATCGAACGTGGCGCGGATCATGTTGTAGGGGTTCGAAGTGCCGACCGACTTGGTCACCACGTCGGCAACGCCCAGGCTTTCGAAGACCGCGCGCATCGGACCGCCGGCAATGATGCCGGTGCCGGCCGGTGCCGAACGGACATTGACCTTGCCCGCGCCGAAACGGCCCTTGCCGTCGTGGTGCAGGGTGCGGCCTTCCTTCAGCGGCACGCGGACCATCTTCTTCTTGGCCGACGCGGTCGCCTTGGTGATCGCCTCGGGAACCTCGCGCGCCTTGCCGTGGCCGAAGCCCACACGGCCCTTGCCGTCACCGACCACGACCAGCGCGGCGAAACCGAAGCGCTTGCCGCCCTTCACCGTTTTCGACACGCGGTTGATGTGGACCAGCTTCTCGATCAGCTCCTCGCCGCCCTCGTCGTCGCCGCCACGGCCGCGACGCTCGCGATCACCGCGGCCACGGCCGCGGTCGCCACGCTCACCGCAGTCGCCGCCACGGCCACGGCCGCGACCGCGGCCCTGGCCCTCACGGGCCTCGCCGCCCGGCGTGTGTTCGGCCGCGATCTGGCTGTCCGCCTGCTGCTCGGGCGCAGCGCCCTGATTGTTTTCGTCTGCCATCATCAGAACTCCAGCCCGCCTTCACGCGCGGCGTCGGCCAGCGCCTTGACGCGGCCATGGAACAGAAAGCCGCCCCGATCGAACACGACGGTCGTTACGCCCGCCTGCCTGGCGGCCTCGGCGAGCGCCTTGCCCACTCTGGCGGCGGCCTCGGTCGTAGCGCCCGGCCCCTTGCTGCCCTTGGTCAGCGTCGAAGCCGAAGCCACGGTGCGGCCTTCGAGATCGTCGATGATCTGGGCATAGATGTGCCGGCCCGAACGATGCACCGACAGGCGCGGACGCCCACCGGCACGCGCCTTGAGCGCGGTGCGGACACGCCGTTTGCGGCGGTCGAACAAAGAAAGCTTGGCCATTACTTCTTCTTCCCTTCCTTGCGGAAGACGTACTCGCCGCGGTACTTGATGCCCTTGCCCTTGTAAGGCTCGGGCTTGCGCCAGCGGCGAATCTCGGCGGCAACCTGGCCGACCTTCTGCTTGTCGATCCCGCTGATCTCGATCGTCGTGTTGTCCGGCGTCCTGATCTCGATGCCCTCGGGCACCGCGAAGTCGACGTCGTGGCTGTAACCGAGCTGCAACTTCAGGTTCTTGCCCTGCGCGTTGGCGCGGTAGCCGACGCCGGTGATCTGCAAGGTCTTGGAATAGCCCTCGGTCACCCCGGTCATCAGGTTCTGGACCAGCGTGCGCTGCATGCCCCAGAACGAGCGTGCGCGCTTGCTGTCGTTGGCCGGCTGCACTGAAACGCTGCCGTCCTCCAGCTTGTAGGTCACTTCGTCAGCGAGGCTCAGGGTGAGAGTGCCCTTGGGGCCTTTCACCGAGAGGGTGCCGTTCGCGATGTCGGCGGTGACGCCGTTCGGAATGGCAACCGGACGTTTGCCGATGCGGCTCATCAGAACACCTCCGCCAGCACTTCGCCGCCGACGTTCTGCGCGCGGGCCTCGGCATCCGAAAGCACGCCGCGGGGCGTCGAGACGATGGTGATACCAAGGCCGTTGCGGATCACCGGCAGCTCCTTGCTGCCCGAATAGACCCGGCGGCCCGGCCTGGAGACGCGGGCCACATGCTTGATCGCGGGCTCGCCTTCGAAATACTTCAGCTCGATGCGCAACTGCGGGTGAACGCCGGTGGCGTCCTCGCTGTAGCCGCGGATGTAGCCCTCACGCTGGAGAACCTCGAGCACGTTCGCACGCAGCTTCGACGCGGGCGACAGGACAGCGTCCTTCTTCGCCCGCTGGCCGTTGCGGATGCGGGTGAGCATGTCACCCAGGGGATCGGTCAGTGCCATTCGCGTAGTCCCTTACCAGCTCGACTTCGTCACGCCGGGGATCATGCCCTTGTTGGCAAGATCCCTCAGCTCGACGCGGCAGAGGCCGAACTTGCGATAATAGCCGCGCGGGCGGCCGGTGGTGGCGCAGCGGTTGCGCACGCGCGTAGGATTCCCGTTGCGGGGGATCTCGGCCAGCTTGAGACGCGCGATCAGGCGCTCGGTATCGTCGAGCGACTCGTTGTCGGCAATCGCCTTCAGCGCAGCGTATTTCGCGGCATATTTCTGAACGAGCTTCTTGCGCTTCTCGTTCTTGTTGATCGAACTCAGTTTCGCCATGGACTTAAGCTCTCTTCTTCAAAATCTTGATCACGCGGCCTGCTGCTGCTCGGCAGCTTCCCGCGGGAAAGGGAATCCGAACAGGCGAAGCAGCTCGCGCGCCTCTTCGTCGGTCTTGGCGGTGGTGGTCACGATGATGTCCATGCCCCGCACTTTCTCGATCTGGTCGTAGCTGATCTCTGGAAAGATAATCTGCTCCTTGAGCCCCATCGCGTAATTGCCGCGCCCGTCGAAGCTCTTCGGGTTGAGGCCGCGGAAGTCACGGATGCGCGGCATGGCCACGGTGATCAGCCGGTCGAGAAATTCATACATGCGTTCGCGGCGCAAAGTGACCTTGCAGCCGATCGCCATGCCCTCGCGCAGCTTGAACTGCGCGATCGATTTCTTGGCGATGGTGATCACGGGCTTCTGGCCGGCGATCAGCTCCATCTCGGCAGCGGCGGTCTGGACCTTCTTCTTGTCCTGGCTCGCCTCGCCGACACCCATGTTGAGCGTGATCTTCTCGATCTTCGGCACTTCGAGCGCGTTCTTGTAACCGAACTTCTCGATCATCGCCCTGGCGATCTGCTCATCGTACTTCTTGCGAAGACGGGGAGCGTACTTGTCAGCCCCGGAATTAGCCATCGATCGTCTCCCCGGACTTCACGGCCACGCGGACTTTCCTGCCGTCCCTGGTTTCGAAACGGACGCGGGTGGGCTTGCCCCCCTTGGGATCGGCCAGGCTCACTTTCGATACGTGCATCGGCGCCTCACGACGGTCGATACCGCCTTGCGGGTTCGCCTGGCTCGGCTTGCGGTGACGCACGGCGACATTGACGCCGGAAACCAGCACCTTGTCCTCCTTGGGAAGCACCTGCAAGACGGTGCCGGTGCGGCCCTTGTCCTTGCCCGAACGGACGACGACGCTGTCGCCCTTCCTGATTTTCGCGGCAGCCATCACAGCACCTCCGGCGCAAGCGAAATGATCTTCATAAAGCCGCGGCCGCGCAGTTCGCGCACCACGGGGCCGAAGATACGGGTGCCGATCGGCTCCTCGTTCTTGTTGATCAGCACGGCGGCATTGGTGTCAAAGCGGATCACCGACCCGTCGGCACGGCGCACGTCCTTCCTGGTGCGCACGATCACGGCGCGGTGGACATCGCCCTTCTTCACACGGGCGCGCGGCTGCGCTTCCTTCACCGACACCACGATGATGTCGCCGACGCCTGCGGTACGACGCTTGGACCCGCCCAGCACCTTGATGCACTGGACGCGCTTGGCGCCGCTGTTGTCCGCGACGTCGAGATTGGACTGCATCTGGATCATCGATCCGGTTCCTTCTCAACTGGCTTGCCGGAACCAGTCCGGCAGTTCCAAAAACTCTCTACTTCCGCTCACCCTGAGGAGCTGCCGAAGGCAGCGTCTCGAAAAGGCGATTCAAACGTCGGCTTCGACGGCTGCGGCCTTGCCGGCCTGGACGCGGTCGATCACCTTCCACGTCTTCAGCTTCGAGTAGGGGCGGGTCTCCTCGATCCGTACCGTCTCGCCGGCCTTGAACGTGTTGTCCTCGTCATGGGCGTGATACTTCTTCGAGCGGCGGATGATCTTCCCGTAAAGCGGGTGCTTCACCTTGCGTTCGACTTTCACGACCACGGTTTTGTCGGTCTTGTCGGAAACCACGGTCCCGATCAGGATACGCTTGGGCATCGTAGTCTCCTTACGCCTTGGACGCCGAAACGGTCTGGCTCGAACGCTCGGTCTGGAGCGTCTTGATGCGGGCGATGTCGCGGCGCACTTCCCTGATGCGCGCCGGACGCTCAAGCTGGTTGGTCGCGGCCTGGAAACGCAGGTTGAACTGCTCGCGCTTCAGATCGGCGAGATCGGCCTGAAGCTGATCGTCGGTCTTCACGCGCAGATCCTCGACCTTGCTGGATTTCTTGGCGGCAGCCATCATTCGCCTCCCAGGTGCGAGGTATCGCCGAGACGGGCGACAACCTTGGTCTTGATCGGCAGCTTCATCGCCGCGCGGCTGAACGCCTCGGCCGCGAGCGGCCCGTTGACGCCGTCGAGCTCGAACAGGATGCGGCCGGGCTTCACGCGGGCGGCCCAGTATTCGACCGCCCCCTTACCCTTGCCCTGACGGACTTCGGCAGGCTTCTTCGACACCGGCACGTCAGGGAACACGCGGATCCACAGACGGCCCTGGCGCTTGATATGGCGCGTGATCGCGCGGCGGGCCGCCTCGATCTGGCGTGCGGTAATCCGCTCGGGCTCCAGTGCCTTCAGGCCGTAAGCCCCGAAATTGAGATCGGTGCCGCCCTTGGCGTCGCCTTTGATCCGGCCCTTGAAAGCCTTGCGGAACTTGGTTTTCTTCGGTTGCAGCATGACTTAGTTCCTGCGATCGTCGCGTGCCGGGCGCACGCCGGAGGTCTGGGCCTCCATCATCAGCCGGTCCTGTGCCATGGGGTCATGGCCAAGGATCTCGCCCTTGAAGATCCACACCTTGATGCCGATGATGCCATAGGCGGTCAGCGCCTCGGCCTCGGCATAGTCGATGTTGGCACGCAGCGTATGCAGCGGCACGCGGCCTTCGCGATACCATTCGACGCGGGCGATCTCGGCCCCGCCGAGACGGCCGCCGCAAGTGATCTTGATACCCTCGGCGCCGAGGCGCAGAGCGGACTGCACCGCGCGCTTCATCGCACGGCGGAAAGCGACGCGGCGGACGAGCTGGTCGGCAACGCCCTGGGCGACGAGCTTCGAGTCGATCTCCGGCTTGCGGATCTCGACGATATTCAGCTTCACCTCGCTTGCGGTCATCTTCGCCAGCGCGCCGCGCAGCTTCTCGATGTCCGCGCCCTTCTTGCCGATGATCACACCCGGACGGGCGGCATAGATCGACACGCGGCACAGCTTTGCCGGACGCTCGATCACCACCTTGGAGATCGCCGCCTGCGGCAGCGTCTCGATGATGAACTTGCGGATCTTGAGGTCTTCCTCGAGCAGCTTGCCGTAATCCCGGCCTTCGGCGTACCAGCGGCTGTCCCAGGTCCGGTTGATCTGGAGGCGCAGGCCGATCGGGTTCGTCTTATGACCCATGGTTCAGGCCTCCTCGACTTCGCGGACCACGATGCGCAGCCGGCTGAACGGCTTCAGGATGCGCGTGGACTTGCCACGGCCGCGCGTGTGGAAACGCTTCATGGTGATGGACTTGCCAACGCTGGCCTCGCTGACGACGAGCGCATCGACATCGAGGTTGTGGTTGTTCTCGGCATTCGCGATCGCCGAGGCGAGGACTTTGCGGGCGTCCTGCGCCATGGCGCGCTTCGAGAAGGCAAGGATGTTCATCGCATCTTCGGCCTTCTTGCCGCGGATCAGACCGGCGACGAGGTTGAGCTTCTGCGCCGACCCGCGAATCTGCGTGCCGACCGACAGCGCTTCCTTGTCGCCGACGCGACGGGGAGCTTTTTCCTTGCTCATTAGCGCTTGCCCTTCTTGTCGGCGGCGTGGCCGGGGAAGCTGCGCGTGGGCGCAAACTCGCCGAGCTTGTGGCCGACCATATCCTCGCTGACCGAAACCGGGATGAACTTATGGCCGTTATAGACGCTGAACGTCAGGCCGACGAACTGCGGCAGGATCGTCGAGCGACGCGACCAGGTCTTGATCGGACCGGTGCGGCCGGCGGAATCCTGGGCCTTCTCTGCCTTGTTCAGCAGGTGCAGGTCGACGAAGGGGCCTTTCCAGACGGAACGTGCCATGGCGGTTACCTCTTCTTCTTCGCGTGACGCGAACGGATGATCATCTTGTCCGTCTGCTTGTTGTGACGGGTGCGGGCGCCCTTGGTCGGCTTGCCCCACGGAGTAACCGGGTGACGGCCGCCCGAAGTCCGGCCTTCACCACCGCCATGCGGGTGGTCGACCGGGTTCTTGGCAACGCCGCGGGTCAGCGGGCGCTTGCCCATCCAGCGGCCGCGGCCGGCCTTGGCCAGATGCTGGTTCGCGTTGTCGGGGTTCGACACCGCGCCCACCGTGCCCATGCAATCACCCCGCAGATAGCGCTGCTCGCCCGAGTTCAGGCGAACGATGACCATGCCGCGGTCGCGGCCGACAAGCTGGACGTAAGTGCCGGCGGAACGGGCGATCTGCCCGCCCTTGCCCGGCTTCATCTCTACGTTGTGGATGATCGTGCCGACGGGCATCTGCGACAGCAGCATCGCGTTGCCCGGCTTCACGTCGGTCTTCTCGCCGGCGATCACGCTGTCGCCCACGGCCAGGCGCTGCGGCGCCAGGATATAGGCAAGCTCACCGTCCGCGTACTTGACGAGGGCGATGAAGGCCGTGCGGTTCGGATCGTATTCCAGACGCTCGACAGTGGCCGGAACGTCCCACTTGCGGCGCTTGAAGTCGATGAAGCGGTACTTCTGCTTGTGGCCGCCGGCAATGCCGCGCGAAGTCACGTGGCCCTTGTTGTTGCGGCCGCCGGTCTTGCTCTTGCCTTCGGTCAGCGCCTTGACGGGCTTGCCCTTCCACAGTGCCGACTTGTCGACGAGAATCAGGCCGCGACGGGCCGGGCTGGTCGGATTGTAATTCTTGAGTGCCATGGTCCTTAACCCCGCACGCCTTCGGTGACGTCAATCGACTGGCCGGCGGCCAGAGTGACGACAGCCTTCTTCACGTCCGAACGGCGATAGGGCTTGCCCTTCCACCGCTTGGTCTTGCCCTTCTGGGTCAGCGTGTTCACGCCCACCACCTTGACGCCGAACAGCGCCTCAACCGCAGCCTTGATCTCCGGCTTGGTCGCCTTGTCGGCGACCTTGAAGACCACGGCGTTGTTCTCGCTGAGCAGCGTCGACTTTTCGGTGATGTGGGGAGCCACAATCACGTCGTAGTGACGCGTGTCGATTGCGTCCTTAGCCATTGAAACGCGCCTCCAGTTTCTCGACCGCGGCGCGCGTCAGCACCAGCGTATCATGCTTCAGGATGTCATAGACGTTGGCACCCACGGCCGGGAGCACGTTCACGCCGACGAGGTTGCCGGCGGCGCGGGCGAAACCGGCATCCACCTGCTCACCGTCGATGACCAGCACCTTCTTGCCGAAACCCGCCTGGGCGAGCTGCGCCGAGAGAGCCTTTGTCCTGGCGTCCTTGACCTCCAGCGTATCGACCACCACCAGACCCGAGCGGGCCTTGGCCGAAAGCGCCATCTTCAGACCGAGCGCGCGCACTTTCTTGTTCAGCGACACGTCGAACTCGCGGCGCCGGGCACCGTGAGCCTTGCCGCCGCCGATGAACACGGGCGCCTTGCGGTCGCCGTGACGGGCCGTGCCGCCGCCCTTCTGGCGGCCGAACTTCTTGCCCGTGCGGGCAACGTCCGAACGCTCGCGAGTCGCGCGGGCAATGCCGCGGCGGTTCTCCAGTTGCCAGGTGACGACGCGATGCAGGATGTCGGCGCGCGGCTCGAGGCCGAACACGGCATCCGACAGCTCGATGTCGCCCTTGCCGGCGGAACCGTCGAGATTGGAAAGCTTCACCTTCACGACTTAGCCCTCCTGGCCTTCGGTCGCCTCGGGCGCCCCAGCCGTTTCGGCGGGCGTCTCGGCGGCGGCCGAATCGTTGTTGTTGCCAATGTCATTCGCCGCCTGCTTCAGACCGGCGGGATAGGGAGCCTCGGCGTGACGGCTGACTTTCACGGAGTCGACCACCGTAAGCCAGGCGTTCTTGGCGCCGGGGACCGAGCCCTTGACGAAAATCAGGCCCCGCTCGTCATCGACGCGCACGACTTCGAGATTCTGCTGGGTCCGCTCGCGGTCGCCCATGTGGCCGGCCATCTTCTTGTTCTTGAAGACGCGGCCCGGATCCTGACGCTGCCCGGTCGAACCATGGGCGCGGTGCGTGATCGAAACACCGTGGCTGGCGCGCATGCCGCCGAAGCCCCAGCGCTTCATCGCACCGGCAAAACCCTTGCCCTGGGTGTGCCCTGCGACATCGACCAGTTGGCCGGGCACGAAATGCGAAGCGGCAATCGTCGCGCCGACTTCGAGGACGGCATCCTCGGCAACGCGGAATTCGCAGACGCGCGCCTTCAGCGGCACCTGCGCCTTGGCGAAGTGCTCACGCTGTGGCTTGGCGACGTTCTTCTGCTTGGCCTCGCCCGCGCCGAGCTGGACGGCGACATAGCCATCGCGCTCCGCCGTGCGGACCGAAACCACCTGGTTGTCTTCCAGTGCCAGGACAGTGACCGGCACATGCCGTCCGTCCTCCTGGAACAGGCGGGTCATACCCACCTTCTTCGCGATCACGCCTGTACGCATGATCCATTCTCCTACAGAGGCCTGCCAGGACCATCCTCGGCAGGCGTGTTCAACCCGAAATGTGAAGCGAGCCCCGCCCGGGCTGAGTGCCGATCCGAAGATCAGCGAGACGGGGGACGCTTGCCCGGCCAGTTGCCCCGAAAGGCAGTGCCGGAGGTATCCCTATGTCCGCGCGGGAAAGTCCCGCGTAACGGCCGAAGCCGAATAGGTTGAGCCCTTTCAGGCCCGACTCGCTTACGCGAGTTTGATCTCGACGTTCACGCCGGCAGCCAGATCGAGCTTCATCAGGGCATCGACGGTGGCAGCGTTCGGCTGCACGATGTCCAGCAGCCGCTTGTACGTGCGAACCTCGAACTGCTCACGCGACTTCTTGTCGATGTGCGGCCCGCGGTTGACGCAGAACTTCTCGATCCTGGTCGGCAGAGGAATGGGCCCCCGGATCAGCGCGCCGGTGCGGCGGGCGGTGTCCGCGATTTCGCCGGTCGCCTGGTCAAGCACGCGGTGATCGAATGCCTTCAGGCGAATGCGGATATTCTGAGCTTCCATGTCCTGCTACCGATGAGAAAGAGCCACGGGGCACGAGGCCCCAAACAAATTCGAAGCGCGCCCCTACATCGGGGACGGGATTCGCGCAAGGGTTGTTTTTGGGGATTTGTCCTGACGGTGTGGATGGTTCGGGATTCGGGCGCTTTTATCAATTGTTGATAACGCGCCATATCGCGGCAAGACAGGAGCCGCACATGATCGGCGCGGACCCCGGACAGCAGCTTGAGCAATTCGTCGCGAATCTCGTTGCGACCACTTTCCAGTCCCGCAAACTCAAAACCGGACAGGCCGCACTCCGAACATTCGTCACGATCAACCCCGGGCCGCGACACCCGCCTCATCACCTCGTCCCGCAAGAAAAAGGCCCGGCCTCCCTCACGGAAGACCGGGCCTTTTCAACTCGGTTGCCCGAGGATCGGCGAAGTTTACTTCGTGATCTTCGAGACGACGCCCGAACCGACGGTCCGGCCGCCTTCGCGGATAGCGAAGCGAAGCCCCTCATCCATGGCGATCGGCGCGATCAGCTTGACCGCCAGGGAGACGTTGTCGCCCGGCATGACCATCTCGGTGCCTTCGGGCAGAACGACCTCGCCGGTCACGTCCGTGGTGCGGAAGTAGAACTGCGGACGATAGTTCGCGAAGAACGGCGTGTGACGGCCGCCTTCGTCCTTCGACAGAACATAGACCTCGGCCGAGAATTCGGTGTGCGGAGTGACCGAGCCGGGCTTGGCCAGAACCTGACCGCGCTCGACGTCGTCGCGCTTCAGGCCGCGGACCAGCGCGCCGATGTTGTCGCCGGCTTCACCCTGGTCGAGCAGCTTGCGGAACATCTCGACACCCGTAACGGTGGTCTTCTGCGTGTCGCGCAGACCGATGACCTCGACTTCGTCGCC
>JAITWR010000098.1 GCA_031285165.1 Novosphingobium sp.
GCCTGAAGCACCAGAAACGCGAACCCGACCCATTCGACCGGGAAGAGATCGAGCGCATCCTTGCCTATATGCGCGACCATTACGACGAGCAGGCCTGGAACTGGTACGAATTCGCCTTCGGCACCGGCATGCGCCCGAGCGAACAGATCGTCGTCAAATGGTGCGATGTCGACTGGAAGAAGCAGAGAATCCGCGTTGAGCGTGCCCGTGTCCGCGCTGTCGAGAAATCCACCAAGACGCGAACTGTGCGTGATGTCGATCTCACGCCGCGCATGATGGCGGTCCTGCAACGGCAAAAGGTCTACAGCTTCATGCGCGGCCTCGATTCGCCGATCTTCATCAATCCGGTGACGAACATGCCCTGGCCGGACGTGCAGGACCAGCGCAAGCTCTACTTCCATCCAGCGCTACGCGCGCTCGGCATTCGCATCAGGGATGCGTACCAGACGCGCCATACCTATGCGACGACCGCGTTGATGGGCGGCGTGAACCCCGCCTATATCGCTCGCCAGCTCGGTCATCGCAACGCGGCGATGCTGTTCAAGCACTATTCGAAATGGATCGACGAGGGTGATTTCGGCCGCGAGGCCGCCAAGCTCAATCAGATCTACGGATGACCGGTGCGGTCGGCGGCTCGAGTAGGGCGGCGGGCCTTGGGTGTGTATCCGAGTAGAGCGGATTGACGATGGTGAGCCCCCGCGTCACGAAACCATTCCGCCGTCGCCAACGCTGCCCTTGTTTCTGAGGCCGAGGTGTCAATCGGCGCTTCGGAAAAATCCAGCACGATAGCCTGGGCTTCCTCCGCGCTCGCTTCACCGCAGCGCAGGACAGCAAAAAGTGCGCCAAGTGTCTGAACTGGTGCGCTTCTGCACGACTCTGGTCACACCATCTATTGCAGCGGTTTCGGCGGACCCTGGATCGGGCAAGGCAAAGGTGATTCTTGGGGGCAAAACCAACCCGCCGGGCATGCATTTCCAGAAGAAAAAACGGGGGGCGGAATCCTCAAATGTGTCACAAATGTGTCACGGAAACCGAATTTATGCCATTTTATCTAAGTATATCAAATACTTAGCTGGTGACCCCTACGGGAATCGAACCCGTGTTTCAGCCGTGAAAGGGCCGCGTCCTGACCGCTAGACGAAGGGGCCGTGTCGGTTGGTGCCGACGGCAGGCCGCGCGTTTAGGGAAGGCTGGCATGGGGGTCAACCCCTGCGGAACAGGAATATTCAATCGGCCCAGGCGGCATCGTCGAGATGCAGTTCGGCCTGGGGGCGGCTGCCCCAGTCGTCGATGCGCGCCCGGCCTGCCAGCCACAGGCGGCGGCCCTGCGCGCCGTGGAGCAGGGCCTGTCCCATGTCGCTGCCGGCGGCGCGGAAAGCGATCGCCTTGAAGCTGGCGCCGTCATCGCCGCGGGCGATGAGGCGGACATGGTCGGCGCCGACGAGGTCTGCCTTGACCAGCCGTACCGGGCCGATGGCGACGCGCGGGCCGGGCCAGCCCATGCCGAAGGGACCGGCGCTGTCCAGCGTTGCGACCAGTCGGGGGGTCAGACCGCCCGGAGCCAGGGCGAGATCGAGGAGAAGCGCCTGCCGCGTCATGGCCGCGGTGACCGCAGCGCCCAGCTTCGCGTCCAGCCAGTCCGCCAGCGCATCGAGCTTGTCCGGAGCGATGGTGAGGCCCGCAGCCATGGCATGACCGCCGCCGGCGACGAGCAGCCCGGCTTCGCGCGCGGCGATGATTGCGGCGCCGAGATCCACGCCGGCGATCGAGCGGCCCGAGCCTTTGCCGTTGCCCGCCTCGTCGGCGTCGAGCGCGATCACCAGCGCGGGCTTGCCGGCCTTTTCCTTGATGCGCCCGGCGACGATGCCGATGACGCCCGGATGCCAGCCGCGCCCGGCGAGCACGAGCACCGCGCGGTTGTGCTGCGCCGCGACCTGCATCTCGGCGGCTTCCTGCACTGCCGCCTCAATCGCGCGGCGCTCGTCATTGAGGCGGGAAAGCTGCGCGGCGATGTCCGCGGCCTCGGCAGGGTCTTCGCTGGTCAGAAGCCGCACACCGAGCGTCGCTTCGCCGACGCGGCCGCCGGCGTTGATGCGCGGGCCGAGCGCGAAGCCGAGATCGGAGCAGTTCGGCGGCCGGTTGATCCGGCTCGCGTCGATCAGCGCTGCCATGCCGATGTTCTCGCGTCGGGCCATGACCTTGAGCCCTTGCGCCACCAGGGCGCGGTTGAGCCCGTGCAGCGCGGCAACGTCGGCAACCGTGCCCAGCGCAACGAGATCGAGCAGGGCGAAGAGGTCGGGCTCGGGGCGCTGCCTGAAATAGCCGCGCTGGCGGAGCACGCGCACGGTCGCGACGGCAAGGAGGAAGGCAACGCCCACCGCGGCGAGATGGCTGTGCGCAATGCCGATCTCGCTCTCGTCGAGCCGGTTGGGATTGACCAGCGCAGCGGCGACCGGGAGTTCGGCCGCGCACTTGTGGTGGTCGACAACGATGACGTCCGCCCCGGCTTCGTGTGCCATGGCCAGAGCCTCGTGCGCCATGGCGCCGCAATCGACAGTGACGATCAGGCTGCTGCCTTCGCCCGCGATGCGGACCAGCGCTTCACCCGAGGGGCCGTAGCCTTCGAGCAGGCGGTCGGGGATGTAATAGCGCGCTTCGCGTCCGAACATGCGCAGCAGGCGGATCAGGAGCGCCGCGCTCGTCGCCCCGTCGACATCATAGTCGCCGTAAACGGTGACCGCCTCGTCCGTAAGCACTGCCTGGGCGATTCGTTCGGCCGCGGCGTCCATGTCGCGGAAATGCGAAGGGTCGGGCAGGAATGTGCGCAGCGACGGCACGCGCTGACGCTCGACATCCTCGCGCGGGACGCCGCGGGCGAGAAGGAGCTGGGTGACGATATCGTCCTCGAGCCCGGCAGCGCCGCTGGCAAGGTCCATATTGCCGCCGCGCCAGCGCCAGGCCTTGCCGCCCAGCGAGGATTCGATGCCGAAGACGTTTGCCGGTCGCGAGGCCATGGTACCCGGCTAACCGATTATGCTCCGGGGCGGAAGACCGGGGCAGCAGCCGGCGATTGACAATTCACAATCGCGAGGGTTCGCTGCCGCGATGGTCGCTCCTTCCAGGCCCTTGCTCGCTATCGTCTGGCACAGCCGCACCGGCGCGGCCGAAGCCATGGCGCGGGCGGCATATGACAGTGCCGGCGAGGGAGCGCTGCTGCTGGCGGCCGAACATGCGGAACCCGCAGTCCTGCTTGCAGCCGCAGGCTATCTTTTCGTCTGTCCCGAAAATCTCGGCGGCATGACGGGAACGATGAAGGAAATGTTCGACCGGACTTATTATCCGCTGCTCGGGCGCGTGGAAGGGCGGCCTTATGCCACCGCGATCGCCGCCGGATCGGATGGACGCGGCGGGCAGGCTCAGATCGACCGGATCGTCACGGGATGGCGGCTGCGCCGCGTGGCCGGGCCGCTGATCGTCAATCTCGGCGCCCAGACGCCCGAGGCGATACTGGCGCCGAAGCGCGTTGCCGGGCAGGCATTGCAGAGTTGCCGCGAACTGGGGGCCGCACTGGCCGAAGGCTTGCGGCTCGGCATATTCTGACAGGCCGATCC
>JAITWR010000190.1 GCA_031285165.1 Novosphingobium sp.
CAAGCCCCTGCACCCCCGCGATGGCGGGGGCCTCTGGCCGTTACAGCCCGTCGTCCTTGAGGCACAAGGCCCCCGCCTGCGCGGGGGCGCAGGTGCACTTATGCGGTGTTGTTCACCCCTGCCTGGCGCCGCCGCCCATCATCTTGCTGATATCGACCTGGCCTGTCGTCAGGCCGCCCATGAAGCCGCCATCGACCGGCAGGACCACTCCGTTGACCACGCCCGCGGCATCGGAGCAGAGCAGCACCAGCGGACCGGCCTGTTCCGCCGGCGTGGTGTAGCGGCCGAGCGGTTCGGCGGCGGCATCGACGATGTCCTTGCCCGATGTCGCGTGGAAAGTCGCCATCATCGGCGTCTGGGTGGGCGAGGGCAGCGAGCAGTTGATGCGGATGCCTTGCCTGATCAGCTGCGCGCCCATGAATTGAGTCCAGACGATCACCGCCTCTTTCGAGAAGGCATAGCCTTCGGCAACCTGGTCCATGTGGGCTTCGGCCCAGTCGACCGCGGCCTGGAAGCCGCGGGTCTGCAACAGTTCCATGTGGACCGGGATGCGGCGGCTCCAGCCGAGGCCGCCGGTCGAGGCGATCGAGGCAATGGCCGCGCCTGGCCCCATCAGCGGCAGCACGGTATCGGTGAGGTGGCGGGTACCGATGAAGTTCACCTTGAACGTGTCCATCGGCGGGAAAGCGCCGCCGCCGGCAAGACCGGCGCAGTTGAACAGCGCGTCCACCCTGCCGCCGATCGCGGCGACGCCCGCCTCGATCGAGGCCGCGTCGCGCAGGTCGATCTGGTTGAACGAGGCAAGGGGAAGGGCGCTCTGCCTGAAGTCGAGCCCATGCACTTCGGCGCCGAGGTCGAGGAGTATCCTGGCGGTGGCTTCGCCCATGCCGGAGAAGCAGCCGCTAACGATGACTCGCTTGCCCTTGTAACCCAGAATATCGCTCATTGCCTGGTCCTTCCTCTTGCCGGATATCCGGCCGATGCACGGGTCATGGCGCGATCGCGCGCGGCCTTCAACCGCCCCGGCGCCTGATCGCACAGGCGATGACGCTTTGCGAGAGACTTCCCTGAAGGGGAAGGGGGCGCGCAGGCAAGCGCCGCGTTTGCCCGCGCCCCTCCCCCAACCCCCTCCCCTGAAGGGGAGGGGGCTTCGTGCCGCTCATGCACGCCCCCTCATCCCGCACCCGTCACCTCATCCCGCACCGTCACCCTGAACTTGTTTAGCTGCACTGGCCCTCTCTCCGGCTTTGCGCGCCTGCTTACAGCTTCACATTGCCCGGCCGCGAGTTGTCGCGTTTGCGCAGGCCCAGTTCCTCGCGTGCCTTTGCCCGGATATAGGCGTGGAGCTGGCGGATCTCCTGATCGGTCAGCCTTTCGAACCGGGGCATGCCCCGTTCGATCAGCGCGCCGCTCCTGAGCAACTGGCCGAACGTGTCGAGCCGCAGCGCAATGCCGGATTCGCGCAAGTCCGGGCCGGGCGTGCCGGTGGCCTGCAAGGCGATGCCGTGGCAGGCGGCGCACTGGATCGACAGGCCCTTGCCGGCCCGGACATCGGCCTCGTCCAGCACCAGCGCCGGATCGTCGAGAGCGTGGACTTTCATGTCCGGGCCGGGCGAGGGCGCCAGCCCGGCAGTGCCGCCGAGCGCGAAAGTCAGCAGCCGGCGCGGCTGCTGGCCGTATTTCCAGCCGACGTTCATAAAGTTGCCGTAGGCCGCGGTGGTGCCGCCGTAGCCGACCAGCACCGAGACATATTGCCGCCCGTTGAGGCTGTAGCTCATCGGTGCGCCGACGATGCCGAGCCCCGCGTCGAACTGCCAGACGCGCTTGCCGCTGCCGGCGTCGTAGGCATTGAACTTGCCCTCTGCGGTGCCCTGGAAGACGAGCCCGCCCGCGGTTGCCATCGTGCCGCCGTTCCACAGGTGTTCGTTACGGACGCGCCAGGCTTCCTTCTGCGTCACCGGGTTCCAGGCGACGAGGTAGCCATGCCCGTCGCCTTCCTTCTGCCTGATCGGTTCGAGCATGAGCCCCATCACGTTGAAGGCGTTTTCGGACGCCTGCCCGTTTTTGGCGAAGCGCGCGCCGATCTGCTGGATCGGGATATAGACCAGGCCCGTGCGCGGGCTGTAGCTCATCGCCTGCCAGTTGTGCCCGCCGACCGTGCCCGGCCATATCTCGGTAAGGCCGGTCTCGTAACGGATGTTCGGCTCCTCGTTGGGCCGGCCCGTCTTCATGTCGATGTCCCTGGCCCAGTTGACCACGGTGGTCTTGCCGGGCCGGTTGATCAGCTTGCCGGTTGCGCGGTCGAGCACGTAGAAGAAGCCGTTGGTCGGCGCGTGCATCAGTACCTTGCGCGGCTTGCCCGCGATATCGAGCGTCGCCATCTGGATATTGGGCGTCGCCTTGTAGTCCCAGCTATCGCGCGGGTTTTCCTGATAGTGCCAGACGTATTTGCCGGTATCGGCATCGAGCGCGACGATCGACGAGGTGTAGAGGTTGTCGCCCTTGCCGCCCGTGGCGTCGGGTTGCGGATCGCGCACGGCGGGATCGTAGGGGCCGGCATTGCCCGCGCCGATATAGATGCGGTTCGTTTCGGCATCGAAAGTCATGCCGTTCCAGACGGTGCCGCCGCCGCCGGTATGCTTCCAGAAATCCGGCCCCCAGGTCTTCGCCGCGGCTTCCATCGCCGCGTTGCCCCTGTTCCCGTCGGGACCGGCCGGCGTGGTGTAGAAGCGCCAGAGCTGCTTGCCGCTGCCGGCGTCGAACGCGGTGACGAAGCCGCGCGCGCCGAAATCGGCGCCGCCGTTGCCGATAATCACTTTGCCGTTCATCACCCGCGGCGCGCCGGTGCAGATGTTGAAGCTGTCGGACGGCACGGAATCGACCACCCAGAGCTGCTTGCCGCTCGCCGCGTCGAGCGCGAACAGGCGGCAGTCGAGTCCGGCCACGAAGACCTTGCCGTTCTCGTAGGCGACACCGCGATTGGCGCCGAACGAGAAGTGCATCTTGAACGGATTGTGCTGCCAGGTCCGGGGGTCGAATTTCCAGAGTTGCCTGCCGGTGGCGGCGTCGACCGCATAGACTGCGGCATAGCTGCCCGAAAAGAAGATCAGGCCGTCGACTGCCAGCGGTGTCGCTTCGAGCGTGACTTCGCCCGGCAGGTCGAGCGACCAGGCAAGGCCGAGCTTGCCGATGGTGTCGGGCGTGATCTCGTCGAGCCGGCTATAGCTGCTTTCATCGGCGCCGCCGCCGACCGTGGGCCAGTTCTTGTCGGCACCGACACCGGCTTCGGGCTGCGCGGCGGTTCCACCGCTCCCCCCGGTGCAGCCGGCTGTCAGCAGGGCCACGCCTGCCGTGGCGGTCAGAATCGTGGATTTCCAGCGGTGCATCGGCTTCTCCTCCCGTCGTTCCGGTTGTTTGCTAGAGCAAGCTGTGTGATTTGTGAATCACGCAGCTTGTTCCAGGTTTTTGTTGTCGCATCGTTTTTGCGCAAAACCGGTTCCCACTTTTGCGCACGATGCTCTAATCGCTAAGGACATGGTCAGCAAGCCGCAGCAGCATCGCCGCCGTCTTTTCCACCCGGATGAAATGAACACGGCTCGTAAAATGTGCTCGCGCCTGCTAGGGCGCTGGCCTGGCCGGTGGTTGACAGGGAATCAGGCAAGCTTGATGGCAGCGAAGCAGAACACCCTCCGCGTCAGGGCCGGCAGCGTCAAGGCCGGTGAGGCCGTGCAGCCGAAGCGGCGCGCGGCGCGGCGCGAGAAGGCGGAGAACGGCCAGCCGATCGACCGCCGCGAGCTGATCCTTGCCGCCGCAACCCGGCGCTTCGCCGAATATGGCTTCGAGACGACGACCGTGCGGCAGATCGCCGACGACGTGAACATCCTGTCCGGCAGCCTTTACCACCACTTCGCGACCAAGGAGGAAATCCTTGAGGAGATCGTGCGCGATCCGATAATCGAGATGCGCGACGATGCCGAACGCATCGCCGGGCTGCCGCTTGATGCCGAGCAGCGCCTGGTCGCACTGATCGGCATCGAGCTGAACCGGCTGACTGCGAACCAGGAAGTCTGCGCGATCGTGTTCAACGAGCGGAAGTTCCTTCGCCGCAGCGAATATTTCAACTATCTGACCAGGGCCAAGAAGGCATCCTACCATGCCTGGAGCAAGATCCTGTCCGATGGCGTGAAGGAGGGCCTGTTCCAGCCCGACCTCGACATCTACCTGACGATCTCAACCGTCGTCCGCATGCTCAATGCGGGGGCGGACTGGTACAAGAACGAGGATGGATCGCAGATCGACGCGATCGCCGACTATTCGCTCGACAAGCTGCTCGATTTCTACCTGGGCTTCGTCCTGCGCGCGATCCGCGCGCCGGCGCATGCCGGCGAGCCGATCCCGCGGCCTGCCATCGGCTCGTGAGCGCTGCGCCGGTTCCGCCGCAGTATCGGGCGCCGGCCATCTCCGCCCGCATCGCGCTGATCGCCGAAAGTTTCGCACGCTTGCTGCGCCGGCCGCTGGTCGCGCCGTCCGCGGATATCGTCGCCGCGCTGTGGGCTGCGCCCCGCGTGATCGTCGCGCACGGCACCGGGGATGATCCGGTGTTCTTTTTCGGCAACGCGGCTGCGCTCTCGGCTTTCGCATGCGGGGCGGATGCTTTTACGCGCATGCCCTCGCGGCTTTCGGCCGAGGCGCCGCTGCGCGATGAGCGCCAGCGCCTGCTCGATCGGGTGGCGCGTGACGGCTTCATCGATGACTATGCCGGGATGCGCGTTTCGGCGACCGGCCGGCGCTTCCGGATCGACAGCGCGATCGTCTGGAACCTGGTCGATGCACAGGGCATCCGCCACGGCCAGGCGGCGACTTTCGCGCTCTAGCCGTGGCCGCGGAACCCGATGCGCGGATCGTCGAGGCTGTTTTCGCGGCGATCGGCGGTATGCCGATGCGCAAGCCGGCCGTGCTCGGCATCTGCGGGGCGCAGGGCAGCGGCAAGTCGACGCTTGCCCGGACGGTCGAAAGCTGCGCGGCAAGGCGAGGGATCGCAACGGCCACGCTATCGATCGACGATCTCTATCTGACCAGGGCCGAACGCGAAGCACTGGCGCGCAAGGTGCATCCATTGCTCGGGACGCGGGGCGTGCCGGGCACGCACGACATTGCGCTCGGCCTGTCGGTGGTGGAGGCGCTGGAACGTGGCGGGGCTCCGCCGCTCCCGCGCTTCGACAAGGCCAGCGACGATCGCTTTCCGCCGGCGCGATGGGGCCGCGCGCCTGCCGATTGCGCGCTGCTGATCATCGAGGGCTGGTGCGTCGGGGCCAGGCCGCAGGCACCCGGAGCGCTGGGCGATCCGGTCAACGCGCTGGAAGCGGAGGAAGATGCCGGGGGCATCTGGCGGCGCTATGTCAACGATGCGCTGGCCGGAGCCTATCGGCAGCTCTTTGCCCGCATCGATGTTCTTCTCCTGCTCGCCGCGCCGGGCTTCGAGATCGTCTTCGACTGGCGCATGCAGCAGGAAAACGAACTGCGCCGGCGGGTCGGACCCGATGCCCCCGGACTGATGGATGCGGCTGGCCTCGCCCGCTTCATCCGGCACTACGAAAGGTTGACGCGCCACATCCTCGCCGAAATGCCGGAGCGGGCAGACGTGCTCGTGCGGCTGGACGATGAGCGCAATCCGCTGGAGATTTCCCACCGGGTGAATCCGTCCCGTTCGGGCTGATGCGAAGGGAAGGGGTTCGTTTCAGTCGAACCGCGGCTGTGTGGCGTTGAGCAGCATTGCCCACATCGACCAGATGCCGATTACCGCGGTGCATTCCACCGCCCCCTTCTGGCCATGCTGCGCGATCACGCGGGCGAAAAGCTCCTCGGGCACCTCGCCGCTGACCACGGCCAGCGCATATTCGACGATCAGCCGCTGTTCGTCGTCGAACTGGTTCGTGGTCCGCCAATAGGGCAGGGCGGCCAACTGCTCCATGCGCAGGCCGGCCGCTTCCCAGGCTGTGAAACGCGACTGGGCCGAAAAGCCCGACTTGAAGTGCAGGTTTACCGCCTGGATCGCGATCTCGCGCAAGTCGGCGCGCTGGCTCCAGCCGAGCTTGAGCGCGGCATAACCGCTGAGTCTGGAAAGCTGCAATGCCAGCCCCGGATTGAGCGCGGCGATGGCGACGCCCGCGTGCGGCCTGTCGATTTCCGGGTTCTCGACGCCGGGGAACATATGGCCGAACAGCTCGGCAAGGTCCGTCCGGGTCTGCTCGTCGGGCGTGCCGGGATAGTCGCCGGGCTGGTAAACGGCAGTGACGCGGGACATGCGCTTCTCTCCTGAACGATCCGGTATGACGGGACATCGCCTGCGCTCCGGCAGAAGTCAAAGCCCGGAGTGATTTCGAGCCGGCCGGAAGGTTCGGGTTCGTGCGACATTCCGGCTTTAATCGAGCGCCTGCTCGTGTAAGCTGGCGGCAGGAACGGGACGGCTTCGCCCACCGTCACCACCTCATACGGGGTGATGGACGAGGCGCGGGCATGGATATCCGGGCTCGGCAAGCCGCCTTAGGCGAGCATCGCTGCGGCCGGGCCATAAAACTACAGGGAAGGGGGCGGAAGCATGGCAACGAAGGGGAGAGCGGGCGGCGGCATCTACTATGGCTGGGTCATGGTGGCGATCTCGATGTTCGCGCTGATGCTGACCACCGGCTCGACGATGAACGCCTTCAGCCTCTATGTGCTGCCCGCCTCGCAGGATCTGGGCCTGTCACGCGCGGGCATGAACACGGGGCTGATCCTGATGAATGCGGGCTCGGCGATCGCATCGCTGCTGCTCGGGCGGCTGATCGACCGCTATCCGGCCCGGCTGATCATGGGGATCAGCGCCTGTGCGCTCGGCGGCAGCCTGGTCGTGCTCGGCCTGTCGCACAATCTCTGGTTAAGCGCGGTGATGCTGATGTTGCCGGTGGGGCTGGGCATGACCGGGATCGGCAACCTGACTTCGCCGGCGCTCGTCGCCCGCTGGTTCACGGTGCATCGCGGCCGGGCGCTGGCGATCACCATGATGGGCATGTCGGCCGCGACGATTTTCATGGCGCCGCCGATCGCCTGGCTGGTCGACACGATCGGCTGGCGCCGCAGCCTGATCGCAACCGGCGTGATCGTTGCCGGCTTCGTCATGCTCGTGCTGCCTTTCGTCCGCAGCGAACCGGGGCCGGACGACCGTGAGACGGGCAGCATGCCCGGTGTCGCACAGGCCGCCGCGGCCGGATCGGCGGGCGGCGAGGTTGTGTTCACCCAGCGGCAGTTGCTGGCGCAGCCCCGGTTCTGGACAATCGGCGCCAGCACGGCCATCACCCAGGCGATCTTCGTGGCGCTGATGGTTTCGCTGGTGCCGATCGGCCGGGAGATCGGCTTTTCCACGACCAGGGCGGCCAGCCTGATTTCCGCGATCGGGATCGCTGCCGTTTCGGGCAAGTTTCTGGTGGCGGCCTTTGCCGACCGGATCGACCGCTCTCTTGCGCTTACCGCGCTCTATCTGCTCATGCCGCTCGCCTGTACGGTGCTGCTTTTCGCGCACACTTATCCGCTGCTGGTCTTTGCCTGCGGGTTGATCGGTCTTGCTTCCGGCGCGACCATGCCGCTTTACATGGCGCTGCTGGCAGACCGCTTCGGCGCCCGTTCGCTCGGCAGCGGCAACGGCATGATCATGTTCGGGATGGCGGTGATCGGCGCTATATCCGTGCGCTATGCCGGCGAGATCTATGACCGCACCGGCGGCTATGACATCATGTTCTACAGCTTCATCGCCCTGGGCCTCGTCGCGGCCGGCCTGATGTCCACCGCGCGCAACGGCACTGCCCGCCCCGCACCGCTGCCCGCCGGATAGGGCAGGGAGAGCATCACCCGCAACCGCTTCGCTGCGCGCGGCGTATGGATCAGGCCGCAAGCGCCGCGATCAGGCCGCTCCGAATCCTGCGCGTCCCCGGCTCCGTCATTTCCGTCGCCGGGTCGGAGGTGGCCGTGCGCATATCAGTCTCCGGTTCCCTGTGGCGCGGCGCCGGATTTCGGTATGTCCTGCGGCCCGGTTGCATCGATCAGGAAGCCGTAGCCGCCTGTCCTGCCGGTCGCATAGTCGATGGCGACCAGTTGATCGACGCTGATGTTGCCATAGTCGTCGGGGCCGGTCTTCGCCCGTTCGTCGTCCTGCCGGCCCACCACGACCAGCGAGGTCTTGCCCGGCATCACCGCCTCGATGGCCTGCATCGGCAGGTCGGCGGTCCACAGCACCGCACCGCGCGGGCCGGAGATGCGGCTGATGCGCCAGCGCCCCTTGTCGCCGAGCCGGTCGCGATGCAGCACCAGCAGGCTGTCGGGGGCGGACAGCGTGATCGGCGTGTTGTCGATATCGTTGGCGGTCAGCAGGCCCGCCTGGATGAATTCCGGCGATTCCGGGTAGGGCTGGTAATCGTGGTAGTCGAGGAAACCGTAGCGGTTGTCGAAATAGGACTTCATCGCCTCGACCCAGGATTTCCGCGCCTCGGCCTTCTTCGCATGATAGAGCCGCGTGCGTGGATACTTCTCCATGTCCACGTCCGGCGACCGGCCTTCGGCCAGCGCCGCCGCCTGCCCGGACGCCAGCAGGCCCAGCCATTGCGTCTGCGTTTTCAATCCTGACCGGGCCATGAAGGCCCATGTGGAGTTTCCGCCGGCCTCACGCGCGGGCAGGGCGACACCCGGCGCGGTCCGGGCCGGCGGCGGTGAGTCCGCGACGGCTTTCAGCCCCGGCCCCATGCGCCATTTGCCGCCATCGGCAGCGGTGAAGCGCAGGCCGCCCGCGTCGAAGGCGTAATAACGCACCTCGGTCGGCAGCAGGCCCTTGAGCGCCGGATTGGCGGCTTCGATCCGGGCGGTATCGGCGACGATCCCTCCGTCGGTCGTGGACAGGCCAAGCAGGCCGCTCGGCTGCAACACCCACAGCACCGAATCCTGCACGCCCAGGATCGCCCGGCCCATGTTCACGCCTTTGCGATCCTCGGTGATCCGCTGACGCCAAACGGGCTGGCCGTTTGCTGCGTCGAATCCCCAGACATCGATCAGCAGGTCGGTGTAGGTGACGTAGCTGTTCCCGCGGGTATAGCGCTGCCGGTAGGTTTTGAACTGGCTGCTCATCAGGAACACGCGGTCGCCGCCGGCCGTGGCCGCCCGTACCGGCGGCCCTTCGATGCTGGCCGGCGAGGGCACGCGCGAGCAGGCCGTCAGCATCAGCGCCGCCGCGAGCATGAGCGCGCCGGCCAGCCGCGCCGGCCAATCGCGGGACGTAGCCCGGATGCCGATTTCCATGGTGTTTCCCCCTATGGTCCCCATGCCGCGCGGCAGCCGTTCAGGCCGCGGCAGGTGCCGGCTTGTGGCCGGCGTCCCCATCGAACCGGGCTTTCGCTTCCTTCCTGGCCTTGGTCAGATAGAACCAGGCCGCGCCGCCGAGGGCGGCTGCGATGACTCCCCAACCTATGAGTTCACCGGCAACCAGGTGGTAGGCCAGGTAGCAGACGGCGAGCATCGTGGCGAACATGGCCAGTTTCCGCTCATTATCCGGAAAGGCGTAGAGGGTCGTCCCATCGGGCTTGCGCATACCGTGGATGCCGCGCGAGCCGGCTGCCTGGAAAAGATAGAAGCGGCCCCGGGTGCCGGGTTCGATTTCATCGGAAATGGGCGGCGCCGTCATCACGCCCTTTTCGGTTCGCTCCGAGCCGTCATCGAGTCTGAAGCGGATCGACTTGAACGCGCCCTTGCGACCGCGCCGGGGGTACAGGACAACCTCCTCGATCACGCCGTCGATGATTGAAACAGACATGGCTTCTCTCCCTCCCGTCAGTCCTGCCAATGTTCGTAAGCGGGGCATTCGCCTGCTGGCCGCGCGGCCAGCAGGAATGTCCCGTCGTCCGCGCCGGGCATGAGATCGAAGTCGCTCTCCCCCGCGCTCATGCGGATGCGCCCGGTCGCCTGAAGGTCGACGGTGAGGCTCCCGCCCGTTGCCGGCCGGATCAGCACCGCGCTGCCATCGTCGTCCACGCCGCAGCGGATGACCTCGCCATGCTCGCCGGCGGGCGCGCATTCGCCGCCTGTGGCAAGCGCCCGGCCGTCGCGCAGCGTCGCACGAAGCTGGAAGTAATAGTTCCGCTGGCCCTGTGGATAGAACGCGTCGGGCGCATGGGCGTGATAGGCCAGGCGCAAGCCCATCGACCGCACCCGCTGGGCCGGATGCGCCCTCATGTGGGCGGTATCATAGCGGCGCGCGAAGCAGATGTGCTTGCCCGGCCCGGGCGCCAGCAAGGCCGCCAGCGGCCCTTCCGCGCCGGGCTTGACCGGCTGGGCCTGAACGAAAACGGCCGGCGCCGCCACGAAGGCCAGGGCGGCCAGAGCGATGACATGCCGCCTGTTCGGGATTACAGCAATGGCGTTGATCTCCGCTTCCGGGGTGAACCTCCACCCCTTGTCCGCCGGGGTGCCCGCCGTATCAATCCCTCAACGTAGGGGGGTGAGGTGCAATCCGGCAGGCGGCAGGACTGCGCCGGCCCGGTGATACAGTTGCCGCCCCCCTCAACTCAGGGATTGTCTTCGCCTGAACGCTGCCCGATGAAATGGAGAAGTTATCCGTGCCGGTATCTTGCAGTCCTGCCGAATCTGCATGGGCCTGGGCTGATATCGCGGTGCGGGCCATATCCGATCAATCAACCCGGCCTCGGGCAAGGCCCGATGCCGGCGACAGGGTGGGCGGGGAATGTGAGAGCGAATGTCGCAATCGTCGAGGACGACCCGCTGGTCGCCGCCCATGTCGGGCAGAGCGTGGCCGAACAGGATGGCCTGTCCCTGGCCGGCACGGCCGCCACGCTGGCCGAGGCGCGCGCCCTGCTCGATCGCGACGTGGACCTGTTCATCCTCGATCTCGGGCTCCCCGACGGCAACGGGATCGATCTGATCGAGACGATCCGCGCGCGCGGCCGGACGGACACGAAAATCCTCGTCCTGTCCAATCTGGGCGATCAGGCGACCGTGCTGGCGGCAGTGCTGGCGGGGGCGGACGGCTATCTGCTGAAAGACCTGACCAGCTTCAACATCGGCCAGCAGGTGTCCGCTGCGCTTGCCGGTGAAGCGCCGCTATCACCGAGCATCGCCGCCTATGTGCTGCGCTATCTGCGCGAGCAGCAAGACCAGGCGCGGACGGAGGAGGACGCGCCGGACCTGACGCCCCGTGAGTTCGAACTGCTGCAACTGCTGGCGCGCGGCCACAGCAATCGGGAAGCCGCCGAGGCCATGTCGGTTTCGCGCTATACGGTCGCCGATCATGCCAAGGCGATCTATCGCAAGCTCGGGGTGAGCAGCCGGGGCGAGGCGCTGGTGCGCGCTTTCCGAAGCGGGCTGCTGCGCCCATGACGTTCACGCCTGCGCTTGCGACATTCGGGCGCTGGGGGTGGCGGCGCGTCGCCTTGATGCTGCTGGGCGCGCAACTGCTGTTCTGGGACATCTATGCGCTCATACTGTTCGGGCTTCATCCCACGGATGATCTCGGTGCCTACCGGCTGCCGGCCGCGGCCCCACCCCCGATCGCCCTGAGCGAGCCCGCCGCCGCCTATGCACCCGGCCTGACAGGGCCGGCGGTGCTGCGCCTGCCCGGCCGGGAGCCGGTCATCCTCGGCCCGGCCAGGGCGAGCCGGCTGCTGCGGAGCCATGCCGGGGGTGATGCGGCGGCGTGGTCGCTCACCTGTCTCGATGCACCCTGCGGAGGGACGGCGCATGTCTATGCCGGCCCGCTCGACCGCATGAGCCGGGCTGCCGGCTGGGAGTGGTTTCAGCGTCATGGCCTGGTCTGGGTGGTTGTCTGGATGGGGCTGGTGCTGGGATCTGCGCTGCTGGTCCTGCTGCCGCTCAGTCGATATGCGCGGCTTCATGCCATCGCGGGCCTGTTCCTGATCCTGGTCGGCGCGGACGCCTGGCTTACGGCGTTCGGGGCGGCGGCGCTGCCCTATGCCTGGTTCCCTTTGCTGCGCTATGGCGTCGAATACGCGATGCTGTCGGGCATGGCGCTGATGCTGAACGGCTTTGCGGGCTGGCGCCCCCGTGAGGCATGGGGAGCCGCAGCGTGCGGCGCCGGCGCTTTCGCCGTGGTAATCGGGACCATGCTGGCCGGGCGCGATCCCGTCCGCATCGCCCCCGTGCTCGATGCCGCCGCGCTTGCCGTGCTGCTCGCCTATGGGATCGTCGTCCTGCTGCGCCTGCGGCGCACGGCGCCGGGGCCGGCGATCCGCATCCTGGCGATCCTGCTTGTCGGCGTGACCGCGATGGGCTGGGATCTTCTGCTGTTTTCGGTGCAGGACGGCCCGCCGCTCCGGGCATCGGTGCTGGCGCCGTCGCTGCTGATGTTCGGCATCCTGTTCGAGATTGCCATTCAGGGCCGCCAGCTCAATCGCGAAGCCACCGAGGCGCGCAGCGATCTTGAGCGGCAGATGCTGGAACAGGACGCCAACCTGCTGCGCTCATCCGGTCTGCTGCGGCATCAGGAGCGGCGGCTCGCCGTCGATGCCGAGCGCCAGCGGATGCTGCGCGACATGCACGACGGACTGGGCGGAACGCTGACCCACATGCTGCTCCAGACGCGCGAGGGCCGCCTGACGCTCGGCGATGTCGAGCAGGAATTGCAGTCGGCGGTGGACGACCTGCGCAACATGGCAAGCTCGATCGACGCCGGGCAGGAACCGATCGACGAGGCGCTGGCGGTGTTCCGCGAACGCATGGCGGCCCGACTGGCCGATGCCGGCCTTGCCTTCGACTGGCGCTGCACGCTGCCGACACCCGCCCCCAGCCTCGATGCCCGCAGGTTGCTGAACCTCTACCGGCTGCTTCAGGAGGGCGTGACCAACGCGCTGCGCCACGCCGGGGCATCACGCATCGCCCTGGCAGTGGAGGCCGTCGGCAGCGATGCTATCCTCGTCCTGCTTTCGGATGACGGCGCCGGCTTCACCCCCGCCGGCGCCAGCAGCGCGCCCGGCGAAGGGCGCGGGCTCGGCAATATGCGCCACCGGGCCGGGCAGATGGGCGGGCGCCTGCGGATCGAGAGCGCCCCCGGCCAGGGCGCCCGGCTGATCCTCACCATCCCGGTCCAGACCCCCGCGCCAAAAATCTGAACATTTTTCTCCGAATACCGCCGCACCCCCCTAGGTTGAGGGATTGACCGGGCAGGCACCTCCGGGCTCAATCAGAACAACGTCAAATCTCAATGCAGTAAACATGCCGGGGCAATTCATCTTGCTTTCGGAAGTGTTTTTGCGCGCGGAAAGTCTGTGTCTTCATGTCGAATATTTCAACTCTCGCGGCGTTCATCATCGGATTTGGTCGTCCCTTGATTTCGTGCCGTGCGGACGCAGCCTCGGAAATACAGACGAATACCGGCCGGGTCGCAGATTACGCGGCCCGGCTTTTCCGTGCGTGCGCACCGATGCGGAAGAGCAGGCGCCAATCGATCGAAGGGGCTCAGGTCCACAAGGGAGGCTTTCAGTGATAACCAGTAACAACGAACATTCGCCGGCCACGACACACAATTCCGCCCGGCGCAGCCGCGTGCTGCTCGGCTCGACGGCGCTGGCGGGGCTGGCGACCGTCCTGCTGGGGGGCAGTCCCGCACTGGCGCAAAGTGTCCTCGTCGATTCCCCTCTCACCGTGATCGGCGACGGCTCCGGCACCGAGCCGAGTCCATGGCCCATCAATGGCACCTTGCTGGTCGGCAACTCCGACACTGGTACGGTGACCATCACCGCCGGCGGGCGGGTCTCCAGCCAGGACGGGGCGCTCGGCGTCAATCCCGACACGGTGGGGCGGGTCACGGTCGATGGCAGCGCGGGCGGCGGCACCCCGCGATGGGACATCGATGAGGTGCTCCGCGTAGGAGACAACGGCACTGGTCGGCTGAACGTGCTCGGTGGCGGGCTCGTACAGAACGCAACGGGCGTAATCGGCTATGGCGTCGGCTCGGACGGCAAGGTCACCGTCAGTGGCGCGGATTCGAACTGGGTGAACAGCGTCAGCCTGATGGTCGGTTACGAAGGCTTTGGTGCCCTGGCCATCCAGAACGGCGGTTATGTGTCGAGCCTCGTCAGCGACATCGGCGGGCTGGGCGGCTCGGTCGGCGAGGCCAGGATCAGTGGCGAGTATTCGGCCTGGGGCATCACGGGCAATCTGGGGGTAGGCCGTGAAGGCAGCGGTGCGCTGATCATCGAGGAAAGCGGTTACGTCTCCAACACCGGGCGCGGCATCGTCGGCGATAGCGCCGGTTCCGAGGGCGAGGTCACGGTGACGGGAGCCGGTTCGGAGTGGTCGAACGGCAGCCAGCTCTACATCGGCAACCGAGGCACGGGCGATCTGGTGATCAAGAACGGCGGCAGCGTCGTCAATACCTCTGGCGTGGTGGGCGTCGAAGCCGGCGGTATCGGTACGGTCACGGTGACGGGAGCGAACTCGATCTGGACGAACAGCAGCCAACTGTCCATCGGCTCTCTCGGGCGGGGCGAGTTGAGGATCGAGAACGGAGGCAGCGTTTCCAGCACCGAGGGCATCATCGCCTTCGACCCCGATTCCGAGGGCACGGTCACGGTGACGGGAGCCGGCTCGATATGGACGAACACCGCCGCGCTCGTGGTGGGCTCTGGAGGCTTGGGCAGCCTGTCTATCGAGGACGGCGGCAAGGTCTTGAGCAGAACGGGCATTGTCGGCAGCGCCATCGGAGCCGATGGCGCGGTCTCGGTCATTGGCGCCGACTCGACGTGGGTGATGACCGAAGAACTGATGGTCGGCAACCGTGGCGTCGGCGTGCTGAACATCGAGGACGGGGGCAAGGTTTCCAATACGCACGCGGCCATCGGCTTCAACAGCGGTTCCACCGGCACAGTCGTCGTGGATGGCGCCGGGTCAGTCTGGACGAACAGCGGCAACCTCAGCATCGGCGGCGCGGGCGACGGCACGCTGTTCATTCAGAACGGCGGCAGCGTTGTTTCCAACGACCAGGTCACCATCGGTGAGAGCAGCGCCGGCACGGGGCTGGCCATCGTGGTCGGGGCGGGTTCGCGCTGGACCATCGACGACGACCTGATTGTCGGCGGCAACGGCAGCGGCACACTGTACGTCCTCGACGGCGGCCTGGTAAGCAGCACCGCCACGGTGGATGCAGGTTCCAACGGCGGCGCGGGCACGATCATCATCGGCGGCGTGGATGCCGGGAACCGGCGAGCGCCGGGCATGATCGAGGCTACCGCACTCATCCTGCGCAACGCCAACGACTCGCTGGAGTTCAACCACACCGGTACGGACTACGTCTTCGCCTCGCAGATCAGCGGCGCGGGTGCGATCCGGCAGATCGCCGGCACGACCATTCTCACGGGTGACAGCAGCGGCTTTACCGGCGCTACCGGCGTCCAAGGCGGCATCTTGCGCGTGAACGGTGCGCTCGGCGGCATTACCACCGTGGTTGGCGGCGTGCTCGGCGG
>JAITWR010000205.1 GCA_031285165.1 Novosphingobium sp.
GTCCGCGCGAACGCAGCGCAAATGCTCAACGCTGCCTGCCGCGAGCTTTCGGGAGCCCCCCTGACGGCACGGCGCGTCATCCGGCTCGACGAACGGACGGGAAAAGACATGCTGCTGCGTCCGGCCCCCATATCCGCCGACAGCCTGACCGGCCTGGGCTACGTGATCGGCCTTGTCCGCCTGTCGCGCCGCGAGGAAACCACCGGCGCCGCGCGCGTGGCCGCAGCCACGCTGGGCCTGTCGGAACGCGAGGGAGCGCTTGCCGAAGGGATCAGCCGCGGGCTCTCGATCCTGGAAGCAGGCCATGCGCTTCAACTCACGCCCGAAACCGCGCGCAACTATACCAAGCGCATCTATGCCAAGACGGGCGCCAGCGGGCAGGCAGACCTCGTCCGCCTGTTGCTGACCGGGCTTTCACCGTTCGCCTGAGCCCTCGCCCAGCGCCTTGTCGACTTCGGCGATCTCGGAGCGCAGCCACATCGTCTCGCTGAGATTGTTCTGCCCCGATTGATCGAGCAGCACTTGCGAGGCGTCCTTCTTCACACCGAGCGCCGCCCGGTTGCCCGGCTCGGCACCGAGCGCGATGGCGACGAGATGCAGCGCCTCGAGCGGCTGGTCTGCGGCAAGCCGCGCCTTCGCACGCTCGGCCAGCCTGTCCGCCCCGCCCGCAAGTTCGGCAAGATCGGCATCGACACTCGAACGCGGCACACCGTAAAGCTCGGTCGTGCCGTCCTCATAGTGGAACCAGCCGGCATATTCGCGCCAGATGGATTTTACCGCCCAGTTCGCCTTGCCGTGAAAATCGCCGATGCGGATATTCTCGGGAAAAGCAAATTCGCGCACGAGTTCGTGTACCGTCCTGCCCGCTTTCATGCCCGCGAGCGTATAATCGCGGACATAGCTGACGGCGGCATGCATCCTGTCGAGATCGGCCCTGATCCGGTCCTTGCCGACGATCGGCTCGCCGTGGCCGGTAATCACGATCTCGGCACCGAGCGCCCGCACTTTTTCAAGCGTCTTGAGATAGGTACGCACCAGCCGCGGCTTGTCGCCGCGCAGGGTGTTGAGGAAAGGCATCGACAGCCAGACCGGCCCGAAGGTGTTGCCGGTGAAGACGATCTTCTCCTTCGGCATCCACACGACAATGTTGTCGACCGTCTCGCCTTCGGGAGCACTGATCAGCTCGAACGTCCGGTTCCCGACCTCAAGTGTCAGCCGTTCCTCGACGAACAGGTCGGGCGTGACATCCGGGGTGGGCCTGGGCGGCGCGTCGCGCTTGAGCGTCGTGCCCCATAGCTTGAACGTGCGCGGGCCGAAAAAGGACTGCATGCCCAGCATATCGTCGCGCGCCTCGATATAGCCGGGGCCGGCGACAACTGTAGTGCCGTCTTCCTTGAACTCGGGCACGCCGCCGAAATGATCGGAATGGCTCTGCGTCAGAATGATATAGCGCAAAAGGCCGGTGCGGTGAGGCCCGAACAGCGCGACACTGCGCCCGGCGCCATCGGGGCTACCGGTATTGACCAGGACATCGCCATCGCTCGTCGTCACCAGATAGGCGTTGGAAATGTCGCGCGACATGAAGACGAACGGCGTGATCTCCACCGCTTCGGTCTGCGCATCGCCCGCGCGGACAAGGTTCGCCAGCGTCGGCTGTCTGTTCTCGCTCATGCGCCCGCTTCCTCGAAATGAACCATGACTTTGGCGGATGCGGGCGTGCCGGCAAGCTTCAGCCCGTCAAGCACCTCGGCGAAAGGCACGCGGTGGCTGATCAGAGTCGCGATCTTGTCCCTCAACCGCGGCATCGCGGCAACCACATCGGGCATTTCGGTGGGATAGCCGACCGCAGTGGTGATCGTCATCTCGCTGGTCAGCATCGTACCGAGCGAGAGCTGGACCGGATTGTGATAGGCGGCGGTAACGACCAGGCGCGAATGGAATTTCGCCATGGCGACGACGTCGGGCGCGATGTTGGCCGCCCCCGCCGCATCGATATAGGCGTCTGTGCCGACCGCTGGCTTGTGCATGCACATCTCGGTGCCGTGCAGCTTGCCCAGTTCCTCCCTCAGATCGACCTCGGCCGGGTTCAGCGCCGCGCGCGCGCCCAGCGCCAGCGCGCGGTCGAGCCGTTCCTGCGCCAGATCGAGCGCGACGACATCGGTGACGCCGCGGTCCACCAGCCAGAGGATCATGCCGAGCCCGATCGGACCGCAGCCGAAAACAACGACTTTGTCACCCGCCTTCACATCGGCGCGGTTGACGCCGTGCATCGCCACAGCAAGCGGCTCGCACATCGCCGCGACTTCGTAGGGAATGCCCGCCGGGATCGGCAACAGGTTGGTGCCGGCCTCGGCCTCGCGCACCAGCAGTTCGTCGACGAAAGCGCCTTCGGGGCCGCCGCTGCCGATGTTGCTCGGTGTCATCATCGGGTTGATGATCACCGGCTGGCCGACCGAAAGCCCGTCAACCTCACTGCCGACATAGATGACCTCGCCCGAGCCCTCGTGACCGATCGGGGTGACGCCGCCGGGCTTGCGCATGATCCCGCCCCACTTGATGTAGGACAAGTCGCTGCCGCAGATGCCGCAGGCCTTCATCTTGACGACAGCGTCCCTGGGGCCATGCTCAGGAAGCTCATAATCGTCGAGGCGGACATCGCCGACTTCGTGGATGTTGAGGACTTTCATCGCTATCTCTCCCGCACGTGCCGCTGTTTACGGCCGGATCTTGTAGGCACCGTCGATGAAGACGGTTTCGCCGGACATGAACGACGAGGCATCCGAGCAAAGATACGCACCGATACCTTCGAAGTCCTCGGGATAGCCGAGCCGCCGAAGCGGCGTATGCGGCGCGTACTCCTTGATCAGATACTGCGCCGCCGGTCCGTCGCGTTCGCCCATCATCGGGGTGATGATCAGGCCGGGCGCCACGACGTTGGCACGGATGCCGTAAGGCCCAAGCTCTACCGCAAGGCAGCGGATCACCGCCTCGGCGCCGCATTTCGACGCAGCGTATTCCATCTTGCCGGGCAGCCCCTGGTAAAGCGAACCCGAACCGCAAGCGACGAGACTGCCGCCGGGCTCGCCCGCCTCGGCCCGCGCTTTCATATGGCGGGCAGCCTCACGCAGCGTGAAGAAGGCACCGTGCAGCGCGGTCTTCTGGAACTCAAACCAATGCTCGGTCGGCATGTCGAACACCGAATCGTAGCGCGGCGAGGCACCCGAATTGGCGAAAACGCAGTCGATGCGCCCGAAATCGGCCATCAACCGATCATAACCGGCAAGGATGGCCTCCTCCGAGGATACATCCACGACATAGGTTTCCACCCGGCCGGCGCCGGCTTCGAGAAGCTGCGTCCTGGCGAGCGCATTCTTCTCCTCGTTGCGCGCCCATATGGCGATGTCGCCGCCCATCCTGGCGCAACCCATGGCGAAACCGAGGCCGATCCCGCCATTGCCGCCGGTTACCATCGTGACTTTGCCGGTGCAATCGAACAAGCCCTTCGCCATATGCGTCCTCCTCAAGCGCGGTGGGAAATACAGCGCTTGCGCGGCGCTATCAGGGCCGATGGTTTCCTCCCGACAGGCTTGCGCCGCAACCCCCCTATCTATAGATTCCGGGCCAGATCATCCAATCAAAGACAAAATTGTCGGAGAGAGCGCCAACCGTGCCCCAGGGGCAGATTCCCGTGATCGCGCCGGAGGCGACGATCATCATCGACGCCGAACTGAGAGGCGGGGCGGCGGTCGCGCAGATCGTCCGCTACGACATTCCGGCGCCGACCGAATCCACGTTGAGCGACCCCGGCTGCTACCAGATCAACCTCTGCCTGACCCCGCGCCCTCTCAACGCGCGCGCCTGCTATCATGCGCATTGGGGGCCGCACCGGTTCGAGCGGCTGGGCGACATCTTTATGATCCCGCCGGGCGAAGCGCTGCACATCAAGGGCGATAGCGGGCGCCAGGCCTCGCTGCTTTGTTTCCTCGACCGCAGTGCGGTGAACGGGATCATCGGGCACGAACTGGTCTGGACCGACCAGAAGCTCGCCACAACCATCGACCTCACCAGCGCCCGCGTGCGCGCGCTGCTGTTCCGTCTGACCGAGGAAGTACGCCACCCCGGCTTTGCCGCCGACCGCATGCTCGAATTCCTCACCGGCGAACTCGCCATCGAACTGGCGCGCTTCTGCCTGGAGGTGGACGAGCAGCCCGCGATCGGCGGTCTTGCCGGCTGGCGGCTGAGGCTGATCGACGAACGGTTGAGCGACAATCCCACCGCGCCCTCGCTCGGCGAGTTGGCGGAACTGTGCAACATCTCGGTCCGCCAGCTCACCCGCGGCTTCAAGGTCAGCCGCGGCTGCTCGATCGGCATCTATATCGAGAGCCGCCGCATGGAGAGCGCCAAACGCCTGCTCGTCGCAGGCGAGAACGTGAAGACGATCGCCTTCGCCATGGGCTTCTCCTCGCCCTCCAGCTTCACTTTCGCTTTCCGCCGTGCGGTCGGCATCAGCCCGAGCCAGTTTCGGCAAAGGCAGACACGCGGGTTGCTGACGAGTTGAATTGACCGCAACCAGTCTTGGCCTGATCTAGACTATCCGTCCTGATTTCCCTGACCAACCGCATTGCCAACCCCCGCCTCCCCGGCGTTAGCTCGTGCGCAACGGACCGGAGCGTCCGATCATGCAGCACACTCGGGAAAAAGAAGGACTTTAGCGATGGCCGAACTCATCTTGGTCGACGCGCTTATCGAGCAAGCGCACAAGGATACCGGCATCGACGCCTTCGACGCAGAAACCTATCGCGAGGGCCTGGAGGTCTTCGTCGAGGATTTCAACGATGGAATCGCCATCGGCCGCTACACTGAGGCCGGCATCCAGCGGGCCAGGGACGACAGCCTCCACTATCTGCGCACCCGGTTGAAAATCGCCGATTACCTGCACCGGAATCCCGAGCTGTTGCAGCGGCCGATTGAGCGCCCTGTCTTCGTCATGGGCATGGCGCGCACCGGCACGACGCTGATGTCGAACCTGCTCGCCGCCGATCCGGGCCGCCGTTCGCCGCTGACCTGGGAAATCGACGAGCCGGTGCCGCCTGCAACCACCGGGACGCTCAAGACCGACCCGCGCGCCCTCGTCCGGCTCGAACAGGAACGCGCGATGCTCGCCGCCAACCCGGCCGCCGGCAAGTTCTACCGCGGCTCGGCGATCTACCCTAACGAATGCGTTTTCATAATGGCGGGCGATTTCAAGACGCTGATGATCGAGAGCAAGGGCATCCTGCCCAAGTATCGCGAGTTCATCTTCAACTGCGATATGACTTCATCTTACGAGTACCACAAGAAATTCCTGCAAGTATTACAACACAATGCGCCGGGCGTGTGGAACCTGAAAAAGCCGTCGCACTCGCTATTCCTGGAAACGCTGTTCAAGGTCTATCCCGACGCGCGGGTGATCTGGACGCACCGCGATCCCTACACCGCGACCGGATCGCTCGCGAGCCTGATCCAGCTCAGTCACCGCATGTTCCTGGGCGAGCCCGACTACAAATGGCTGGGCGAAAACTACTCGTGGCAGCAGATCCAGCACGTCAACCGCATCATGGATTTTCGCGACAAGTTCGGCGAGGACAAGATCATCGACGTCCACTACGCGGACCTCGTGCGCGATCCGGTGGGTACGACCAGGCAGCTTTACGCCAGGCTCGGCGACGACTTCACCAGTACGGCCGAAGCCGGCATCCAGGCCTGGGTCGACGACAACCCGCAGGACAAGTTCGGCGTCCACGAATACAAGCTGGCGCAGTTCGGCCTGTCGAAAGAGCAGCTCGCACCGCATTTCGAGCGCTACCTGTCGCGCTATGACGTGGAGCCGGAAGGCAAGTGACCGGAGAATGACCTCTCCCGTCACCCTGAAACGGGTTCAGGGGACGATCGGGGCAAAAGCCCGAACAGATTTGGGAGTACTGACATGCTTGAAGGACAGCTCTACCAGCTCGGTTTCGTCTGCGACAATCTCGAGGAAGCGATCGCCAGCTTCCGCGGGCGCGGCATGACGCACGAGCCCCACATCATCGAGGTGGACCAGCCGGTCAACGCGCCCGACGGCAGGGAAGTGATCAACAAGATGCGCCTCTGCTTCATCTGGATCGGCGATATCCAGTACGAGTTGATCCAGCCGGTCAGCGACCCGCTCGGCATCTATGCCAACGCTCCCTCGAACGGCGGTCCGATGCGCTTCCACCAGGTCTGCTTCCGCGTGAAGGACTGGGCGGATTTTCGCGCTCGTGTCGACCGGCAGGATCTGCCCGTCGCGATGGAACGCGATATGGGTGGTGACAACCTGAAGTTCCTCTATCTCGACGGGCGGGAGAAGTTCGGACACTATCTGGAATATACCTGGATGACCGACCAGGCGTGGGCCCAGATCCGGGCGATGTGAGCGCCTGAAGCTTCTCCCTGTTTCGTAAAACGGACGGGGAGGAACTAGCCGCCCCGTTGCCTTCCCAACCAGTCCAGCACCACGCGCCGGTTGCTCCGCTCCGCCTCGAAACGGGCCAGTTCCTCGTCGCGGCTGAGAATCGCGTCGATGATGCGGTGGCGCCCCGCCTTCCAGCCGTCGATCGCCACAGCGTCGCGATAGATCGATTCCGTCGTCGGCCGGCTGGTCGCGAAGCGCAGCGTCACACGGGTCAGCAATTCGAACAGCGGGCGCTCGACCATGCGGAACAGAAGATCCTGGAACGCCTCCTCCCATTCGCCCGTGTCGATCTCGCGCGCGCACGAATCGATCCGCCCGGCGATGTCGCGCAGCTCGGAATGCAGCGCCGCATCCCCTTCGCGCGCAGCCGCAGCGCAAAGCTCGTTGAACAGAAGCGAGGTCATATCGAGCGCTTCCTCCCAGCTATGCGGCTGCATGCGCATATAGGCAGCGAGCGACCGTTCCAGCGACGCCGCATCGGGCCGCTTGCCGTAATAGCCGCCGCCCGGCCCACGCCGCACTTCGAGCATGCCTTCGTGCTCGAGGATACGCGCCGCCTGCTGCACCGTGACGATGCCCACCCCCAGCAGCCGCGCCAGATCGGGAAGCGATCCGATCAACTCGTCGGGTGCCTGCGCGAAGATCAGGTCGCGCAGCCGCCCGGCGGTCTGACGGACCAGTTGGCGCTTGCCGGCACCGCCTTTCACGTCAACCTCCTCGGCCATCGGCAAAATCCTAATTATATGCGTATTTTTAGACGGAAATCGCAGGATACTCCGATACGAAATCGCTTGCCAGCCTAAAAACAAGCATATTAAAGTCCACCCGACTCGCAACAGCAGGACCAGCTTGCAGCGGGTCACGCTTTTTTGAAAAACATGGACACGAGCGACTCCGCGGGAGCCGCCCCAAGGAGAGACATTCATGGCCTTCAGGCAACCGGCGCTCGATGCCCTGCCCCGTTACCCGCTGATCATCGGCGAGACGTGCGAAGAAGGGGGAAGCGGCGCCACGCTTGCGCACATCTACCCCGGCACCGGCAGCGTCACGCGCGAGATCGCGATGGCCAATGCCGCCGATGTCGATCGCGCCGTCACCGCCGCCCGCGCCGCCTTCCCCGCCTGGCGGACCATGCCCGGCGACAAGCGCCGCGATCTGTTCTTCAGACTTGCCGCGCTGCTTGAAGCGAAGGCGGCGGACTTCGTCCCCTCGCTTATCGCCGAGAACGGCTCGATCTCGATGGCCGCGCCTTACATGGGCTATGACGCGGCGCAGAAGTTCCGCTATTTCGGCGGCTGGTGCGACAAGATCCACGGCCGCACAATCCCGATGTGGAGCGCCCCCGCGCACGATTACGTCTCCTACGAACCCTATGGCGTCGTCGGCATCATCGTGCCGTGGAACGGTCCGCTGTTCGCGGCAACGATGGTCATGGCCCCCGCCCTCGCCGCGGGCAATTGCGTCGTCCTCAAGTCACCCGATCTCGCGCCCTACAGCGCGATGAAGCTGGTCGAGCTGATTCGGGAAGCGGGCTTTCCACCGGGCGTGGTCAATCTCGTCACCGGCGCGGCCGACGTGGGCGAAGCGATGGTTTCGCACCCCGGCATCGACAAGATCCAGTTTATCGGCTCGGGCAATACCGCAAGGAAGGTGCTGGCCAACGCCGCGCAGAGCCTCAAGCCATGCGGGCTGGAACTGGGCGGCAAGTCGGCAGTGATCGTGTTCGACGACGCCGACCTCCGCAACGCCGCCCAGCGCGGCCTCACCGGCGCGGTCAGCGCCAACGGCCAGGGCTGCGTCAACGGCACGCGCCTGCTTGTCCAGCGCGGCGTCTATGAACCCTATCTCCAGGCGCTCACCGCCATGGCTGGCCATATCAACGTCGGCGATCCGATGGACCAGGCGACAACGATGGGTCCGGTCATCTCGCAGACCGCGCTCGACCGCATCGTCGGCATGGTCCGCCGCGGCGTCGGCCAGGGCGGCCGCATCGTCACGGGCGGCGAACGCATGGGGGGCGACCATGCGAACGGCTACTTCCTGCCCGTCACCATTCTCGCCGACGTGTCGAACGACAGCGAGATCGCGCAGAACGAGGTCTTCGGCCCCGTACTCGTCGTCACCCCGTTCGACACCGAGGAAGAAGCGATCGCACTGGCCAACGCCACCGACTACGGCCTCGGTGCCTATGTCCACACGCAGAACCTGCGCCGCGCGCATTACGTGACCGGCCAGCTCCAGGCCGGCCAGATCCACGTCAACGGCTCAGGCGAGGCGATGCAGCCCAACGTGCCCTTCGGCGGCTGGAAACACAGCGGCCACGGGCGCCTGGGCGGGGTGGAAGGACTGCACGACTTCCTCCAGCCCAAGAACATCTGGATGAGCCTCACCCCGCCGGCGGAGAACGCATGATGGCTTTGCTCGACCCCAAAGAGCGTTCCGGGCGCGGCCGCACCATGCAGGCCGAGGTTTTCGGCGAGCCCGTCCCCGAACCGCAATCGCTGTTCGAGGAAAGCTGGCGCGACTTCGTCTTCGCCGAAGTCTGGACCCGGCCGGTCATGCCGCGCCGCGCACGCTATCTCGTCTCGCTGGCAAGCGCGGTGCTGACTGGCGCCGACAATGACCTCATCGACGGTTATGTCCGCGGCGCGCTGAAAAGCGGCGCCTTGTCGCTGACCGAGCTGCGCGAGGCCGCGCTGCACCTTGGCCCCTATACCGGCTGGGCGCGCGGTGCGCGGCTCGACAAGGCAGTCACGCGGGCAGTTCAGGCGCTGGGCATCAAGGGCGGTGAAACCGCACCGATCCGCGCCGAGCCCTGGAACCCGGAAGTACGCGACGCGCAAGGCCGTGAGGAATTCGCCAAAGTGATGACTTTCGGCAGCGGCCCGCCGGCGACGCCCTACCTTGAGGCGATCCACAATTTCGTCTTCGGCGAGATGTGGTCGCGCCGCGCGCTCAACGAGCCTTCGCGGCGCTGGCTGACGCTGGTGGGCGTCTGCGACGCGGGCATCGAAATCCCGATCAAGTCCCATGTCCATGCGGCCATGGCGAGCGGCAACTGCACGCCCGAGGAAATGCAGGAATTCGTCCTGGCTTTCGCCCTCTTCCATGGCTGGCCCAAGGCATCGCTGGTACAGAGCGCAGTTTTCGCAATGATCGAGAAGGTCAAGGCTGGCCTTCCCTGGCAGGATTGATACGATGGCGCTTCCAATCGACATGAAGGGCAAGGCCGCGCTGGTTACCGGCGCCGCCTCAGGCCTGGGCCGCGCCACCGCGGTAAAGCTCGCCGCAGCCGGCGCCGACTTGTGCATCGTCGATGTCAACGGCGAGGCGCTGGCCGAAACCGCGGCCATGCTGGGTGACGTGCAGGTAATGCCGCTCGTCGCCGATCTCGCCGATCCCGATGCCTGCCGGGACTCGGTCGGCCAGGCGGTCGCGCGGTTCGGCCGGCTCGACGCGCTGTGCAACATCGCCGGCGTGTTCAAGTTCGCGCATTTCCACGAGATGCCGCGCGCGGATTACGAACGGACGATCGCGATCAACCTGTCGGCACCGTTCTTCCTCTCGCAAGCGGCGATCCCGCACTTGCTCGAAACCAACGGAGCGATCGTCAACTGCGCATCGTCCGCAGCTTTCATCGGCGAGGCCTATGCCACGGCCTATTGCGCGAGCAAAGCCGGGCTCGTGCAACTGACCAAGGCGATGGCAATGGAATACGCCCGCAAGCCGATCCGCATCAACGCGGTCGCACCCGGTGGGATGATGACCAACATCGGCAACGGCATGCAGATGCCCGAAGGCATCGAATACGACCTTGTCCAACGCTATTCGGGCCTGCGCGGTCTGGTCGAGGTCGACGATGTGGCAGATCTCGTCACCCTGCTCGCGTCCCCCGCGGGACGTTCCTACCACGGCGCCTGCATCTCGCTCGATGCCGGCATAACGGCGGGATGACATGACACAGGAAACCATCGGCTTCATCGGCGTCGGCAGCCAGGGCGGCCCGATGGCGCATCGCATCGTCGATGCCGGCATGCCGCTCGTCGTCTGGGCGCGGCGGCCCGAAGTGCTCACAGCCTATACGGCCAAAGGTGCAGCCACGGCAGCCAGCGCCGCCGACCTCGGCGCACGCTGCAACCATGTCGGCATCTGCGTGGTCAACGATGCGGACGTGTTCTCGATCACCGACCAGCTTATCCCGGCGATGAAAGCGGGCGGGCGCATCGCCATCCATTCGACCGTACTGCCCGAGACGGTAGCCAGGCTGGAAGCGCAGTGCGATGCCAGGGGCCTCGCCCTGATCGACGCCCCCGTCAGCGGTGGCTCACCCGCGGCCGAGGCAGGCGCGCTTACAGTGATGTGCGGAGGCCGGCAGGAAGCGTTCGACGCGGCGCTGCCGGTGTTCCGCACGTTCGGACGGCTGATCGTGCTGCTCGGCCCGGCAGGTGCCGGCCAACGCGCGAAGATCGTCAACAACGCGATGTTGTCAGCTAATATGGGTGTCGCCATGGCGGCGGTCGAGGCCGCACAGGCGCTCGACATCGACCACGCAGCCTTCATCGAACTGATCCAGGCAAGCAGCGGCCGCAGCTTCGGCTTCGATGTCTTCGCCCGCCTGCCCTCACCCGCAGCCTTCGCCACCGGCGCGCCGATGCTGCTGAAGGACATCAACCTGCTGAAAGCCGTACTGCCCGGCCATGTCGGCGCAGGCGAGCTTGATGCCGCCGCCGCCCGCTTCCTGGCTGCGGCCAACCCCGGAGTTTCCTGACATGACATTCACGCTCGACCAGTTTCGCCTCAACGGCAAAGTCGCCGTCGTCACCGGCGCGGGCGGGCGCGGCAACAGCATCGGCCGCGCCTATGCGCTGGGCTTCGCCAATGCCGGCGCCTCGGTCGTGGTGGCCGATCTCAACAAGGACGGTGCGCAGACGGTGGCTGACGAAATCGTCGCCGCCGGCGGCAAGGCACTCGGTATCGGCGTCGATGTCTCGGACGAGGCGCAGACGATCGCCATGGCCGCGGCCGCGAAGGAGGCGTTCGGCGGCATCGACATCCTGATCAACAACGCCGCGCTGATGGTCGACGTCAGCTATGACAGCATCGACACGGTTTCGCTCGAAGCCTGGAACAAGGCCTTCGCGGTGAATCTCACCGGCGCGCTGCTCTGCGCCCGCGCGGTGGCGCCATCAATGCGCGAGCGCGGCGGCGGGCGGATCGTCAACCAGACCTCGGGCGGCGCCTTCCCGGCGACGAGCCTCTACGGCATCAGCAAGCTGGCGCTGGTCGGCCTGACTACCTCGCTGGCAAAGCAGTGGGGCCGGGACAACATCACCTGCAACGCAATCGCGCCGGGCAACGTCAAGTCGGATGCCGGCAAGATGCTGGTGCCCGACGATTCGCCGTTCATCCAACTCCTGCAAATGACTTGCGCCACCCGCCCCCGCGGCGAGCCCGAGGAACTGGTCGGCGCGGCGATCCTGCTATGCTCGCAGGCCGGCGCCTGGATCACCGGCCAGGTAATCCACATCGACGGCGGCTGGATCATGCGGCCGTAAGGCGAAGCGCACGGGAACCTCCACTCCCGCTCACCTTCCGTTCGTGTCGAACCATTCGACACGAACGGGAGCAAGCTGCGGCAAGTCCCGGGCTTGACCCAGGATCGCTGTCAGGCGTCTTCCAGACTGACCACGTCCTTGTAGAGCGTCGTGCGCTGCCTGAGCGGCCGGCCCGCCGCCGAAGCGGCCTGGAATAGCTGATCTACCGTCAGTTCCTGCCCGTGGCTCGCGCCTGCGGCGCGGCTGATGCTCTCGTTCATCAGCACGCCGCCAAGGTCGTTCGCACCCGCCGCCAGCACCGCCGAGGCGCCGTCGACGCCGAGCTTCACCCACGAGCACTGGATCGAGTCGATCTGGCCGAACAGCACGATCCGCGCGACCGCATGCATCATCAGCGCCTCGCGCCAGCTCGGCCCCTTGCGGCTCTGTCCGCGGCGATAGAACGGCGCTTCCATGTGAACGAGCGGCAGCGGCACGAATTCGGTGAAGCCGCCGGTCTCCGCCTGCAACCGCCGCAGCGCCAACAGGTGATGCGCCCAATGCTCGGTGCGCTCGAGGTGGCCGTACATGATCGTCGAAGTCGTCGGCAGGCCGACCAGATGCGCATCGCGCACCACGCCGAGCCATTCCGCAGTGGTCAGCTTGTCGGGACAAATCTGTGTGCGGATGTCATCGTGGAGGATTTCGGCCGCGGTACCCGGCAATGACCCCAGCCCCTCGTCCTTGAGCCGCCTGAGGTAGTCACCGACCGTCATGCCCAGCGTCCTGGCACCCTGTGCGACCTCAAGCGGCGAGAAAGCGTGGACGTGGAGATCGGGGCACGCATCCTTCACCGCGCGCACGATGCTGGCATAAGTATCGCCCGTGTAGCTCGGGTGAATGCCGCCCTGGAGGCATACTTCCGTAGCGCCCTTCGCCACTGCCTCGCGCGCGCGATCGGCGATCTCTTCGAGGTCGAGGTTATAGGGCGTGTCACGGAAGCCCGCCTTGCTGCTCGTCTTCGAAAAGGCGCAGAACGCGCAGTGGTGGGTGCAGATGTTAGTGTAATTGATGTTGCGGTTGACAACATAAGTCACCGTCTCGCCCCGCGCCTGCCTGCGCAGGTTATCGGCCGCTTCGACCACCGCCTGCGCATGGGCACCGCGCGTGGCGAACAACGCGATGATCTCGTCGATCGACAGTTCCTTGCCCGCCGCAGCCCGATCGAGGATGCGGTGCAGGGCGGGCGCGGCCGGACCTTCATAGCACCGCCCCAGCGGCAGCGCGGGGCTTGCCGGCACATGCCCGGCGACACCGGGGCTCCAGCGGCTGTCGCGTGCGAGGCCTTCAGCGTCGGACAGCCTGAGCACCGCCGGGTAGAGCCCGGCGTCGATCCACGAGCGATCGTCGGTCGCAACGAAGCGCGGATAGACCGTCAGCCGCTCGACCAGAGGCAGGCCCGCTCCGGCACAGATCGCTTCCAGCCGCTCGATCTCGGGCCAGGGCGCCTCGGGGTTCACATGGTCGGCGGTGACGGGCGAGATACCGCCCCAATCGTCTATGCCGGCATCGATCAGTTCGACCAGCCGCTCGTCGTTGAGATTGGGCGGCGCCTGAACCGAAACCTCATTCGGCAGCACGATCCGTGCGGCGGCGATGACGCGCAGGAAATCGGCCTCGGTCGCCTCGGGCGCTTCGGCCATCTTCGTCCCCGGCTTGGGACAAAAGTTCTGGACGATGACTTCCTGCAAGTGCCCGTGCGCCCGATGCACGTCGCGCAGCGCGATCAGCGATTCGAAGCGCTCCTCGGGCATCTCACCGATGCCGATAAGGATGCCCGAAGTCATCGGCACCCGCGCACGGCCCGCCGCTTCAAGCGAGGCGATGCGTACCGCCGGCACCTTGTCGGGCGAGCCATAGTGCGACCGGCCCTTCTCCAGCAGCCGCTCCGACGCGCTTTCCAGCATCAGCCCGCACGAAGCCGCGACCGGGCGCAGCATGCGATAGTCGTCCTCATCCAGCACGCCGGCGTTGACGTGAGGCAGCAGGCCCGTCTCCTCGAGCACCAGCCCGGCGCAATGGCGGACATAGTCGATCGTGCGGCTGAAGCCGCGCCCGGCCAGCCATTCGCGCGCCGCGGCATAGCGGCGCTCGGGTGCGTCCCCCAGAGTGAACAGCGCTTCCTTGCAACCGGCCGCAGCACCATCGCGCGCAATCCGCAGGACGTCCTCTTCGGAAAGATAGGGCGCGGCAAGCTGCGAGGGAGTCGTCGCGAAAGTGCAGTAGTGGCAGACATCCATGCACAGGCGCGTCAGCGGGATGAAGACTTTGGGCGAATAGGTCATCCGCGCAGAGCCCGAAACGCCATTACGCGCATCGCGGCGGGCACGGGCTTCGGCAAGGAGGTCTTCGAGCGGTGCAGTCAGCAGGCGTGTTATCAGTTCACGGTCAGCCAGTGCCATGTCGTCCTATCCAGATCGGGCTGCTGACAGTGCTACGCGCGCAAGCCGCACCCGGTCCGCGGCATCGCACATGACTGTTCCCGTCACAGTTGCGCAAATTCCCATGGCGCGCAAGCCCTCCGCGTCGGCGGCATCGGATTCGTCGATGATCAGGTGGTCGATCAGCCCGGTATAATGTTCGGCAATGGCGCGGTTGCCGTTCTCGCGGCCCAGTTCGCCGAGCAGCTTGCCCAGCGGCCCCTTGAGCGCCTGCCCGCCGACCAGCGGCGACACTGCAACGAACGGCACGTCCAGCGCCGCCAGCTTATCCCGCACGCCATCGACAGCAAGGATCGGATCGACGCTGAGGAAGGGATTGGACGGGCAGAGGATCAC
>JAITWR010000066.1 GCA_031285165.1 Novosphingobium sp.
CCATGGCATCCGGGGCAGCACAGGCGCAGACCGCTTGCGACGAGGGCGGCACGGCGACGGGGCCGGGCTCATTCGCTTGCGGCACCGGAGCGACGGCGGACGGCACCGAATCAACCGCCGTGGGATATAACGCAAGCGCGACCAGCAATGCTTCAACCGCCATGGGAGCAACGGCAAGCGCGGCCGAATTCGATTCAACCGCCGTGGGGTTTGGCGCAGGAGCAAGCAAATTCGGCTCGACAGCCGTGGGAGCAGTCGCAAAAGCGAACGGCACCAATTCAACCGCCATCGGCCTATTCTCCCGGGCAAATGCTGACAACGCGGTGGCTCTGGGCGCTAACTCGGTTGCCGACCGCGGCACCAGCGTCTCGGTCGGTTCGTCCAGTTTTCAGCGGCAGATCGTCAATGTCGCTGCCGGCACCGAAGGCACGGACGCGGTGAATCTCAACCAGCTCAACACCGTGCGCGACACGGCCGACACCGCGCTGGCCGATGCCGCTGCCGCGCAGTCCAGCGCCGCCACGGCCCACAACGAAGCGGCAACAGCGCAGACCACCGCCGACACCGCCGTTGCGCGGACCGGAGTGCAGGGGGCCAGCGTCGCCGCCGCGCTGGGCGGCGGGGCCGCTTACGATGGCGCCACGGGGGCAGTCTCCGCGCCGTCCTATGAAGTCGGCGGCACGGCCTGGCACGATGTCGGCTCGGCCATTGCCGCGCTGGACGATCGGGCGGATCAACTCGGCAGCCGGGTGGATCAACTGGGCGACCGGCTGGACCGGCTGGCCGGCATCGCCGCCGCCATGGCTCTGGGCGGCACCATGATCGTGCCCGACAGCACCGTTTCGGTATCCTTCAACCTCGCCACCTATCGCGGCGAGCAGGGCTTTTCCGGCGCCGTCGTCGTCCGCGCCGCCCCGCGCGTTTACGTCAACGCCGGCGTCGCCGGCTCCACCGCCAAAGGCTCCACCGGCGGCCGCGTGGGCGTCGCTTTCGGGTTCTGAAGGGGGGCGGGGGCAGTGCTTACCCGACAGCCCCCTCCCCCAACCCCCTCCCCTGAAGGGGAGGGGGCTTCGTGCCGCTTATGCACGCCCCCTCATCCCGCACCCGTCACCCTGAAACAAGTTCAGGGTGACAAGGAAGGGAGCGGGAGGTGGGGAAAGCGCAACGCCCCGCGGGCGTCAGTCGATCTTGCGCGGCGTGCCTGTGCCCATGAAGCGGGCGAGGTTGTAATGCAGGCTCGACACCGTCCGCTCCATGTAGGGGTTGGGCAGGGTGCCGCGGAAGCCGGAGATCTTCATGCCTTCCTGCACCGCCGTCATGTTGTTGAAGTCCTGCTGGAGCACCGACGGCCAATCCTGCGGCTCGGTATATTCCCATTCGGTCTCCGGCGCCTCGCCCTCGGGATAGAGTTCATAGACCGCCGCTTCGAAGATGCACTTGTTGGGGTCGCCCTTGTAGGGCCGGTAGTGATAGACCAGCATGTTGTTGACCGCGTGGCCGATCTGCGTGTTCGGGAAGATCTGCCAGGACGTGCCGGTCTTCGCCGTATGTTCGGGCGCGACCACCGGCCAGAACACACCGCGCTTTTCATCGTCGGCGCGCGCCGAGGCGAGCCAGTGCCGCGACACTTCGGGCGCGGGCGTGCCCTCGGGCAGTTCGTCCTTGAGGCGCAGCGCCGCGTTCACCAGCGTCATCGTCGTGTTGGTATTGGCGCTGGCCCAGGTGAAAGCCTGCATTTCCGCTGTCGAGATCCGCGGGTCGTCGCCGGCCCCGAGACGCAGCTTGGCCTGGTCCTCCTCCTGCCCCTTGGGCGCATCGTAGCCGATGTTGGAATGCAGGCCCTGGTTGCGAGCCCAGCCGCGGTACTGGCCGAACTCCATGAATTCGGGGTGCGTCGTGGCGACATGGTAAGTCTCGTTGAAAGCCTCCATCGAGACTTTCCAGTTGCAGTCGAAGATCACCCACTTGCGCCAGCGCGGGCGCATGTTCTGCAATTCGAACGGATCGAGCAGGCTGGCCGCGGGTTCGAGGTAATCGCGCAGCGGGCCGGCATCGGGATCGAGATTGATCCACAGCCAGCCGCCCCAGGTATCGACATGGACCTTGCCGAGAGCGGTGCGCTCGTCGGTCAGCTTGCCCTGCCAGTCTTCCTGATGCTCGATATAGGTGCATTTGCCCTGGCGGTCGAATGTCCAGCCGTGAAAGCCGCAGACGATGCTGGCCTTGTTGCCGCGCGCGTTGCGCTTGCCCTCGGGCGTGTCGATCAACCGCCGGCCGCGATGGGTGCAGACGTTGTGGAAAGCGCGCAGCGCGCCGGCGCCCTCGCCTTCCGCGGTGCGCATGATGATCACCGAATCGGCCAGGATATCGTAAGTGACGAAATCGCCCACGTTGGGGATGTCTTCCAGACGGCCGGCCTGGAGCCACACCTTGCGCCACAGCTTCGCGGCCTCGGCCCTGGCATATTCCTCGGAAATATAGGCTTCCGGCCCGATCACCACGGGCGCGGCCAGTTCGTCCGCCGCCTCAACGATCTTTCCCATTTCGGTCATCGTAATCCTCGCCTTGTCAATGGCCCAATATCGGGCCGATATGTCGCTATACGCACATCCGCGCAATACCGCCTGCCTGTTCGACATATAATTGACCCCGATCAAGAATGCGAGCGCCGGACGGGGTGGACAGGGCGGTGGAAATGCAGAAAATGGCCGGAAAGGCAGATCCGCAAGGAGAGTTCCCATGAGTGACGAATCGTCCGCCGCCATCGCCGCAGTCCGCAAGGACTGGGTGGCCGAACACCGCGAGATGTATCTGAAGTCGGGCGGCGCCGAGGGTCATATCATGGATATCACCGCGGTCGGCGGCCGCAATTTCGCGACTCACTGCCTGGTCAAATACAAGGGGCGCAAGAGCGGCAAGATCTTCATCACCGGCCTGTGCCATGGCGTCATCGGCGGCGAAGTGGTGATCGTCGGCTCGAAAGGCGGCGCCGATACCCATCCCGAATGGTATCTCAATATCCTGGAAATGCCCGAGATCGCGTTTCAGGTCGCGACCCAGGCCTTCCGCGCCACCTGGCGTGAGCCCGAAGGCGCCGAATACCGGAAGATCTGGGATTTCATGGTCGACGGCTTCCCGTTCTACGCCGACTATCAGAAAGCGACGAGCCGCAGAATCCCGCTGATCACGATGCAGGCGGTGGAGCCGATCCCGGTGTTTCGGGAAGCGGACGCGACCGGAATGCGCCAGTACAGGTAAGCCGGCACTTCCTCCCCATTCGCTGTGCGAACGGGGAGGAACCCTTTTCCCTCAATCGTAGCGCATCTCGACCCGGCCGGTCTCGCCGTTCGGCCCCATCGGCGAATCGTATTCGATGCAGGTGCAGACCGGGTTGGCGTGAGAGGCGAACAGGTTCGCCTCGTCGGCCCTGGTCAGCGGCAGGCGCGCGGGATCGCTGATGATGCGCTGCGAGTTCTCGAAGTCCTCGCGGCTGTTCCACCAGATTTCCATGATGCAGTCGAAGCCGGGATCGTGTACCTCGCCCGTCACCGGATTGGTTTCGGGCACGAGATAGCGGCGGACATAGCGCACCGCATTCGGGATTGCCGGCCTGGCGCCGGTTTTCTTCGCCAGTTGCGAATGCTGGTTCTCGTAATAGTCCATGAATTCTTCCATGGTCATGTCCGGGCGCTTACGGAAGAAGCAGATCTGCTTCAGCATGGCCTTCTCTCCACTTGTCTATCGGATCGCGTGAGCGGATCGGGCGGGCGGATCACGCGGGGCGCAGGGCGAGCACACTGCCTTCGGCATCGCCCGAAACATAGATCGTGCCGTCGCTTGCCGCGGCGATGCCGGTGAAGCTCCACATCGGCCCGCACATATCGCCGACCCCGCCGAGGCGGAGCGCCGGCACGCCGGGGGGCGTGCCGACCGGCAGGCCGCTGGCCAGCACCCGGCGGGCGCCGGAGGCAAGGTCAAGCTCTGTCACCTGCTTCGCGCCGGTTTCGACGACGTAGAGCCTGTCTCCGCGGATGGCGATGCCTTCGGGCCAGCCGAGGCCGTCGAGCACCGTCTCGGCCCTGCCGCCCGACAGTTTCACGACGCGCCCGGCATCGGGCCGGGACACATAAACGGTGCCCGCAGCGGAAACCGCAACGCCGTAGGGCTTGTCGAGGCCGGCGGCGAGTTCGGTGACGGCGCCGTTTTCCAGCGACAGCACCCGGCCCGCACCGGCATCGGCAAAAACGATCGCATTGCCCGAAACGGCAACGCCCATCGGCACCTCGAAGCCATGAGCCAGCGTTTCCGCTTCCTGTCCGGGCACCCAGCGGGCAACGGTGCCGTTGGCCGTGGTGACGATCCAGGCATTCTCCCCCGAGACGGCGATGCCGCGCATGAAGCCGGGATAACCCGGCCAGAACAGCGTGCCCGCCAGCGCCATCCCGCCGTCGCGCGGGATCGCATAGGCGAACATGCCGTCCGCGACATAGACCGTGCCGTCCGTATCGACGCCAAGGCCCATCGGCCATTCGAAGCCTTTATCGACCAGCGGCCTGGCCCTGCCGTCGCCGGTGATCTCATGGATCGAGCCAGTGATGTGCGAAACGAACGTCCGCTTGCCGATGAAAGTGACATTGTCGAGACCGGGGCCGATATCGGCGAGCACGCTCTTTTCGCCGGTGCGGGGATCGATTTTCAGCACCTGGCCGCTGGCGACCTGGGTTGACACGATATAGCCGTCCGGGTGGAACTTGACCGAGTCCGGCACGCCCAGGTCGCGGGCGACGACTTCGGGCTCACCCCCGTCGAGGCCGATGCGCCAGATCTCGTTCGCCCCCTGCGCCGGGAAATAGAGCTTGCCGTCGGGGCCGACTTCGAAAGCGTTGGCCATGGGCACGCCTTCGCAGATCACGCGCATCGCGCCGCCGTTGCGGTCAAGCTCGAGAATGCGGCCGCCCATGCGCAACTCGCCGGCGATCAGGCGCCCCTGGTGATAGGTGATCGGATTGGCGACCGGGATGTCGCCGGCCAGAATCCGCGAGCTGCCGTCGGGATGCAGCACGCTCACCCGGTTGGTCGTGATCTCGGTGCAGTAGAGGTTCCCTTCCTCGTCGAACACGAGATCGTCAGGCCCGGTGATGCCGCCGCCGATCGGGCTGATCGTCTCGATCGCCCCGGTGTCGGGATCGACGGCGCTGACCTGGCTGCCCGCGACCTGCGCCACATAGATGCGGCCGTCCCTGCCCGCGCGGATGCCGTTGGCGCTGTAAAGCCGGCTGGGGCTGGTCACGCGTTCGAGCGTCCAGCCATCGGCCGTGACGGCCGGCGTGGGCGAGACATAGCGCGGGGCGGTCTGCGTCATAAATATCCTCTCCTGGCCTTGGCGGCGGGCCTGCGGGATTCAGGCTCGGGCGAAGTCATGGACGGGGGCGGGAGCGAGCGTCAACCCCCGAAGTCCGCGGCGCAGCCCGCCGGCCTGTACGATCCTGCCGGCACCGGCAGCGCCGATGCGGCGGGCATGGTCCGGGGCGGCTTGAAACCGCCGGTTTTGTCTGCATAGATCGGGCGCCGGCATTCGCCCCCACTTCTCCGCCGTCAGCCCTGCGGGTTGGCGGTCCTGCTCAAGCAAGGATTTTCCGATGACCGAATTGCGTTTCGATGGCCGCGTGGCCGTGATCACCGGCGGCGGTCGCGGCCTCGGCCGCTCCTATGCGCTGCTGCTGGCGGGCAAGGGTGCGAAAGTCGTGGTCAACGATCCCGGCGCGCCGATCAAGGGGGACGGCAACGATGCCGGCGTCGCGCAGCAACTGGTCGACGAGATCCGCGCGGCGGGCGGGGAGGCCGTGGCGAACACCGATTCGGTGGCGACGCCCGAAGGCGGCCGGGCGATCGTCCAGACCGCGCTCGACACCTGGGGCAAAGTCGACATCCTGATCCACAATGCCGGCAATGTCCGCTACGGTGCGATCCGCGACATCGGCTATGAGGATTTCAAGTCGGTGATCGACGTTCACCTGATGGGCGCGTTCCATGTGGTGCAGGCCGCTTTCCCGCTGATGTGCGACGCGGGCTATGGCCGCATCGTGCTGACCAGTTCGATCGGCGGCATCTACGGCAACAACCGCTGCGTGAACTACGGCATTGCCAAGTCGGGGATGATCGGGCTCAACAACATCGCCGCGCTTGAGGGCGAGGAGTTCGATGTCAGGTCGAACGTCATCGTGCCCAGCGCCGTCACGCGCATGGCCGAAGGGCTGGATATCTCGCAATATCCGCCGATGGAGCCCGAACTGGTGGCGCCGACGGTCGGCTGGCTGGCGCATGAAAACTGCAATGTCAGCGGCGAGATGATCGCCTCGATCGGCGGCCGCATCGCCCGCTGCTTCATCGCCGAGACGAGGGGCGTCTATCGCCCGGGCTGGACGATCGAGGAAGTCGACCGGGAAATGGCCGCGATCCACGACAAGAGCGAAGTGCTCGACTTCGGCCTGCACGGGCACGTCGATCACATCGGCTACAGCTTCGCGATGGCCCGCAAGGGCGGCTGAAAGTCTGTTGGGGGGCGCGTTACCGCCCTTTCCACTCGGGCTTGCGCTTTTCCGCAAAGGCGCGCGGGCCTTCCTGGGCATCGTCGCTGTTGTAGGTCAGCTCGTGCGCCGCGCGGGCCGCCTGGAGCGCGGCGCCGCGGCCCATTTCGGTCGACAGCATCACCGTCTCGCGCGCGGCCTTGACCGAGAGCGGCGCACCTTCGAGAATCTCGCGGGCCAGCTCCAGGGCCGTAGCCATCAGCGCCTCGGGCTCGGCAAGCCGGTTGACCAGGCCGATCTCGTAAGCGCGCTGCGCGGTGACCGGCTTGCCGGTCAGCACGATTTCCATGAAAATGCGCTGCGGGATCATATGGATCAGCGGCGCCGCCCATGGCGATCCGCGGCCGACCTTGACTTCGGTGATGGCGAACCTGGCACTGGTGCTGGCGACGCACAGGTCGCAGGCCTGCGCGATCAGCCAGCCGCCGGCAAAGGCGAAGCCGTTGACTGCGGCGATCGTCGGCTTGGAAAGCTCCATGTTGTCATAGGGCACCGGGATGAAATCGCGCGCGGGCACGGACATGCCGGTTTCAACCATTTCCTTGAGATCGCCGCCCGCACAGAAGCTCTTTTCACCCGCGCCGGTGAGGATGGCGATGCGGGCGCCGGCGTCCTGCTCGAAGCGCTCCCAGGCGGCGTAGAGTCCCTCGCGCACTTCCCTGCCCAGTGCATTGCGCTGCTCGGGACGGTTGAGCGTGATGACGGCGATGCCGTCTTCGCGCAGCTCGTAAAGGACGGGATCGGTCATTTTCAGTGCCTTTTCCTCGATGCGCCCCCGCGAAGGCGGGGGGAGGGGGCGGAGGGAGGGGGGCAGGGGGGCGCGTATCAGAACCCCCGCTGCCGGATGTCGAAAGCCGCCCGGTCAAGCTCCTCGCGGAAGTCCGGGTGGGCGATTGCGATCAGGCGCTGCGTGCGTTCGGCAAGCGTCCGGCCCTTCAGTTCGGCAGCGCCGAATTCGGTAACGATCACGTCCACCTCGGTACGTGCGGTGGTGACGGGACCGGAGAGCGTCGGCACGATCTTGCTGATCGTTCCGGCCTTTGCCGTCGATGCCAGCACCATCAGCGCCGCGCCGCCGGGCGAGCGTGCGCCGGCGCGGACGAAATCGACCTGGCCGCCTGTCCCGCCCATGTAGGCCGCGCCCGACTGCTCGGCATTGACCTGGCCGGTGAGGTCCACTTCCAGCGCCGAATTGATCGTCACCAGCCGGGAAAGCCGGCCGAGCACGGCGGCATCGTGCGTGTAGCTCGTCGGCGTCATGCGGATCGCCGGATTGTCATGCGCGAAGTCATAGAGCCGCCCGGTGCCGATCAGCGCGCCGTTGATCGTGACCCCGCGGTCGATTTCCTTGCGCGCGTTGGTGATCACGCCGGCTTCGAACAGGTCGACGAGGCCGTCGCCGAGCATGCCCGAATGGATGCCGAGATCCTTGCGGTCGTGCAGCAGGCGCAGAATCGCGTCCGGCACCGCGCCCACGCCGGTCTGGATGACCGAGCCGTCGCCGATATAGCCGGCGCAGTGGCCGGCGATCGCCGCGTCGGTCGCGCCGATCTTCGCGGGCGGCACTTCCACCGGCATGCGCGACACTGCGACTTTCACGTCGATCGCCGCGCCGGGGATCGCTTCGCCATGAGTGCAGGGAATCCGGTCGTTGACTTCGGCGATGACCACGCGCGCCTTGTCCACCGCGGCGCGGACATAGTCGCTGATGAGGCCGCAGGAATGGTTGCCGTCCCTGTCCGCCGGACCGACCTGGATCATCGCGACATCGCAGGGAATGATTCCGGCGGTGATCAGCGGGCCGACCTGGCTGACATGGACCGGCACGACATCGAGCTTGCCGGCTTTGGTCATCGTCCGCAAAGCGCCGATCGCGCCCATGCTCGACAGGCGGAACGCCCCGGCGGTTTCGGGCGTGAACAGCCCCGAAAAGCTGGTGGCGATGAAGGCCGAAAGGTTGCCGATCCCGGCCCCTTGCGCGATCAGCGCCTCGACGAGCGTTGCCGGTTCGCCGCAGGCCTGGCCGAAGACGATATGGTCGCCCGGCTTCAGATAGCGCGAGAGGTCGAGGCCGGCGGCATCCATCTCAGCGCCCCGCCAGCTTGAGCAGCCGCTGCGCCCGCGCGAGGTAGGGGCGGTCGAGCATGCCGCCTTTCCAGCCGATCGTGCCGACGCCGGGATTCGCCGCGAACACGTCGACGATTTCCTGCGCCTCGGCGATTTCGGCTTCGGTGGGCGTGAACGCCGCGTTGATCACGTCGACCTGTGCCGGGTGAATCGCCAGCATGCCGCGGAAGCCGTCGCGGCGAACGCTTTCGGCGCGTTTGCGCAGCGCTTCGAGATCCTTGAAATCGGCCGAAATCGTCTCGATCGCGGTGACGCCGGCGGTGGCGGCGCCCAGCACGGTCAGGCTGCGGGCCAGTTCGTAAGTGAAGCTGTAGGAACCGTCGGGATTCCTGTTCGAGCTGGCGCCGACCGAATCCGCCAGATCCTCCGCGCCCCAAGTGAGCGCGACGACGCGCGGCGCGCCCTTGTAGTCGCCGGTGTGGAACATGGCCTCGGCGGTTTCGGTGATGAGCACGATCACCGGGGTCGAGCCTTCTTCGATGCCGTTCGCCACTTCGAGCACCGAGAGCATGTGATCGAGCTTTTCGACTTCCTGGCGGCCATAGACCTTGGGCAGCATGATGCCGCCGGGCCTGGCCGGCATGATCGCGGCGAGATCGCCCGGCGTATAGGGGCCGTCGAACGGGTTGATCCGCACCCACAGCCGCTGCTGCTGCGCCGGGTTGGCCTTGATGAAATCGTGTACGATCCGGCGCGTCGCGACTTTCGCCTCGGGCGCGACAGCGTCTTCAAGGTCGATCAGGACGATGTCGGCCGGGCCTTCCATCGCCCTGGTCATTTTCTTCTCGCTGTCGCCGGGGGCGAAAAGCCAGGAGCGTGCGGAAATGGGTTCGTGGCTGATGGGCATGGCTCGGTATCCTGTCAGAATGCGTCATGGCAACCCCGCCTGACACCGGGGCCGCAATGACGAAGCGCATCGGGAAGCTCAATAGCTCTTGGGCAGTTCCAGCACCCGCTCGGCGATGAAATTCATGATCTGGTGCGGGCTGACCGGCGCGATGCGCGGGATCAGCACTTCGCGCAGATAGCGCTCGACGTGATATTCCTGCGCATAGCCCATGCCGCCCATCGACATCACCGCGGTCTGGCAGGCTTCGTAGCCGGCTTCGGCGGCAAGGTATTTGGCGCTGTTCGCCTCGACACCGCAATCCGCGCCCCGGTCGAACAGGGTGGCGGCCCTGAACACCATCAGGCTCGCCGCCTCGACCTGCATCCAGGCCTTCGCAAGCGGGTGCTGGATGCCCTGGTTCTGGCCGATCGGCCGGCCGAACACGACGCGCTCCTGCGCATATTTCGCGGCGCGCCGGATGGCGACGCGGCCGAGCCCGGTCGCTTCGGCGCCGAGCAGTATGCGCTCGGGGTTGAGGCCTTGCAGCAGGATTTTGAAGCCCTGTCCCTCGGCGCCGATGCGGTCCTCCTCGGGAATGAACAGGTCCGAGATGAACAGCATGTTCGAGCCGACCGCGTGGCGGCCCATCTTGGGAATCAGCCGGTGCTCGATCCTCTCGCGGTCGAGCCGCGTGTAGAACAGGGTCAGCCCCCCGGTCTTCTTCCCGACTTCCTCGAGCGGCGTGGTGCGCGCGATCAGCAGCACCCTGTCCGCAACATGGGCGTTGGTGATCCAGACTTTCTCGCCGTTGACGCGATAGCCGCCCTCGACCTTCTCGGCGCGCGTCCTGAGGCTGGTGGTATCGAGCCCGGTGTTGGGCTCGGTCACGGCGAAGCACATCTTCTCGCGCCCGTCGATGATCGGCGGGATCATGCGCCGCTGCTGCTCTTCGGTGCCGAACAGCATCACCGGCTCCAGCCCGAAGACCGGGCCGTGGATCGTCGAGGCCGCGGTCATGCCGCCGCCCGATTCGGCCACCGCCTGCATCATCACCGCCGCTTCGGTGATGCCCAGGCCCGAGCCGCCGACCGCTTCGGGCATAGCGATGCCCAGCCAGCCGGCTTCGGCCATGCTCTTGTGGAAGTCGTGCGGATATTCGCCGCTGCGGTCGCGTTCCAGCCAGTAATCGTCGGAAAACTGCGAGCAGTGCTTCAGCACCGCCTCACGGATGTTCTGCTGGTCTTCGGTGAAAGAGAAATCCACGATCCCACCTTTGCGATTTGAGTCGTCGAGGCAATGGATCGGCGCTAGCAGCCGCACCGGGTAATGACAACCGTAACTGTACCGATATACGTTCAATGAACCAAAATACGAATGGACGGAGCCGGCGCGATCGGCTAGAGCAAACTGCATGATTTATGAATCACGCAGTTTGCTCCAGGTTTTTGTTGTCGCATCGTTTTTTGCGCAAAACCGGTTCCCACTTTTGCGCACGATGCTCTAACGGCACGCCATCCGAGGAGTACAGATGAACAGCAAAGGCCCTCTCGCCGGCATCCGCGTCGTCGACCTGACGAGCGTGGTGTTCGGTCCCTACGCCACGCAGATCATGGCCGATATGGGCGCGGACGTGATCAAGGTAGAGCCGCCGGCGGGTGACAACACGCGCGACATCAGCGTCGGCCCCGTTCCGGGCATGGGCGGGGTCTATGTCAACGTGAACCGCGGCAAGCGCAGCCTGATGCTCGATTTGCGCCGGGACGGGGACAAGGCCGTCCTGCGCAGGCTGATCGCCACCGCCGATGTCTTCATCCATTCGATGCGCGGCAGCGCGATCGGCAAGCTCGGCTTCTCCTACGATGAAGTGAAGGCGATTCGCCCCGATATCATCTATACCAACTGCTATGGCTACAGCCGCCGCGGGCCGGAAGCCGATCAGCCGGCCTATGACGACACCATCCAGGCCGAATGCGGCATCACCCACGTCCAGCAACTGATGAACGGCGAGCCGGGCTTCGTCGCGACGATCATGGCCGACAAGGTCGCCGGCCTCCACGCGCTCCACGCGACGATGATGGCACTGTTCCACCGCGAGCGCACCGGCGGCAGGGGCATCGGGGAGGGCCAGGAAGTCGAAGTGACGATGTTCGAGGCGATGACTTCGTTCATGCTGGTCGAACATGCCAACGGCGCGATGTTCTCGCCGCCGACGACGCCGGCGCATTATCACCGCGCGGTCGAGAAGAATCGCCGGCCCTACAGGACCAGGGACGGTTACATCGCCGCGCTGGTTTACAACGACAAGCACTGGAACACCTTCATGGCGGTGGTCAAGCCGGCCTGGGAAACCGGGGAATTCTCGACCCTGGAAAAGCGCGCGAGGCAGATCGGCCGCGTCTATGGCCTGCTCGGCGAGACGTTCCGCGAGCGCACGACGCAGGAATGGCTCGACCTGCTGCGCGAACTGCACATTCCCGCTTCGCGCCTGCAATCGACCGACGAATTGTTCGGGAACGAGCATCTCGACGCCATCGGCTTCTTCGAGACGATCGACACGCCGCAAGGGCCTACCCGCTTTCCCGGCGTGCCGACATGGTTCTCGGCCACGCCCGGCAAAGTCGCCGGTCCGGCCCCCATGCTCGGCGAGCACAATGCCGCGCTGCTGGCCGAACTGGGGCTGACGGACGAGGGCAAATGAACAGCACTGTTCATCTTGTGTTGGCGGCCCTGTCAGGTTGGGCTAGGAGCGGAGCCGGGCCAGTCAAAGGGTAGAGTGATCGGCAGCATGCCCCCGGCTCGGGCCATGTCGCCGGCAGAACTGCGAACAGTTTCAGATTCCAGCAAAAAAGAGGGAAATCCAGAACGATGTCATACGACGACCAGCCGCAGGCGGAATCGCGGGGCGGCACGCCCGTTTACAAGCGCATTCTCGATCTGTTCGAGGCCGAGGGGATCAACACGCTGTTCGGCATCCCCGATCCCAACTTCGTCCACCTCTTCCTCGAAGCGGAGCGTCGCGGCTGGACGGTCGTTTCGCCGCACCATGAGGCTTCGGCCGCGCACATGGCCGCTGCGGCGGCGCGCATCACCGGCAAGCCGGCGGTGTGCATCGCCACGCTCGGGCCGGGCCTCGCCAACATGATGCCGGGCATCCAGTGCGCCAGGGTCGAGAACGATCCGATCATCGTCCTCGGCGGCCAGCGCGCCCGCGTCACCGAGCGCCGCGTCCGCCGCGGCCGCATCCAGTTCGTCCGGCAGGAGCCGATGATCGAGGATTCGGTCAAGTTCTCAAGCTCGATCGAATATGCCGACCAGACCGACGAGATCGTCCGCGAGGCGATCCGCATCGCCATGTCGGGCACGCCCGGCCCGGTCTATATCGAATACCCGAGCCACGTGATCCTCGAAGAACTGGATGTCGAGCCGGTGCTGCCGCCGAGCCGCTACCGCCTGACCGAACAGGGCGCCGACGGTGACCGCATCGCCGAGGCCGCCGCGCTGATCAAGGCGGCCAAAAACCCGATCCTCCTTGTCGGCCACGCGGTCCACGTCACCAAATCGGGCGAGAAGCTCAAGGAACTGGCGCTCAAGATGAACTGCCCGGTCATCCAGACTTCGGGCGGCACGTCCTACATCGAGGGCCTTGAGGACCGCACGTTCCAGTACGTGTTCTCCGACGCATCGATCGACGCGGTCGAGGAAAGCGACCTCGTCGTCGCCGTCGGCACCGAGCTGGGCGAACCGCTGCACTATGGCCGCTGGCGCCACTGGTATGCGGGCGAAGCCAACCGCAAGTGGATCTACATCCAGCAGGATCCGACCGCGATCGGCGTCAACCGCCCGATCGACGTGCCGCTGGTCGGCGACCTGCGCGCCGTGGTGCCGCAACTGGCCCGCGCTCTCGGCGACGGCCTGCCCGAAGCCAGGGGCCTGCGCCGCTTCATGGAAGACGGCCAGGCCGAGCTTGACGAGCTGGCGGTCGAAGCCGGCGAGAAGAGCGACGGCTCGGGCAACGTGCCGATGAACACCGCGCAGTTCGTGACCGAGGCGACCCGGGCTTTCCCCAGGGACGGCATCATGATCCGCGACGGCGGCGCCACGGTGATCTACCAGTGGACCTACTCGCAGGCCAAGCCGCACGACGTGATCTGGAACCAGAACTACGGCCACATCGGCACCGGCCTGCCCTATGCCACGGGCGCCATGCTGGCCGACATCGCGGCGACCGGCAAGACCCGTCCGGGCATGCTGCTGACCAGCGATTCCTCGTTCCTGTTCCATGTCGGTGAGCTTGAAGTGGCGGTGCGCAAGAACCTGCCGCTGGTCTGCGTCGTCGGCGTGGACTTCCAGTGGGGCCTCGAAGTGGGCGTTTACAAGCGCACTTTCGGCCAGGGCACCGAGGAAACCGGCACGCACTGGTCCGACAAGGTCCGCTTCGACAAGATCGGCGAGGGCTTCGGCGGCCATGGCGAATTCGTCAGGGAAGCCAAGGATCTCGGCCCGGCGATCAAGCGCGCCTACGAGCGCGGCGGGCTGACCGTGATCCACGTGCCGATCGATCCGAAGGCCAATTCGGAAGAGATGCCCAAGTACGAGAAGTTCCGCACCTGGTACGCCGAAGGCACGCAGTAAGCCAAGGGGCGGCAGGATCGCCTTTGCCAGGCCCGCGCCGTGCTGGACCCAGCGCGGCGCGGGCTTATCGTTCAGGCAGCGAGTCCGGCGGGCCGCTGCCCGTGAAGTTTCGGGAGACGTTATGCGCGAATATCTGAAATTCTACATCGATGGCCAGTGGGTCGCCCCCGTGACGCCCAGGACGGCCGAAGTGATCAACCCGGCGACCGAGGCCGTTTCCGGCACCATCTCGCTGGGCTCGCCGGCCGATGTCGACAAGGCCGTCGCCGCCGCCCGCCGCGCTTTCGCCGCCTGGGGCGAGGCGAGCGTCAAGGAGCGGCTCGATCTGCTCGAGGCGATCCAGGCGCAGTACCTCAAGCGCGAGCGCGAGCTGGGCGAGGCCGTGACCGAAGAGATGGGCGCGCCGCTCTCGCTGGGCACGGGCTTCCACACGCTGCTCGGCAAGGGCCATCTGCAAACCGCGATCGAAGTGCTGCGCGAGTTCCCGTTCGAGCGCAAGGCCGGCACCAGCATCGTCCGCTATGAGCCGATCGGCGTCTGCGGCCTGATCACACCGTGGAACTGGCCGATGAACCAGACCTGCGTGAAAATCTTCCCGGCACTGGCCAGCGGCTGCACGATGATCCTGAAGCCGCCGCAGCTTGCCCCCTATTCGGCCCAGATCCTCGCCGAGATCATTGCCGATGCCGGCACCCCGGCGGGCGTGTTCAACATGATCCAGGGCCAGGGCAGCGTCATCGGCAACGCGCTGTCGACGCATCCCGATGTCGACATGATATCGTTCACCGGCTCGGAACAGGTCGGCGTGCAGATCCAGAAGGATGCGGCCGATACGGTCAAGCGCGTGGGGCTGGAACTGGGCGGCAAGAGCGCGTGGATCGTGCTCGACGATGCCGCAATGGCCGGCAACGTCGCCGGCGCGACTGCCGGCATGATGGGCAATTCCGGCCAGACTTGCAGCGCCGGCTCGCGCCTGCTGGTGCCGCGTGCGCGTCTCGACGAGGCGGTCAAGGCTGCGGCCGATGCCTGCAACGCCGTCACCGTGGGCGATCCGCAGGGCGATTTCGCCATGGGGCCGGTCGTCTCGAAAGGCCAGTTCAACATCATTCAGGACTATATCCGCAAGGGCCTGGACGAAGGCGCGCAGCTCATTGCCGGCGGCCCCGGCCGCCCCGAGGGGCTGGACAAGGGCTGGTACGTCAGGCCGACCGTTTTCGTCGGCACCAACGCCATGGTGATCAGCCGCGAGGAAATCTTCGGTCCGGTGCTGGTGGTGATCCCCTACGATGACATCGACGATGCCATTGCCATTGCCAACGACAGCGATTTCGGCCTGGGCGGCTATGTCTCGGGTGTCGATGCCGACGAGTGCCGCCGGGTTGCCCGCAAGCTGCGCACCGGCGCGATCTGGATCAACGGCGGCTTCGATTTCCACGCACCGTTCGGCGGCTACAAGCGCTCGGGCAACGGCCGTGAATGGGGCGAATACGGCTTCCACGAATATCTCGAGATCAAGGCGATCATCGGCTGAACGTCCGTTGCGGACCGGCGCCGGGGAACCGGCGCCGGGTTGACAGTGAACCGGGCATATGATCGACAGCCGCCTGAACAGGCATCGGGGTGTAATTCCGTGTCATCCGGTAAACGACGTTTGGGCATAATGGCCGCCATTGCCGCGCTGCTGATTGGCGCAGCCGGAACGGGAATGGCGGCCGAGCCCCTGCATGGCTTCTGGATCGGCCGGGGTGACGATACATCGAGCGACGGTCCCGAACTGTTCCTGATGGTGTCCGATTTTTCGCCCGATGAATTTTCCGTCCTGACCATGTACTGCCTCCCCGGACAGCGTACCGTCACTTTCGTCAACGACACCGAAAAGGCCGCCCGGCCGCGCAAGGCGGTCATTCCCCTGCTGCTCGACGGGCGCCGCTTCGACCTGGCGGGCAAGGCGGAATGGAACGAAACGGAAGACGTGTGGCTGATAGAAGCGACAGTGCCTTATGCCTCCCCTGCGGTGGCCGCCCTGCGCCGTGCCAGGCAGGTCGGCGTGGACAGGTACAGCTACACGCGCGTCCTGCCGGGTGCCCAATGGGCACCCTCGCTGGCGATATGGGACAAGGCTTGCGGGTTCTGATGCCGGCCGGGCCTTTGCCTGCCCGCCATATGCCGTTTGACACGACACCCTGCGCTGGGGCATCCTGAAACGATGCGGTTTCGCGTGCGCCATCTTCACCGCCGCTCTTACGCGGGACAGCTCCTGGCGGGCATCTAGCCCCGGGCTCTCCTGCGGCATGTCCCGAAGGGCTCGGGGTCCACAATCCGGCAAAACCATAACCCGATAATACAGGCCGCCCGTCATCGCCGCCGTGGTGGCTGCTCAGGAGATCAGCATGACAGTTTCGAAAACGGCTGCCGCCCGGCCGCCGATCCATATGATAGAAGAAGAGGCGGACAAGCTTTCCGATCTCGCCCTCAGCATCGAGGATCGTCTGCCGCAGGTAAGCGAGCTTCTGATCCGCGAGACTTCGCGGGCCAGCCTGCACAGCGCCGCCTCCCTCCCTGCGGACGTGGTGGCCATGGGCTCGTTCGTCGAATTCGTCGACGAAGGGACGGGGTCGTGCCGCACGATCCAACTGGTCTATCCGCCGGAAGCCGATATTTCCGCAGGAAGGGTATCGATCCTGACGCCCATCGGCGCCGGGCTCATCGGCCTGCGCGAAGGACAATCGATCCTGTGGCCGGATCGTGAAGGCCATGAGCGCCGGCTGGTGATCAGGAAAGTCCGGCAGCAGGCCGACCGGGCCGCGTGAGCGCCGTGCGGAAGGCGGATCGGGGTTAATCCCTGTTGGGCGGGCGGGCAAATGCGTATATAGGGTGCCGGACAGCCGGCGCTTTGCGCCCTCCTTCCAGGGGAGATTTGCATGAAAGGCGATGTCACGACGATCGGGGTCACGACGATCGGGGTCACGACGATCAGGGACACGGCGATCAAGGTCACGACGGCCGCGGCCATGCTGCTGCTGGCAGCGCCGCCGCTGGCAGCCCGGCCCGGCCAGTCATCGCTCCGGCATGATGGTTTCGCCGGGCGCCTCACATGCGAAGCGCGCGGCAGCCGGACCCAGCGTTGCAGCGCGCGGACGCAGAACCGGGTCGAACTGCTGACCCGTTCCGCGGCATGTGTCCGGGGACGGACCTGGGGCTTCGATGCGCGCCATATCTGGGTTTCGCACGGCTGCCGCGGCACTTTCGCCTATGGCTGGGGCAATCATTCCTGGTCCGGCCGTCCCGGCAGCGGTGTGAGCGCCGGCGCCATCATCGGCGGCGTGGCGGTTGCCGCCGGTCTGGCGGCGATCCTCGGCAACCGGAACAATTCCCGGCCATCGTCCTCCGCCGGACAGAACGACGTGCCGCCTCCCCCGCCCATGCCGGATGAGCCCGAGCCCGAAATGCCGGCGCCCGCTCCGTTCCCGCCGGGACCGCCCGCCGTGGTGAAGTCCGATCTGTCGCCGCTGCCCGCCGATGCGCGCCCGTCGATGAACACCTGCCTGATGGAAGCCGCCCGCCAGGTCGGCGTGACCGGCGGAACCCAGGTGCGTTTCGACAGGCTGGTGCATATCGAGCCGGGCAACGGCGGCTGGCGCTTCCGCGCCGAACTGATCGCCACATATCCCGACAGCGAGCGCATCCTGCCCATGTTCTGCCGCGCAACCCCGACGCGCGTGGTGGAGCTGGACTTCAGAACCTGAGGCATCCGGCACCGATCAACGGATTTCCGCCTCTCGGCAGGCGGCGCCGCTTGTGCCATGGCAGGTGCGACACGAGGGACGGAGGATTCGCAATATGGTGGCCATCCCGCTCGCCCACATCAGTTGGGCGATTGCCGACAATGCCGATCGCAAGGCCTGCGACCGCTTTTTCATCGATACTTTCGGGGCGGAGATCGCCTTTGAAATGCTGGTGACGCCCGAGGCGCAGGCGATGGGGCTCGACCGCGAGGAAAGCCTGATGATGATCGGCGATACGATGATCATCCCGATCGCCCCGGCGGGCGCCGGCGCCCGCGAAGGTGCGCCGATCGGCGACATGCTGCGGCGCAGCGCCGCACCGGGACGCTGGCTCGGCCTTGCGCTCAAGACCGCCAGCCTGCCCGATGCCGATGCCTGGTTCTCGGCCAGGGGCTTCAAGCTGCATTACGATCCGGGCATGGAAGCACATTACTTCCTGATCGGCCGCAAGCAGGCGCTGGGCGTGCGGATCGAGATCATCAAGCAGGACTTGCCGAACGATCCCCGCCGCGATCCGCAATGGCGCCCCGACAAGTGGCGCGATGTGCATCCGCTCGGTATCGAGGGGCTGCAAGGCATCGGCGTGTCGGCGCCCTCGCTCGATGCCGCGCGCGCGGTTTTCGCCGAGGCGTTCGCATGGCCCGAAATCGGCACGCGCGACCTGCCCGGCGACGGGGCACAATGCGTCGCTTTCGCCATGGGCGATACGGTGATCGAGGCGATGGCGGGCGATGACGGCACGGCGGTCGCGCGGCACAGCCGCGAGATCCAGGGCATCTATTGCCTGACTTTCAAGGTGAAATCGGCGCAGGCCGCGGCGGAATACCTGCGCGGCAGGGGGCTGACGCTGATCGGCGATGTCGCCAGCCGTTTCGCCATCGCGCCGGAGGAAGCGCAGGGGCGGCTGATCTATTTCACCGAACAGACCGTCCCCGGCTATCCGCCGCCGGGTTCCCGGCTGGGCGAGCCGGCGCGGTTCCCCGCACCGGGCGCGGCCTGACGGGCGGCCCTTATGTCGGCCAGGTCACCGTACCCGAGGTGACGCTCGATTCGGCGACCACCTGCATGTCGACCCGGCCGTCGCGGTAGCGCGTGACGCTCACTTCGCCGGAGGGGAGCGCCGCATCGCGCGCTTCGCCGTCCGCCGCGCCGCGCATCACGCTGTCGAGCCGTTCGGACGGTTCGATGCCGACGCGGTAGATCGTCCTTGCGCGGCTCGCCTCGATGAATTGCTGCCGGAGCGCGGCCCTGGCCCCGGCAGGCCAGTACATCAGGCAGGCCGAGTGATAGACGCAGACCGGATCGGGCGTTTCGGCCAGGGCTTGCGGCAGATGGAGCAGGGCGTCGCCTTCCAGCCAGCGGATATCGGTTTCGGCGACGATATCCATCGCCTGCGCCAGCCGCGCCTGCTGGCCGAGCAGTTCCGGAAAGCAGGTGGCCAGCATCCAGCGGCGGTCTTCCCCGGAACGCGGGTCGATCAGGTTGAGATCGATGCCGGTGCGCCTGCCGATCTGCGGGATGCGCAGCGCGGGACCGCCGACGACGCGGCCTTGCAGCACGAAAGGCGCGTCCGCCGGGCCGATCCGCTCGCCGTCGCCGCGCAGCTCGTAGGCATAGCGGTCGAAGACCAGAAGCACGCCGGCGCTGCAACCGATCTCGATCAGGTTCAGCGGCTCGCCGGCCAGGTCGGCGACCAGACTGAGCGGCGGCACCAGGTTGCGGCAGCGGTCGGGGTAAGTCATCTGGACCGAGCGCGTTTGCAGCAGGTGCTTCAATTCGTCGTAGTGCCGCAGGCAGAAGCGGCGGAAGCCGGGATAGGCGTCCTCGGGCGGGGCGGGGTTTTCGGTCAGCGTCGGGAAGAACCGCGCAAGCGGATCATCGAGCCCGCCGAGCAGCATGAAATGGACCGAGGTGAACAGGTGTACCGGCGGGGCGCCGGCCATGCCGTGACCGGCCAGCTCGACGATCGCGGGATCGTCCGCGCCGGCCCGCGCGAGGTTCGCATAGAGCGGCGACCCTTCGCGGGCATAGACATGCTCGCCCGCGCGAAAGGCGCCGGCAACGCGTTCGAGATCCGCCGCACCGGCGTTCCGCTGGATATTCATCCGGGGTTCTCCTTCTCCGCTTCGGCCAGCATCTTCGCGGTTTCGGCGCTGGTCCAGTCGTGCCCGCCGGCATAGCGCCAGACTTCCCGGCCTTGCGCATCGTAATAGATCGTTATCGGCAGTGTTTCGGCCGCGTAGTGGAAGGCGAGGTCGCCGCCGGGGTCGAGCCAGGGTTCGAGATGAGTCACGCCCTTGCCGGCAAGGAAAGGCGCGACCTTCTGCGTGTTCGCCATGTCCTGCGACACGGTCAGCACCTTGAGGCTGCCCGCGCGGTCCGCGGCCAGCCTGTCGAGCATCGGCAGCTCGATCACGCAAGGCGCGCACCAGGTGGCCCAGAGGTTGACCAGCAGCGGCCGGCCCTTGAACGAGGCGAGCTGCGCGGTCCTGCCCGACTGGTCGGTCAGCGTGAAGGCGGGCATGGCGCTGCCCTTGTGGCTGCGGTCGATCATGCCGGAAAGGCCGTTCGGGCCGGCGGCGCCCGGCGGCGAAGCGCCGGGAGAAGCCTGCGGTTGCGCCTTCCCGCCGCTCTCCCTATTGCAGCCGGCGAGTACAACGGCAAGCCCAAGGACGGCGAGATTGAGCGAACGGGACAATAGCAAGGCAGGCTCCAGCGCCCGGGAAGGCAACAAGATGTGGGGCGGACGGTTCGCGGAAGGGCCGTCGGCGATCATGCGTGAGATAAATGCCTCGATCCCCTTCGACAAGGCGCTGTGGCGGCAGGATATCGCGGCGTCGAAAGCGCATGTCGCGATGCTGGGCCGGCAGGGCATCGTCTCGGCCGACGATGCCGCGCTGATTGCCGGGGGGCTCGACCGGGTCGCCGCCGGGTACGAGGCGAGCGGGGTTCCCGAAAACTGGGATCTCGAGGATATCCACATGACCACCGAAAGCCGGCTGGCCGAACTGATCGGCCCGGCGGCGGGGCGGCTCCACACCGCGCGCAGCCGCAACGACCAGGTGGCGACCGATTTCCGCCTGTGGGTGCGCGACGCCATCGACCAGGCCGATGCCGGGCTGGCCGCGCTGCAACACGCGCTGGTGGCGCGCGCGGGCGAACATGCCGACAGCATCATGCCCGGCTTCACCCATTTGCAGACCGCGCAGCCGGTGACGCTCGGCCATCACCTGATGGCCTATTACGAGATGGCCGCGCGCGACCGTTCACGCTTTGCCGATGCGCGGGCGCGGATGAACAAGTGCCCGCTGGGGGCGGCAGCCCTGGCGGGAACGGGCTTTCCCATCGACCGGCAGGCGACCGCGGCCGCGCTCGGCTTCGACGAGCCGACCGCCAACAGCCTCGATTCGGTATCGGACCGCGATTTCGCGCTCGATTACCTGATGGCCGCGGCGCAATGCGCGCTGCATCTCTCGCGGCTGGCCGAGGAGTTCATCATCTGGGCAAGCCAGCCGTTCGGTTTCGCCGCGCTGCCCGACAGCCTCTCGACCGGCAGCTCGATCATGCCGCAGAAGAAGAACCCCGACGCGGCCGAGCTGGTGCGCGGCCATTCAGGGCGCATCGTCGGCTGCCTGACCGCGCTGATGATGACGATGAAGGGCCTGCCGCTGGCCTATTCGAAAGACATGCAGGACGACAAGCCGCCGGTGTTCGAGGCCGCCGGCCTGCTTGCCCTGTCGATCGCGGCGATGACGGGGATGGTGGCCGAAACCGCGTTCCGCACCGACCGGATGCGCGCCGCCGCCGAACTGGGCTATGCCACTGCCACCGACCTTGCCGACTGGCTGGTGCGGCAGGCGAACATTCCGTTCCGCGAAGCCCATCACATCACCGGCGCGGCGGTGAAGCTGGCCGAAAGCCGCGGTGTCGCGCTCGACCGGCTGCCGCTTGCCGATCTCCGGGCGATCGATGCGCGGATCGATGAGCGGGTCTATGCGGCGCTGTCGGTCGAGGCTTCGGTCGCCGCGCGCGCCAGCCATGGCGGAACCGCGCCGGACGAGGTAAGGAAGCGGGTTGCCGAAGCGCGCGCCGCGCTGGGCCTGTAGGGGACGAACGGGAATGATCGGGATGCGTACTCTTGCCGCCCTGGCGACGGTCCTGGCGCTTGCGGCCTGCGGCGTGAAACGGGATCTGAAGCCCGCTGCCGGCCACAGGCTGCCTCCGGCCCCCTACGGCCGCGAGGAGCCGCGCTCGACCGCGGCGCTGCTCCAGCCGCCGGTACAGGCGATACCCGAACGCAACGTCGAGCTGCGCCGGCGATCCGAGGAGCGCGAAGACGATCCGTTCGACCTGCCGCCCACTTCCGAGTGAAGCCGCGGCCGACCCGCACCATACCCGCACCCTGCCGCGTCACGGCGAGGGGCGGGACCGACAAATCGAGCCGATAACCGAGCGATGGACCATTTCGAGATCAAGCATGGCGTGCTCCACGCCGAGGACGTACCGCTGCCGGCGATTGCCGAGGCGGTGGGCACGCCCGTTTACGTTTACGCGCGCGCGACGCTGACGCGCCATGCCCGCGTGTTCCGCGAGGCGCTCGGCGGCCTGCCGCGGTTTCACATCGCCTTTTCGGTCAAGTCGAACCCCAACCTCGCCGTGCTGAGCGTTCTCAAGCGGGAGGGCTACGGTGTCGACGTGACTTCCGAGGGCGAGCTTTTGCGCGCCCTGGCCGCGGGAATCGCCGGCGATGACCTCGTCTTCTCGGGCGTCGGCAAGACCACGCGCGAGCTGGGTCTGGCGCTCGATGCCGGGCTCGGCCAGTTCAACCTCGAAAGCGAGGAAGAAGGCATCGAGCTGGCGCAGATCGCCGCGGCGCGCGGCCGGCGGGCGGTCTGCGCGCTGCGCGTCAACCCCGATGTCGACGCGGGCACCCATGCCAAGATCTCGACCGGCAAGGCCGAGAACAAGTTCGGCGTGGCCTATGACCGGGCGGCGGCGATCTATGCCCGGCTGGCGGCGCTGGACGGGCTGGAGATGCGGGGGCTGGCCGTGCATATCGGCAGCCAGATCACCTCGCTCGAACCGTCGCGGGCGGCTTTCGTCAAGATGGGCGCACTGATGCGGACCCTGCGCGGCGCGGGGTTCCCGGTGACGCACATGGACCTCGGCGGCGGGCTCGGCGTGCCCTACCGGCTGGGCGAGGTGCTGCCCGGCCCCGCCGAATACGGGGCGATGGTCGCGGAAGTCACCCGCGACTGGGACGCGACGATCCTGTTCGAGCCGGGCCGCGTCATCACCGGCAATGCGGGCGTGCTGCTGACCCGCGTGGTCCGGGTCAAGCCGGGCGTGACCGCGCCTTTCGTCGTGGTCGATGCGGCGATGAACGATCTGATCCGGCCCGCCATGTACGGCGCCTGGCACGATTTCGCCGCCGTCCGGCCCGATGGCCGGCGGATGACTGCCAACATCGTCGGCCCGGTCTGCGAGACGGGCGACACTTTCGCCATGGGCCGCGACATCGATGCGGTGCAGGCGGGCGACCTGGCGGTGTTCCGCACCGCCGGCGCCTATGGCGCGACGATGGCCAGCACTTACAACAGCCGCGCGCTGGTGCCCGAGGTGATGGTCGACGGCGACCGCTGGGCCGTGGTCGCCGAACGCATCGATCCGGCGACAATCCTTGCCGCCGAGCGCGTGCCGGACTGGCTCGCATGATCCAGGCGCTCCCCCTGTTCCATTGCATCGCCGGCAAGCCGGTGATCGTGCTGGGCGAGGGGGACGCGGCCGAGGCCCGGCGCCGGCTGGTCGGGCGGGCCGGTGGTGCGGTCGTCGGCGAGGACGATGCCGCGGCGCGGCTGGCTTTCATCGCGGCGGATGCGCCCGAAGCGGCAGCAGCGCGGCTGCGGGCGCGGGGCGTGCTGGTGAACGTGGCCGACCGGCCCGATCTGTGCGATTTCACCGTGCCCGCGATTGTCGATCGCTCGCCAGTGCTGGTTGCAATCGGCACCGGCGGAGCTTCGGCCGGGCTGGCCAAGGCGCTGCGCCTGCGGCTGGAAGCGCTGCTGCCGATGTCGCTCGGCCGGCTTGCGGCAGGCCTGGGCGCGGCGCGGGCGAAGCTGCGGACGCGCTGGCCCGATGCGGGCGCTCGCCGGCGCGCGCTCGATACCGCGCTGGGCGAGGGCGGAGCGCTCGACCCGCTGCGCGCAGACAGCGCCGATCGGCTGGGTGACTGGCCGGGCAGCGCGGGCGAAGGGGCGCCGGGCGGTGTCGCCGAGATCCGCCTGCGCAGCGCCGATCCCGAGGATCTCACATTGCGCGAGGCGCGGCTGCTGGGCTCGGCCGATGTCCTGGCGCATGAGGCCGGCGTGCCGGCAGCGGTGCTCGACCGGGCGCGGGCCGATGCGGTGCGGATGGTGCTGGAGCCGGGCAGCGCTCCGCCGCAAGCCGGGGGACTGGTGGTGCGCCTTTTCCGATCCCCGCAGTAAGGGGAGGCGGGCCGCCCGGCAACAGGCTTTCAGGTTTCCAGCTCGACATCCCAGTAGAGCCAGTCGCGCCAGGTTTCATGCAGATAGTTCGGCGGGAAAGCGCGGCCGCATTCCTGAAGCTGCCAGCTTGTCGGGCGGATCGGCTCGATCAGCAGCGGCATGCGCGCCTGCCGGGGCGTGCGCCCGCCCTTGCGCATGTTGCAGGGCGCGCAGGCAGTGGCGACGTTTTCCCAGCTCGTCCGCCCGCCCAGCCGGCGCGGGACGACATGGTCGAAAGTAAGGTGGTGCGGACTGCCGCAATACTGGCAGGCGAAACGGTCGCGCAGAAAGACGTTGAACCGCGTAAATGCGGGGAACTCGCCGGGCTTCACGAACTGGCGCAGCGCGATCACCGAGGGCACCTGCATCGACCAGCTCGGCGAGTGGACCGCGCGATCGTAGCTGGCGACGATATCCACCCGTTCGAGGAACACCGCCTTGATCGCGGTCTGCCAGGGCCAGAGGCTGAGGGGGTAGTAGGAAAGCGGCGTGTAATCCGCATTGAGCACAAGCGCCGGGCAGTCGGACAAATGACGGGAGGGGTCTTCCCCCGCGCTGCGGAACCGGGCCGCGCGCTCGATCAGCCCGGACTTGAGCATGGCCTCCTGTCGCGGGCGCCTGTTGCGGTTCGATGACAAGGCATGGCGGGGTTTTGAGCATGCCGCATGTTTTCCCGTCAAGTGCCGCCCGCATGAATCCACAAGCGGACGAGGCCGGGCTGCGCCATGGCCCCCTCCCGCTTGCGGAAAGGGAGTGCTAATGTGGCCGGCAATCGATGATCCGCACCCGCTTCGCCCCCAGTCCCAACGGACCGCTCCACCTCGGCCACGCCTATGCCGCGGTGGTCGCGCACGATCTGGCGCGGGCGCGGGGCGGCCGGTTCCTGCTGCGCATCGAGGATATCGACGGCGCCCGCAGCCGGCCCGGTCTGGCCGCGGAATTTCTTGCCGATCTGGCCTGGCTGGGGCTGCGCCGGGACGGCGAAGCGGTGTTCCAGTCCGCCAGATCGGCGGCCTATGCTGCCGCGGGCGAGCGGCTGAAAGCGATGGGGCTGCTTTATCCCTGCCGCTGCACCCGCGCCGAAATCGCGGCATCGGTCACTGCCGAAGGACCGGACGGGCCGGTCTATCCCGGCACCTGCCGCGGCCGGAATGTCGATCCCGCAGGCGCCGCCTGGCGGCTCGACATGGCGCAGGCGATCGCGGCGGCAGGGCCGCTCGAATGGATCGACGAGCGGGCCGGCGCGCAGCGTGCGACGCCCGGAATCTTCGGCGATGTCGTGCTGCTGCGCAAGGAAGCGCCGGCCAGCTACCATCTGGCCGCGACGCTCGACGATGCGGCCGACGGCATCACGCTCGTCACCCGCGGCGCCGATCTTTTCGCCGCAAGCCACGTCCACCGGCTGTTGCAGGCGCTACTCGGCCTGCCGGTGCCCGTCTGGCATCATCACGGCCTGCTGGTCGAGGCCGACGGCCGCAAGCTGGCCAAACGCCGCGGTGCCCCCTCGCTTGCCGACCGCCGCCATGCCGGCGAGGACGGGACGGCGCTGGCCGAGGCGCTGCGCCGGCATCGCTTCCCGGCTGGCATTACGCTCGCCGAAAGCGTAGATGTGTCGCCATGATCTATATTCTCATTCCTGCCCTCATCATCCTGATGGGCATGACGCTGGCAAGCCTGCTGCGCGGTCTCAACGCTTTCCGGCAGAGCTTCGACGGCGACCGGAGCGCCGAAAGCGTTGCCGAATTGCAGTTCAGGCAGAACCGGATGATGTGGGCGCGCATCAAATACCAGGGCGCGGCGATCCTCGTCGTCGTGATCCTGCTGGCCGTCGCGCGCTGACCGGGGGCGGACTTGGTCAAGCTCAACAGGATCTACACGCGCACGGGCGATGCCGGCACCACCGGGCTGGTCGATGGCTCGCGCCTGCCCAAGCACGCCGCGCGGATGGCAGCGATCGGCGCGGTCGACGAGGCGAACAGCGTGATCGGTGCCGCGCTCTGCGCGCTTGCCGGCAGCAGCCACGCCGGGGCGCTGATCCATATCCAGAACGACCTTTTCGATCTCGGCGCCGACCTTGCCACTCCGGGCGAGGATTTCGCGCCGTCGCCGATGACGCTGCGCATCGTGCCGGCACAGGTCACATGGCTCGAACAGGCGATCGACGCGCTCAATGCAAACCTTGCCCCGCTCACCAGCTTCATCCTGCCCGGCGGCAGCGAGGCGGCGGCGCGCGTCCATGTCGGCCGCGCCGCGGCCCGCCGCGCCGAACGCGCGATGACCGCGCTCGCCGCCGAAACGCAGGTCAATCCGGCCGCGCTCGCCTATGTGAACCGGCTGTCGGACTATCTGTTCGTGCTGGCGCGGGCGATCAATGCCGCCGGTTCGGGCGACGTGCTGTGGGTTCCGGGGCAGAACCGCTAGAATGATTTCGCGCCGGATGGAATCGTCCGGCAACTGGCAAAAGCGCTCGGGTGCGAGGGCTGGCCAAGCCCTGCCTTGCACGCTAAGGCACCACGCTTTGCGGAAAAGAGCGTAAGG
>JAITWR010000090.1 GCA_031285165.1 Novosphingobium sp.
CGCATGTCCGCGCCGCTTTCGCCATCGACGGTGTTTACACGCCCGACTGGTCGAGTTCGCTGAAGGGGGCGAGCGAGGTCGTGCTGCTGCCGCGGGTGGCGGGAGGTTAGAGGCTGTCCGGTTCAGATGGAATCGGACTGAACCTGGAGCAGGATGCGGATAATTCGGAGCGGCTTCCCCCCTTCCTCGTCACCCTGAACTTGTTTCAGGGTCTATCGGGCATTTTGCACCTGCTGCCGCGGTGTTGGCGGCACCAGGGACCCTGAAACAAGTTCAGGGTGACGAGGAGGGAACAGGTGCGGGGGAATTCAGCGGCGCGCGGAGCATGTTGGATAATGTTCCACGTGGAACACTTTCCAACATCCGCCGCGTCTGCCTGCTCGAGTCCGTCCTGTCGGTTTTGCAGCACCCATTTCCGTTCGTGTCGAGCCTAACCCTTTTGCGCCGCCATCGCTGCCGTCAGCAGCGGCATGATCAGTTCCTCGACCGGCCTGGGGTCGAAATACTCGGCCAGTGCCGCGATCTTGCCGTCGCGGATGCGGAACAGCATTACGTAGTGGTTGTCATAGACCTTGCCGTCGTAGAGCACCCCGTGGCCGGTCGTTTCGGCGGCCGCGCGGTCGCCTTCCGCGGTGATCGACCCGATCGTGTAGGCGATGCCTGCGGGAAACAGCGAGGCCAGCACTTTCGTACCGTGGCGGTAGAGTGCGGCCGGTCCCTCGGCTTTGGTGCTGAGTGTCCAGGCGGTCGCATCCTCGGTGAACATCTCGTCCGCCAGCGTGCCCGCGCCGAGGTCGGCGAAGAAGCGCGTGACGAGCTGGTGTGCGGCTCCGGCCATGGCGAATGTCTCCCGTTCCGGCGGACGGCTTATGGTTGCTGCCGGGGATTGTCCATCATAAGACAGTGCCCGCTGATATAAGAGGCGAGGACATGATCGAGGCACTCACCTGGAGCAAGCTGGAGCCCTTCGGCGTCGAGATCGAGCGCGACCTGTCGCAGCCGTTGTCGCTGGCCGAAGCCGGGCAGCTTCGCGCATTGTTCTACGAACACGGGCTGCTGCTGGCGCGCAGCCAGTCGTTGAGCATGGAGCGCCAGCGGGAGCTTTGCGCTCTGTTCGGCCCGATCCTGCTGCGCGAGGGTGAGAACGGCTACATGACCAACGAGGGCGGCGGTCCTTCGGCGTCCGAACTGAACTGGCATTCGGATGCGGCCTATACCGAGCATCCGTTCGATGCGCTGGCGCTCCACGCGCTCGACGTGGTGGACGGCGCATCCTCGACTCGCTTCGTCAGCGCCGAGGCCGTGGCGGGGAGCCTGCCGGAAAACCTCTATGCTGCGCTGTCCGGCCGCGAGCAGGAGATGATCGCGCCGCACTATACGATGCTGGCTGAAGTGACTTGCGACCAGCGCGACCCGCCGGCGCAGAAGCGCGGGGTGATGCCGGCGCTCTATGTCAACCCGCACAACGGGCGGCCCTGCGTCTGGGTTAGCGCGTTGCAGACTGCGCGGCTGCTCGGCATGGAATGGGAGGAGAGCCGCGATCTGCTGCACAAGGTCTATGGCCATCTCTACGCTCCGGCCAACATCTACGAGCACCGCTGGCGCAATGGCGACATCGTCATCTGGGACAACATCGCGCTTCAGCACATGCGCGGGAACATCGAGAGCGTCGGCAAGCGGCTGCTCCAGCGGGTGATCGTCGGCACTCACGGTGTGGCGCCGCATATCGGAAACTGAGCGGGCGCATCGCATGTTGCGAGGCATCGTCGGGGCATGGGAGGAACGAGTCCTGAAACGCGTTCAGGGTGACGAAGCAAGGGAAGGTCGGGAGGGGCTTATTCTTTTCCGACTTCCACCGTCACCCCGTTCACCCACTGTCGCAGCACCAGGTAGCGTCCGTGCAGCGCGCCGCGGTCCTGGATGCCGAAGCCGAGCAGGGTGCCTTCCTCGCCCTCGGCGGCGGGTAGCCATTTTACTTGCTCGAGCCCGGTTTTCACGCCCTCGCGGGTGAAGTCCCGCGCCCGCGCCAGGCCTTCCGCCGCCAGCCTGCCGATGTCGTGCCCCTTCGCCGCCCACACCGCGGCCTGGGGCGGCACATCCATCCGCGCGCGCAGTGCGGTGAGCGTGCGGTTCGCGTCCGAATGCATGTCGATGTAGATCCACCCGTCGCAGGCTGCGGCGAAATCGCCATGATAGCCGCGCAGCCCGGCGGTGTTCATGATCCGTGGTCCCCGCCAGCCCGAAGCCGCGAGCGGCCGTGCCACGGCGGGCGCCGACAGGCCGAGCCCGAGATAGACGAAGCCCTGCGGCCGCGATGCCAGCACGCGCTCCACCTTGCCTGCTGCATCCTCGGCCAGCGGTGAAATGCCCTCCGTGGCGATGATCTCGAGCCCGATGATCCGTGCTTCGTCCTCAAGATATTGCAGGTGCCGCGTGCCGATCGGCGATTCGTCGAATACCACTCCCACGCGAGTCGCGCCGATTGCTTTCAGGTGGCGCGCCATCACCAGCGATTCGTCTTCGTGCGAACCGACCTGGAGGTGGAACATCCATTCGCCGCGTCCGCGTTCGGCGCCGGCCCAGTTGATCGTCGGCACCTGCTCGCGTTCGACCCAGGGCGTTGCGGCGAGCGCGTTGTCGCCGATTGCCGGCCCGACGATCAGCGCCGCGTCCTGCCGGACGAGTTGCATGAACGCGCGTTCCACGGCTTCCGCCGTGCCGGAGGGCAGACCCAGGCCCCAGGCGTGGATGAATTCCACTTCGGCATCGAGCCGCCCGGCCGCCTGTACCGCCTCGACCTCGCGCCGCAGCCAGTCGGTGATGTCGCCGGGGGTGTCCGGCCCGTCGCCCATGTCGTTCAGCACACCCACCCGGATCATTGTGGTCATTATCATCCCTCCCGCGATGCGGCCCGCGCTTGCTGCGGCGGCCAGGAATATTCTAGCATCATGCCGGGCGCCGGGAAGGGGCGCAGTTGGGAGATGTGATGACCAGGATTTCGGATTTGCTGGACAAGGCGCGCGGCGCCACCGGCCTCGATAATTTCGGCGACGACGGTTTCCGTGAGGGGCTGGAACGGCTGGTCGATTCGGGTGACCGCGAAGGCCGGTTCAGCGACGCCGGCCGGGGAATGTTCGATGGCCAGATCGTCATGCTGCTGATGAAGCGGCTCGAGGTGGAGGACTGGTATGCCCGTCATCCCGAGATCGACGAGCAGGAGATCGTCGCCCCGCTGCTGGTGCTCGGTCTGCCGCGCACCGGCTCGACCGCGCTCCACTGCATCCTCGGCGAAGACCCGGCGGTGCGCGTCATGCGCAACTGGGAATGTATGAACCCGTGCCCGCCGCCCGAGGCCGCGACTTACGAGACCGATCCGCGTATCGCGGTGATGGAGGAGCAGATGCGGCTGCGCGACAGGCTCACCCCGCGGATGAAGCAGATGCTGCCTTCTACCGCGACTTCGCCGACCGAGGACCAGCTCACCATGGGCTACGACTTCAAGTCGCAGATATTCCAGGCGGGGTTCCGTATCCCTTCATACGCACGCTGGCTGCACCACGAGGCCGATCTCGAGCCCACGTTCCGTTATGTGAAGCGCGTGCTGAAGCTGTTGCAATGGCGCTGTCCGCCCGACCGCTGGCGGCTCAAGAGCCCGACCTATTCGCTGTTCGTCGATGCGCTCGACAAGGTATTCCCCGATGCCCGCTATTGCATGACGCACCGTGACGTGGCGAACGTGATCCCCTCGGTTGCCGATCTCTATTTCGAGATGCACAAGCCCAACAGCGATGACGTGGACAAGGCCTGGCTCGGCGCGATCAACGAGGAATTCGCCCTGCTCGGCATGCAGCGCATGATCGCTTTCCGCGATGCGGGCAACGAGCATCGTTTCTTCGATATCCATTTCGCGCCGTTCCAGAAAGACCCGTTCCCGACGCTGGAAAAGCTCTATGTCTTTCTCGGCGAGAGGTTCACGCCCGAAGCGCGTGCGCGGATGCTGGCCTGGCGTGAGAGCACGCCGCGCGACAAACACGGCCGCCATGAATACAACGGCGCCGACTACGGGCTCGATACCGCGGCGCTGCGTGAAAAGTTCCGCTTCTATACCGATCGCTTCGGCGTGCCGCTCGGCAGGGACTGATGGCTTTCGGCTTTCACACCACCGCGGCAGAGGTGGTGGCCGGGATCGACCTTTCGGGCCGGCAGGCGGTGCTGACCGGCGCTTCCTCCGGCATCGGCCTGGAAACCGCCCGTGCGCTCGGCATGGCGGGTGCCGACCTGGTACTGGGCGTGCGCGACGTGGCCAGGGGCGAGGCGGCGCTCCGCGGGATCGCATCGGATATCAAAGGCGGCATGCGTCTGCTGCGGCTCGAATTGTCCGACCTTGCCTCGGTGGCGGACTTCGCGGCGCAAGTGGCAGGGCCGGTCGATCTGCTGATAGCCAATGCCGGGGTTTCCAAGACCCCCGAGGCACATTTGCCCAATGGCCTCGATATCCGCTTCGCCACCAACCATCTCGGCCATTTCCGGCTCGCACATCTGCTGAAGCCGCAGATGGCCGGTGGGGAGTTTGGACGCGGTGCCCGGATCGTCGTGGTCGGCTCGGCGGCGCACAAGGGCATGCCGGTGCGCCTCGATGACCTGCAATGGACGCAGCGCCCGCATTTCGACGGTGCCGCCTATGCCGAATCGAAGAGCGCCAACATTCTGTTTGCGCAGGAGGCGACGCGGCGCTGGGGCGGGGAGGGGATCTTCGCCAACGCGGTTCTGCCGGGCTCGTCGCTGACCGGGCTGCAACGCCATCACGGCGAGGCGCTCAAGCGGAAGATCGGTTTCATCCGCGAGGACGGCTCGCTCGACCCTATGATGAAGACGGCCGCGCAGGCGGCGGCAACCTCGGTCTGGGCGGCGGTCGCGCCGGAACTGGACGAGCGCGGCGGGCTGGTGCTCGAGGACTGCGGCGAAGCGCTGCCGGTCGGGCCGGATACGCACCCCTGGGCGGGCTATGACGCCAGCGTCGCCGATCCGCAGACGGCGCAGGCGTTGTGGGATCATTCGCTGGAACTGGTGGAGCGGCTGGACGCTCCCCGGTAAGGAGGGGATCGATTGCCGCTTGCATCTCCTGCTCATCCGCGCAACCCAATCGCCATGACGGACAACGCCAACATCTTCGCGCATTTTCTTGCCGCCGCTGCCCTGGCCGGTGACAAACCCTTCATTGTCGAGGACGGCCGAACGGCCATCGCCTTCGCCGATCTCGACGACCGCACCGGCCGGCTCGCTGCCCGGCTGCGCGCGCTCGGTGCGAAGGTCGGCGACCGCATTGTCGTCCAGGTCGAGAAATCGCCCGAGAACGTGCTACTCTATCTCGCCGCCGAGCGTGCCGGGCTGGTCTATGTGCCGCTCAACACTGCCTATACTTCGGCCGAGCTTGCCTATTTCCTTGGGGATGCCGAGCCGGCGGTCGTCGTCTGCCGGCCGTCCGATGAAGCCGCAGTGCGCGGGCTGATGACCGCCGGCAGGCTGGTGACGCTGGGCGTCGACGGCAGCGGCAGCCTGCTCGACGACATTCCGGCGGAGCCGCTGCCTGTCGTCGAGCGTGCTGCCACGGACCTCGCCGCGATCCTCTATACCTCGGGCACGACCGGCCGCTCGAAAGGCGCAATGCTCACTCACGGCAACCTCCTCAGCAACGCCCTGACACTCAAGGATCTGTGGGGCTGGCGCCCGGACGACGTGCTGATCCACATCCTGCCGATCTATCATGTCCACGGCCTTTTCGTGGCGCTGCACGGTGCGCTGCTGGCGGGGGCTACAGTGCTGTTCCATCGCGGCTTCGATCCCGCCGCGGTGATTGCCGACTTCGCGCGCGGCAGCGTGCTGATGGGCGTGCCGACGCATTACACCCGGCTCACCGCCGCGCCCGGGCTGTCGCCCGCAGTTTGCGCGAACATGCGCCTGTTCCTCTCGGGCTCGGCTCCGCTGCTGGCCGAGGCGCACCGCTGCTTCGAGGAAAAGACCGGCCAGCGCATTCTCGAACGCTACGGCATGACCGAGACCGGCATGATCACCTCGAACCCCTACGCGGGCGGCGTGCGTGTGGCGGGCACGGTCGGCTACCCATTACCGGGGGTGGAAGTGCGCATCCGCGGGGACGACGGTGAACTGGTGAGCGAGGGGCCGGGTGTGCTCGAAGTGCGAGGAGCCAATGTCTTTGCCGGCTATTGGCGCATGCCGGAGAAGACCGCGCAGGAGATCCGCGAGGATGGCTATTTCATCACCGGCGATATCGCTACGCAGGAGCCCGACGGGCGCGTGACGCTGGTTGGCCGGGCCAAGGATCTGATCATCTCCGGCGGGCTCAACGTCTATCCCAAGGAAATCGAGGAAGCGATCGACGCGCTGCCCGGTGTCGACGAGAGTGCGGTGATCGGCGTGCCGCATTCCGACATGGGCGAGGGCGTGGTTGCGGTGATCGTGCCGCAGAAGGGCGCGACAGTGACCGAGGACGGTGTGCGTGCAGCGCTCGAAAGCCGGCTCGCCCGGTTCAAGCAGCCGCGGCGGGTGATCGTGGCCGATGCCCTGCCGAGGAACGCGATGGGCAAAGTGCAGAAGGCGGTGCTGCGGGCGGAGTACGCGGGGCTGTTCGGTTGAGCCTGGCCCCTCTCCTTGTCGGGGAGGGGCCATCGCAGTTCATGCCCGCGGCCCGCGCTGGAAGAAGCGCTGCTTCAGTTCCAGGTAGCTGGGGTCGACCGGGCTCGATCCCAGCAGACCGTCGCCGTCGAACGGCCGGATGATGTGCATGTCGTAAGTCACGACGCGCTTGGCGAAACGCCACTTCCCATCGGCGCAGCGGCGATAGTTGTCGATGTAGCGCACTGCCATGAAGTCCTCGACCATCTTGCCGGGATTCTGCTGGTCGGGAATGTAGTGGAAGGCCAGGCAATAGACCTCGCCGTTGCCATCGTCGCCCTCGACGCTGACCATGTGATTGCAGACGTGATGGCCTGAATAGGTCATATGCGGCAACGCCCTGGCGATGAACTCGCAATAGGCGTCGGCCGGGCCGTCGAAGCTGGTGCCGTGCGTATCGGTGGCATCCTCGGTGTAAAGGTCACGCAGCAGCTCCACGTCCTTGCGGTCGATCGCGCGTGAATAGCAATGCACGAGATCGCGGATTGCGTCCTTGTCGATCAGCTTTTGCAGCGCGGTGTTCTGGTTCTGGCTCATGGTTCTCTCCTTACACGGGTTTCCGGCAATTGCGATGTGTGCGGTGGGATCGTCTTGCCCGGTGTCTGCTCATGCCGGCCTCTGGCGCGGGCTTTGCCCTCGGCTTCGGTCGGGATGTCGAAGCGGCGGATGTAGTCCGAATAAAGCTCGCGCGCCTCGTCACGGTCCAGGCCGAACTGTTCGAGCGTATATCTGTTCTCGCCGCGCTTGCCTTGCGGGTTGTCCTGCCGCCACGCGGCGATTGCCGCGCGGACGTCGTCCGGCGTGTCGGTGCCGATACCGCGATGGACCTTGTTGAGCACTTTCGCGGGATCGGCGGCGACACGGTAGTAGTCGACATGGGTGACGCGGCCGGCATGGGGGCCGGCGCAGAAAGCCATGATCCGGTCGATGTGGCGCTTGACGAAGTCCAGCATCTGCCGGCCCACGCGGTGCGGATCGACCGGCTTCTGCTCGCGCGCGCTGCGCAGGGTGAAAGTCATCTTGGCGATCGAGGCGAGCGTCTGCACCGGGTCGCGGTGCGTCATGACGAAGCGCGCATCGGGATAGACCTTGACGATCTCGTCCATGGCGATGACGTGGTTCGGATACTTCAGCGCCCAGCGCGGCTGCGGCATTTGCCATTGCAGGAGCTGGAGCTGGCGTTTGTGGACGCGGTAGGCGGCCTCGAGGTCCAGCCCGTCCATCAGCCAGTCGAAATAGCCGGGGCAGTCGTAGAGGTTGAAAAAACCTGCCGCGGCCCAGCTCTGCTCAAGGAAGACATGGCATTCCTGCGGCCCGTCCTCGTCGATCAGATGCAGCGCGTCGAAGCCTTCGATGTCCGGGCGGATCAGGGCGTTGACTTGCGCCTCGATCGCCTTGCGCCGCGCAGCCGAGCCGGGGTCCGAGCCCGGCGGCGGGTTGGGCATGATCGCTTCCCAGGTGCGAATCAGGCGAAAGCGGCGATCGTGGTCGAAAAGGTACTGGAAATAGGTCGTGCCCGAGCGCGGCAGGCCGGTGAGAAAGACCGGATCGACGATCGGCACTGCGGCGATTTCGGGGTGCCGCTGCACCCATTTCAGGCCCTCGAGCCGATTCGCCATGCGATCGACCAGACCCTTGCGTGCAGCGGCCTCGCTTTCCGGGCCGAAGCGGCCATGGCGGTTCAGCGCCTCGACCAGTTTTTCCAAGTTTATGTGAAGGTGCGGTTCGGGATCGGCAATGCCGGCCCGATCTTGGCCTTCCGCGATGATGCTCGCGGCGTCAAGCATTCCTCTTCTCCCCCGGCATCGTCGTCGCGGCGCTATTGTGGCGCTACATAAGCGATCCGCCGTCGACCGGCCAGACCTGTCCGGTGACGAAGCTCGCCCGGTCCGAAGCGAGCAGCGCCACCACCGCGGCCATTTCCTCGGGCGTGCCGAAAGGCCGGCCGACGAAAGTGCGGCGCTGGCGGATTGCGCGATCGGCTTCGCTGACGCTGTTGCCCAGCCTGGCGAACAGGCCGCTTTCGGGATGGAAGCGGCTGCCCTTGCTGTAGGCATCGGGAGATGTCGCGAAGGTCGCGTAAGGAGCAATCGCGTTCACCCGGATGTTGTGCTGGCCGACTTCCTTGGCCAGCACGACGGTAAACGAATGCACCGCGCCCTTCATCGCCGAATAGACCGGGAGCATGTAGTCCCCGACAAGGCCTGCGGTGGAGCCGACGTTGACGATCGCGCCGCGCCTGCGCCCGATCATGCCGGGCAGCACTGCATGCGTCATGCGCAGGAGAGTGCCGAAATTGAGATCGATATCGCCGGCCCACTTGTCGGGATCGGAATCGACGAAAAGGCCCTGGTCGACATTGCCGCCGACATTGTTGACCAGCACATCGACCGGCCCAAGTTCCTCCGCCACGGCGAGGATGCGGGCCGGCGCTGTCTTGTCGAGCAGGTCGGCGCCGATGAACACCGCTTCCGCCGCGCCGCGTTCCCTGGCGGCATCGACCGCGCGCGCGCCAGCCTCGGCATCGCGCCCGACGATGACCACTTTGGCGCCTTCCGCGGCGAGTTCCAGCGCGATGCCGCGACCGATGTTCGCGGTCGCTGCGGTGACGATCGCGACTTTGTCTTTGAGGCCGAGATCCAAGCCTGTTCTCCCGTTCAGGCCCCGTTGGCCTTGATGTAAGCCTCGACCTCTTCCTCGCAGACTTTGATCAGGTGACGGCAGAGAATCTCCTTTTCCTGAAAGTGGAGATATTCGAGCGCGCCGCTGGAGATACCGCGCTGACCGGCCTGAACGACGCCGACGTCTTCGGAGTGAATGTCGCGGATCTGCGCCATGGCAAACTCGCGAGCATAGCGCGTGCTCGCAGTCTCGTCCTCGCCGATCCAGTAGAGCCGGATCACGCCGCGCGCCTTCTCCGGCCCCAGCGGGAAGACCGTGTGGAGGAAGTGGCTACCGGGGCTACAGAAGAGAAACAGATTGGGGAACAACGCGATATATTCGCGCCCAAGGGGATGGTCGAGAATGCCGTCGGCGGCGAGGCGCCTGGCCGAGCGCTTGTAAACGTCGAGCATCGTCGGCTGTATTTCCGCATCGGGGTCGGCCCAGATCGTCTGGGTGCGATGCCGCCCGTTGAGCGAAAAGTGGCTGGGGTAGCCGAACGGATTTCCCGGCCAGACGCCGGCACCGCCCGAGCGCGGATGGATGAAGCGCAAATGGTAGTTTTCCTGAAAGTTGTCGTAGTCCATCTTCCAGTTGGCATCGAGCTCATAGACGTATTCATGGAACGTCGTCGCCCGCGCGACGGGGAGCTGTTCCAGCATTTCGGCCATCGGCCCGAGGTATTCGCGCAAGGACTGCTGCGGATCGAAATTGATGAAGATCAGCCCACCGCAGACATCGACCGCGACCTGACGCAGCGCGCAGGCTTCCTTGGTCGTGTCGAAGCGTTCGAAATCGGGCGCGGACAGTAGCGCGCCGTCGGTGCCGAAAGTCCACATATGGTAGGGGCAGGAGAAAGTGGGGCGTTTTCCGCATTCTTCGTCGGTCAGTTGGGTGCCGCGATGGGTGCAGGCGTTGTGCATCGCGCGAATCGTTCCGTCCTTGCCGCGCACCAGCAGCAGCGAAGCCCTGGCGAACTCGATCTCGCGCCGCACGAAACTGCCCGTTTCGGGCAGTTCGCAGACGTGGCCGACGTTGAGCCATGTGCGCATGAAGATCGCCTTGCGCTCAAGCTCGTACCATTCGGGATCGTAATAATAGCGCGCCGGAATGGGATCGGTGCCCAGCACCAGCGGATCGTCACGCGTCTCGATTGCGCCGAAGTGGACGTTCATCGTCTTCTCCCTTCACTCAGGCCCCTATTGGGGTGAGTCTCGGGCAGAAGGTCAAGCGAATTTTTGCGACAAGAGTGTCGAAATGCCGGGCGGAGTGCTTTCGTCTCTACAGCCCCGCGCCGGTCGCGCTTTTCCCGGCCGCCGGTTCGGCGGCGAACGTGTTGTTCCGGTTGGCGATGACACAGCGCAAGTCGCCGTCGCCGCCATCGGCGTTCTGCTTGCGCAGGAAGCCGTCCGACAGCCGGTGGTAGCGCTCGCCCCGGCGCGGGCCGCTGGTCAGAACGACATTGTCGCCGGTCAGCAGATAAGTGCCGCTCCGTCCGTCGGCGCGATAGCTCGAACCGAAGATCACGGCGAAATCGACTTCCGGCACATGCCGGCCGCGCGGTCCCAGCGCGTCGCCGGGCAGTTCGCAGGTGTAGCGGCCGATTTGCAGCGTGCCGATCTCACCGCCGGGTACTGCGCCTGCGGGTGCCGCCAGCAGCAGGGCGGTGAGGGCGGGCAGGGTGAGGCAGCGCATCATGGTCCGGCGTTAGCATCCGTCCGTTCCGATTGCCAGAACGCCATGCGCAGGCTAAGGGGCCGCCTTTCCCGAAATTCGCTCTTTCCCATCAAAGGCACTTCCCATGAAGATCAGCGGCGTGGATATTCGTCCCGGCAATATCCTGGAATATGAAAAGGGCATCTGGAAAGTTGCCAAGACGCAGCACACCCAGCCGGGCAAGGGCGGCGCCTTCATGCAGGTCGAGATGAAGAACCTTGTCGACGGCCGCAAGACCAACGTGCGCTTCCGCAGCGCCGACACGGTCGAACGTGTCCGGCTTGATACCAAGGACTTCCAGTACCTCTACGCCGATGGCGACCAACTGGTGTTCATGGACAAGGACACCTACGATCAGATCCAGCTTCCCACCGATCTTCTCGGCGATGCCGCAGCGTTCTTGCAGGACGGCATGGAGGTGCTGCTGGAAATGTGGGAAGAACGCCCGATCTCGGTCCAGTTGCCCGAACAGGTCGAAGCCACGATCGTCGAGGCCGACGCGGTGGTGAAAGGGCAGACGGCATCCTCCAGCTACAAGCCGGCCGTGCTCGACAATGGCGTGCGCGTGATGGTGCCGCCGCATATCGAATCGGGAACGCGTATCGTCGTCGACGTTTACGAGCGCGCATACGTCCGCAAGGCGGACTGACACTACAACCCCGGTCCCGTTCGGTCCCGAGCGGGACGAACGGCATAAGGAATCCCATGGCAATATCCGGCCTCATCCGCGTGATGGAAAAGGCGGCCCGCAAGGCGGGACAGCGGCTGCGCCGCGATTTCGGCGAGGTCGAGCACTTGCAGGTTTCGCGCAAGGGGCCGTCCGACTTCGTCTCCAAGGCGGACCAGGCGGCCGAGCGGACGCTCTGGGAAGAATTGCGCACGGCGCGGCCCGACTGGGGTTTTCTGTTCGAGGAAGCCGGTGAGATCGCGGGCGACCCGACCAGGCCGCGCTGGGTGGTCGATCCGCTCGACGGCACCTCCAACTTCCTCCACGGCATCCCGCATTTCGCCATTTCGATCGCGGTGCAGGAGCCGAAGCTGGACGGCAGCGGCTGGGGCGAGGTCGTCGCCGGCCTGGTCTATCAGCCGATTACCGACGAAAGCTTCTGGGCGGAGAAGACCCGGGGGGCCTGGTTGCAGGACAAGCGCCTGCGGGTTTCGGCGCGACGGCATCTGGATGAGAGCCTGATCGCCACCGGCATCCCTTTCGCCAACCGCGGCAGTGTGCCGCAGTGGGCGGCGATTTACAGCGCGCTCGCGCCGCAGGTCGCCGGCATTCGCCGCTTCGGCTCGGCTGCGCTCGATCTCGCCTGGGTGGCGGCGGGGCGCTATGAGGGTTTCTGGGAAAGCGCGTTGCAGCCGTGGGATACGGCCGCGGGCTGCCTGCTGGTGCGCGAGGCGGGCGGTTTTGTCACCGATTTCCGCGGCCGTTCACAGCCGGTCTGCGATACCGAAGTGCTCGCAGGCAACGACGCGCTGCATTCCCGATTGCACAAACTTCTCACAAGCGCGCTCAAGGCTGGCTGAAGCCCGGCCCGGGCAGCGCTGGTCGTTTGGTCCCGTGATTATTGCCGGGCTATCGAACCCGGAAGTCGATGGACGGCAGCCCGTTCATGGCGAAAGAATAACGGCCATTGCCGGACTGAACGGGAACCCGTCCCTTACACTCCCTGCGGCGAGGTGTCGCTGCCGGAGAAGCGTTTGCCGGCTCTGGGCACCGCGGAGCCGGGCAGCGGCGCCGGGGTGCTCGGGCCTTTGGGTGCTTCGGGGCGATCGATGCGGCCGTGTTCGAGCAGTTCCCTGATCTCCTCGCCGGACAGCGTCTCGTATTCGAGCATGGCATTGGCCAGCAGGTGAAGCTTTTCCTCGTTGGCCTTGAGGATGTCGCTCGCGCGCCGGTGCGCGCTGTCGACCAGATTGCGGATCTCGCTGTCGATCAGCTTGTTGGTCTCGTCCGACATCATCAGCCGCTGCGTGCCGCCGTAACCGAGATAGCCTTCCTGCTGCTCCTCGTACTGCAACGGGCCGAG
>JAITWR010000096.1 GCA_031285165.1 Novosphingobium sp.
AAAGAACAATGGAAAACTATAGCAATATGATCATATATTTTATATACTCTTATATGTGGGTAATGAATTTACTAGTGTTCAGCTTGACAGGTTTTTTAAGGGCTTTCTGGAAATAGACAGTTTTGCAGAGACTGACGATTCACTGAACGGCATTCAGGTTGACAACGACGGCAAAGAAATAAGCAACATCGCATTCGGCGTGGACGCAAGCATGGAAACCTTCGAAAGGGCGGCAGCAGCCGGCGCCGGCCTGCCCGCGCTGGCTGACGATTCGGGCCTCTGCGTCACTGCGCTTGCAGGCGCGCCGGGCGTTTACACCGCTGACTGGGCCGAACGGCAATGGTTCGAAGGCCCGCCGGGCCGCGACTGGTACATGGCCATGGGCAAGGTCGAGGGCCTGCTCTGCCGGCAAGGCGGCGCGGTCGACCGCAGTTGCTGGTTCGCCTGCACCCTTGCGATCGCCTGGCCCGATGGGGACAGCGCGGTCTATGAAGGGCGTGTCGACGGTCACTGCACCTGGCCGCCGCGCGGGGCGCTGGGTTTTGGCTATGACCCCGTGTTCGTGCCGAACGGCCGCAGCGAGACTTTTGCCGAGATCCCCCCCGAAGAAAAGCACCGCATCAGCCATCGCGCCGCAGCCTTCGCCCGGCTGGTGGCCGAACAGTTCGGCACCTGAGAGAAACGGCAAGGCCGCGATGGCCCGCGCGCTCTATATCCATTGGCCCTTCTGCCTGGCGAAATGCCCCTATTGCGATTTCAACAGCCATGTCCGCGAGCGGGTGGATCACGGCCTGTGGGAACGCGGCCTGTGCGCCGACATGGCCCGCGAAGCCGAAACGGCCGGCGGTGAGGCATTGACCTCGATCTTCTTCGGCGGCGGCACGCCCTCGCTGATGCCGCCGGCGCTGGTCGAGCGCCTGCTGGCTGAAGCACAAAGGCTCTGGGGGTTTGCCCCGGGCATCGAGATCACGCTGGAAGCCAATCCCTCGTCGGTCGAGGCCGCACGCTTCGCCGCGCTCGCTGCCGCAGGCGTCAACCGCGTCTCGCTCGGCATGCAGGCACTCGACGACGATGTGCTGCGCTTCCTCGGCCGGCTGCACGGCGTGAAGGAAGGGCTGGCCGCACTCGATGTCGCGCAGCGCCATTTCGGCCGTGTCAGCTTCGATCTGATATACACCCGCCCCGGCCAGACACCCGGCCAATGGGCGGCCGAACTGTCCCGCGCCCTCTCTTTCGGCACCGGCCATCTCTCGCTCTACCAGCTCACGATCGAGCCGGGCACGCGCTTTGCCACTCTGGCGCGCGAGCATGCCTTCACCCCGCTCGACGATGATACCGCCGCCGATCTTTTCGATCTGACCCGGCAGATGACCGGGGCGGCGGGCCTTCCCGCCTACGAGATCAGCAACCACGCCCGCCCCGGCGAGGAAAGCCGCCACAACCTCGCCTACTGGCGCTACCGGGACTATTGCGGCATCGGCCCCGGCGCGCACGGCCGGCGTGGCGGCCTGGCCACGGTGCGGCACAGGAAGCCCGAGAACTGGCTCGCCGCGATCGCGCGGCAGGGCGACGGAATCGCCGAAGCGCGAGCGCTTGCCGCCGCCGAACAGGCCGGCGAGGCCATGCTGATGGGCTTGCGCCTTGCCGAAGGCGTCGATCTTGCCGCCATGGGCGCGCGATTCGGACTGGCCAGCGCAACACTGTGCGATCCGGCAAAGCTCGCGTTCTATTGCCGGCAGGGGCTGACCTGGCAGCAAGGCAGCCGCATCGGCGTTACTCCCGCAGGCATGGTCCTGCTCGACGCGCTGCTGGGCGAACTGGTTCCCGCAGCGCTGGTGACGGCATGACCCGCGCGGACATTCTGGAAGCCTGGCATTCGCATCTCGCCGAGAGCCGGCGCCGTTCGCCCCATACGGTCCGTGCCTATATCGCTGCCGCGGCGCGGCTGATCGACGCGACCGGCGCGACCGGCTGGCCGGCATTGGCTCGGCTCGACGCTGCGGCACTGCGCCACCAGCTTGCCAAACGGCGCGGCGAGGGCATTGGCAATGCCTCCGTGGCGCGCGAGCTTTCAGCGCTCAAGGGTTTCATCACCTTTGCCCGCGCCCGGGCCGGCGAGGCCGACACCGCCCCGCCCCGTATGCGCGGCCCGCGGATCAAAAAAGGCATCCCCCGTCCGGTAACGCCCGACGAGGCCGTGAACCTCGCCGTCACCGTCGCCGGGGACGCGCGCGAGGAATGGATCGGCGCGCGCGACCGGGCCGTGCTGCTGCTGCTCTATGGCGCCGGCCTGCGCATCGCCGAGGCGCTGTCGCTGACCGGCGGTGTTCTGCCTCTGGGCGAAGTCCTCCCGATCACCGGCAAGGGCGGCAAGCAGCGCGTCGTGCCGCTGCTGCCGATCGTGCGCAGCGCGGTCGGCGACTATCTGGCCAGGTGCCCCTGGCCGGTGATGAAGAACGAAGCGCTGTTTCGCGGTGCCAGAGGCGGGCCGCTGTCGCAGGGCATGGTGCAGAAAGCCATGGCCCGCGCCCGCATCGCGCTGGGCCTGCCGCCAAGCGCTACCCCCCACGCGCTGCGCCACAGCTTCGCCACGCACCTGCTGGGCGCCGGGGTGGACCTGCGCTCGTTGCAGGAACTGCTCGGGCACGCCAGCCTGGGTTCGACGCAGATCTACACGAAAGTCGATGCCGCCCGGATGCTCGACGTTTACCGCAACGCTCACCCGCGCGAGCGATAAAGCCCCGTCAGCCGCGCGGCTTCCATGTCGCCACGCGCCACAGGTAGCCGCCCACCGCCAGAACCAGTGTTGCGATGATGATCCCGTTCAGCCAGTGCTGCGCTTCGGCGAAATAGGCCGAAAGCCAGCTTCCGCCATGGATCAGCGCCGCGTTCCACACTGCCGCCCCGGCGAAAGTGAAAGCGAGGAACCGGCCGTGATTCATACGGGCGAGGCCGGCGGGGAGCGAGATCATCGTCCGCAGGAAGGGCGAGAAGCGCATTGCGAAGACGATCCACTGGCCGTGCTGCCGGAAGAAGCGACCGGCGCGCTCGATGTCGTCCCATTCGAGTGTCAGCCACCGCCCCCAGCGATCGACGAGCGGCCGCAGCCGCTGATAGCCCCAGCGGTCGCCGGCCAGGAACCAGACGTAATTGCCCAGCGTCGAGCCGGCCGTGCCGGCAAGGAGCAGCGGCCAGAATGTCATCGTCCCGCGCGCCATGGCGATGCCGCCGAAGCCCATGATCACTTCGGACGGGATCGGCGGAAAGACGTTCTCGATGAACATCAGAAAGGCTATGCCCCAATAGCCGCCCTGTTCGATCAGGCTGAGAATCCAGTCGGTCATGTCGTCGGCAGCGCCCGCACCGCAGGTTTCGGATCAGCCATTTTGCAGCGCGGCATGGCGTGCCTCTATCGCGTCCCAGATCATGCCGCCGGTGTCCGAGCCGTTGAAGCGATCGATCGCAACGATGCCGGTGGGCGAAGTCACGTTGATTTCGGTCAGCCACTTGCCGCCGATCACGTCGATGCCGACGAAGACGAGGCCGCGCGCCTTGAGGTCCGGCCCCATCGCGGCGCAGATTGCTTCCTCCTCGGGAGTGAGCGTGGTCGCCTCGGCATAGCCGCCGACCGCAAGGTTCGAGCGGAACTCGCCCGCGCCCGGCTTGCGGTTGATCGCGCCCGCGAACACCCCGTCGACGAGGACGATCCGCTTGTCGCCTTCCGAGACTTCGGGAAGGAAAGGCTGGACCATGAAAGGCTCGCGCCAGACCTGGTTGAACAGTTCGGTCAGTGCGCCGAGGTTGCTGCCGTCCTCTGGCACGCGGAACACCGCCTTGCCGCCGTTGCCGTGAAGCGGCTTCACCACGAGATCGCCCGGATGCCTGCGGTGGAAGTCCTTCACATCCTCGATCCGGCGCGCGATCAGCGTCGGCGGCATGAAACGCGCGTAGTCGAGCACCATGACCTTTTCGGGGGCATTGCGCACCGAGGCCGGATCGTTGACCACCAGCGTCCGCCCGGCAAGCCGTTCGAGGATATGGGTGCCGGTGATGTAGCCGAGGTCGAACGGCGGATCCTGGCGCATCAGCACGATGTCGATATCCCGGCCGAGATCGAGCAGGACGGGATCGCCGCGGCGGAAATGGTCACCCGCAACGCGCTGCACGGTAACCGGCGCGGCCCGGCAGGTGATCCGCTCACCCGCTCCGCCGGCGGTATCGAGCGCCAGCGTCTTCACGTCGTAGTGCCACAGCCTGAAGCCGCGCGCCTGCGCCGCAAGCATCAGGTGGAAACTCGAATCGCCGGCGATGTTGATCGTTTCCAGCGGGTCCATCTGGACGGCGATGCGAAGGGTCATGCTCGGGCCTTTGCACGGCGTGCCGCGGCTTTGCGCGACACGGGACGGGGTTGGGTCAGGAGCCCCTGTTCGGCCGTCTCGCGCGAAATCGAGACAGGCTCTAGGGCATCCAAGCGTTGACGATGTGGCGCGGGATGCGCCGCGGTGCAAGCAGAAGCACGTCGATCCGCTGGACATCGCCCGTCCGGACAAAGCGCGGTGCGACCGCCTCGGCCGCGGCGGCGACGCGGCGCAGGCGGCGGGCATCGATCGCCAGTTCCAGCCCGGCCGCGGTATTGCGCCATTTCACCTCGACAAAGGCGACAGTGGCGCCGCGCCGGGCGATCAGGTCCACTTCGCCGCGCGACGTCTTCACCCGGCGGGCAAGGATGCGCCAGCCCTTGAGCCGCAAGTACCAGGCCGCCAGCGTCTCGCCCCGCCGGCCCCGGCGCTCGGCATGGGCGCGGCGGCGGCTCATTTGAGCGCGAGCGCGCGGGCGTAGAGCGCCTTGCGGTCGAGCCCGGTCAGCTTCGCCACTCGGGCCGCCGCCTGCGAAGGTCTGGCGCTTTCCAGCTCGGCCCGCAGCAGCCTGTCGGCATCGCGGGAATCCGCCGGTGCGGCCACCGGCGGTCCGACCAGCAGGACGATCTCGCCCCTGGGCGGATGCGCGGCGTAATGCGCCGCCAGTTCTTCGGGCGAGCCGGTCCGGCATTCCTCGAACTTCTTGGTAAGCTCACGCGCGACAGCGACTTCGCGGCCGGGCAGGACAGCGGCCACCGCACCCAGCGCATCGCCGAGTCGCGGCGCCGTTTCGTAGAACACCAGCGTTGCCGGCACACCGGCCAGCCCGGCCAGCATGTCGCGGCGTGCCTTGTCCCTGGCCGGCAGGAAGCCTGCGAACAGGAAGCGGTCGCTGGGCAGGCCGGCCAGCGTCAGCGCGACGATCGCCGCGCTCGGCCCCGGCAGGCTGGTCACGGCGATTCCCGCCGCGCGCGCCGCGCGTACCAGGCGGAATCCCGGATCGGAGATCAGCGGCGTTCCGGCATCGCTCACCAGTGCCACCGGCTCTTCGGCCATCAGCGCGAGCAGGCGGGCGCGATCGGCCTCGCTCGCGTGGTCGTCATAGCGGATCATCCGCTTTCTGAGGCCGAGGTGATTGAGCAGCCTGCCGGTAACCCGCGTATCCTCGCAAGCCACCGCCGCAACACCGCCCAGCACCTCCACCGAACGCAATGTGATGTCGCCGAGATTGCCAATCGGCGTCGCGACAATATAGAGACCGGGTTCAAGCTGATCCATGCGGGCATTCATGGACATCCGATCAGGGAGCGGCAAGCGATGTTGAAGAGTGCAACGAACCGGCGCAGGTTTATCACCCTGGCGACAGTCGTGTTGCTGGCGGGCTGCAAGGTCGTCCCCACCGGCACGACCGGAACGCCGCCGCCGCCCGACAAGGGGCCGAACGCGGGAATGCTTCCCACCGATAGCGAGCGTCACCGCGTCGCGCTGCTGGTTCCGCTTGCCGGGCCGAACGGTCCGGTCGGCCAGTCGATCGCCAATGCGGCGACCATGGCGCTGCTCGACACCAATTCGCAGAACCTGCGCATCACCACTTACGACACTTCCGCCGGCGCGGCTGCGGTCACGGCCAAGGCGATCGCCGACGGCAACAAGCTGATCCTCGGCCCGCTGCTGGCCAACGACATCCCCGCCATCGCCGCCGCGGCGCGGGCAGCGCGGGTGCCGCTCGTCTCGTTCTCCAACGATGAGGGCGCGGCAAGGGACAATGTCTTCATCATGGGCGTTCTGCCCAGCGCCTCGATCGCGCGCACGGTGACTTACGCCAGAGCGCATGGCGCCAGCCGCTATGCCGCGCTGATCCCTTCGGGCGAATATGGCGAGCGCGCCTCGGCGGCGCTGTTCACTGCGGTTCGCGCCGGCGGCGGCAGCGTCATCGCGACCGAGAGCTTCGAACGCACCAATGCCTCGGTAGTCGGTGCCGCCCGGCGGCTGCGCGCCAAGGGCGGCTTCGATGCGGTGCTGATCGCCGACGGTGGCCGTATCGCCAGCCAGGCCGCAGCCCCGCTCAGGGCGCCGGCGGCCGGCGCCGCCCCGCGTATCCTCGGCACCGAGCTGTGGAGCGGCGAGAGCATCGTCGCAACCACCCCCGCGCTGCGCGGGGCCTGGTTCTCGGCAGTGTCGGACACGCGCTTCCGCCAGTTCTCGGCAAGCTACAAGACGCGCTTCGGCGCCCAGCCCTACCGCATCGCCACGCTCGGCTACGACGCGGTGCTGCTGACTTTGCGCGTCGCGCGCGACTGGCGGCCGGGATCGCAGTTCCCGACGGCCCGCATGCTCGACAGCGGCGGCTTCATCGGCCTCGACGGCGCTTTCCGCTTCCGTTCCAACGGCGTGATCGAGCGCGCGCTCGAAGTGCGCGAGGTCGGCGCCCAGGGCGTAACCGTGGTGAGCCCGGCGGCAGAGCAGTTCGGCCAGTAGGCGGCAAGGAAGCGCCGGATAACCCGCCCTTGCCCGCTTGCGCCGGGATTCACGCACGTTCTAAAGGCGTTCCATGGCCTCTGAGAGTTCCGGTTCGCTGTTCGACAAGCTGCCCACCGCCGCCGGCGAAGCGTATGACGGTTCCGCGATCGAAGTGCTGGAAGGGCTTGAGCCCGTCCGTCGCCGCCCCGGCATGTACGTCGGCGGCACCGACGAGCGGGCCTTGCACCACCTCGCCGCCGAAGTGCTCGACAATTCGATGGACGAAGCCGTTGCCGGCCACGCCAGCCGCATCGAAGTGACGCTGGAAGAAGGCAACCGCCTCACCATCGTCGACAACGGCCGCGGCATGCCGGTCGACGAACACCCGAAATTCCCCGGCAAGTCGGCGCTCGAGGTGATTCTCACCACGCTGCATTCGGGCGGCAAGTTCTCGGGCAAGGCCTATGCCACTTCGGGCGGCCTCCACGGCGTCGGCGTTTCGGTGGTCAATGCCCTGTCGAGCAATACGCGGGTGGAAGTCGCGCGCAACAAGGAGCTGTTCGCGCAGGAGTTCTCGCGCGGGCTTCCGAGCGGCCCCTTGCAGCGGCTCGGCGGCACGCCCAACCGGCGCGGCACCAGTGTCGCCTTTACGCCCGACCCCGAGATCTTCGGCGAGGACGCGAAGTTCAAACCCGCCCGCCTGTTCCGCCTCACCCGCTCCAAGGCCTATCTCTTCGCCGGGGTCGAGATCCGCTGGAAATGCGCGCCCCAATTGCTTTCGGCGCTGGCCGGCGAGGACGTGCCGGCCGAAGCCGTGTTCCAGTTTCCCGGCGGGCTTGCCGATCACCTCACCGAGCAGGTCGGCAACCGCGAATGCGTCACCGCCAAATTCTTTTCGGGATCGCAGGATTTTCCCGGCGAGGAGCAAGGCCGCGTCGAATGGGCGATCGCCTGGCCGCTGTGGTCGGACGGCGCCTATAGCTGGTACTGCAATACCATCCCGACACCCGATGGCGGCACCCACGAACAGGGCCTGCGCGCCGCGCTGACCAAGGGCATCCGCGCTTTCGGCGAACTGGTTGGCCAGAAGAAAGCCAGGGACATCACGCCCGAGGACGTGGTCACCGGCAGCGAGGTGATGCTTTCCGTCTTCATCCGCGACCCGCAGTTCCAGAGCCAGACCAAGGACCGCCTGACCTCGCCCGAGGCCGCGCGCCTCGTCGAAAACGCGATCCGCGACCATTTCGACCATTTCCTCGCCGACAACATGGAGCGCGGCAAGGCCCTGCTCGGTCACGTCATGGAGCGCATGGACGAGCGCTTGCGCCGCAAGGCGGAGCGCGAGGTCAAGCGCAAGACCGCGACCAACGCCCGTAAACTGCGGCTCCCCGGCAAGCTCACCGACTGTTCGGGCGAAAGCGACGGCGAGACCGAGCTGTTCATCGTCGAGGGCGATTCGGCCGGCGGCAGCGCCAAGCAGGCGCGTGACCGCAAGACCCAGGCGATTCTGCCGATCCGCGGCAAGATCCTCAACGTCGCCAGCGCCACGACCGACAAGATCCGCGCCAATACCGAGATCGCCGACCTGCTGCTCGCGCTCGGCTGCGGCAGCCGCAAGGACTGCAACCCGGACAACCTGCGCTATGACCGCATCGTCATCATGACCGATGCCGATGTCGACGGCGCGCATATCGCCACGCTGCTGATGACTTTCTTCTTTCAGGAGATGCCCGATGTCGTCCGCCGCGGCCATCTCTATCTGGCGCAGCCTCCGCTCTATCGCCTGACCGCCGGATCGACATCGGCCTATGCCCGCGACGACGCGCACCGCACCGAACTGGAAGCGACAGTCTTCAAGGGCAAGAAAGTGGAAATCGGGCGCTTCAAGGGCCTCGGCGAGATGAACCCGCAGCAATTGCGCGAAACGACGATGGCCCCGGCGACGCGCAGCCTGATCCGCATCACCCTGCCCCCCGAATACGAGGGCCGCGCCGCGGTGAAGGATCTGGTCGACCGCCTCATGGGCCGCAATCCCGAGCATCGCTTCATGTTCATCCAGAACCGCGCGGGCGAGGTCGATCGCGAGTTGATCGACGCCTGAGCGCCGCGAAATCCGCGCTTCCGCGAATTGCACAGCGCGCCTGCGGGAACCCGTTTCCGAAAGCGCGTTCGGCGCTTGCCTCGCTGCGCCGCACCACCTAACCCCTGCGCCGAACGGAAACCGGACAGGACCCAAGTGATGCAGCGTTTCGAAGGCACCGGCAGCTATGTCGCCACCGAGGATCTCAAAGTCGCGGTCAACGCCGCGGTCATGCTCCGCCGGCCGCTGCTGGTGAAAGGCGAGCCCGGCACCGGCAAGACCGTGCTGGCGCACGAGATATCCAAAGCGGTCGATGCGCCGCTGATCGAATGGAACGTCAAGTCCACCACCAAGGCGCAGCAGGGCCTCTACGAGTATGACGCCGTCGCCCGCCTGCGCGACGGCCAGCTCGGCGACGAGCGCGTCCACGACATCGCGAACTACATCAGGCGCGGCAAGCTGTGGGACGCTTTCACCAGCCCCACCTTGCCCGTCCTGCTGATCGACGAGATCGACAAGGCGGATATCGAGTTCCCCAACGATCTCCTCCAGGAACTCGATCGCATGAGCTTCGACGTTTACGAAACGGGCGAGCGGATCGAGGCCAGGGAGCGGCCGATCGTCGTCATCACCTCGAACAACGAGAAGGAACTGCCCGACGCTTTCCTGCGCCGCTGCTTCTTCCACTACATCAAGTTCCCCGACCGCGATGTCATGCAGGCGATCATCGACGTCCACTTCCCGGGCATCCAGAAAGCGCTCGTGGCCAGGGCGATGGAAATCTTCTACGAAATCCGCGACGTGCCGGGGCTCAAGAAGAAGCCTTCGACCAGCGAGCTGCTCGACTGGCTGAAGCTGCTGCTGAACGAGGACATGCCGCTCGACGTTCTCCAGAACCGCGACCCGACCAAGGCCATCCCGCCGCTCCACGGCGCGCTGTTGAAGAACGAGCAGGACGTGATGCTGTTCGAACGCCTCGCCTTCATGGCTCGCCGGCCGGGAAGCAACTGACGACGATGGCGCATCCCCGGAAAGCCCTCAAATGAGCTACACCGGCCGCTGCGCCTGCGGGCAGGTGACGGTCGCCGTCGCAGGCGAGCCCGTGACTACGCGCCAATGCTGGTGCCGCCAGTGCCGACAGATCGCCTCCGGCGGGCCGACGCACAACGCCATGTTCCGCACCGAAAACGTGACGATCACCGGCGAGGTCAAGCCGCACCGTTATGCCGCGGCGAGCGGCAACGAGATACTGCAATGGTTCTGCCCTTCCTGCGGCAGCCACGTCTTCGCCCAAAGCTCGGCACGTCCGCATTTCCGCACGATCCGCTTCGGCATTTTCGACGAACCGCATGGGCTGAAGCCGCGGATGGCGATCTGGACCGACGACGCGCCCGCCTGGGCGGTGATCGACCCGACGCTTGAGCGGCACCCCCGACAGCCGCCTGCGCCGTCCCCGTAAGCGACGCGCCAGAGCAGGGCTTGGGCCGGCATCGGGGTTGCCGCCCGCCACCGGCCCGCTTCGCTCCAGGGCCTCGCCGGCTGCGGGTGCTCCACAATACTCATTCTTACTCAGCGCAAAGCCATTGCTGTACCGGGCATGAATATCGGGTTATGGACGATACTGGAATCCATGGTATCGACCATTCATAAATATAGCATGCGGTCAAACCCGATGCAGCAGTTCCGAGAGAGAGCGCCTGCCTGATCGGTGCAAGCGCCAGGGGAGGTGGGAAATGAAAAACTGGAAAGACGTGTCGCTCACCATGACGGCGATCGTTATGGTCATGACGACACCGGCTCTGGCGCAGGAGGCCGCAGAGGCATCGACCGGCGACATCATCGTCACGGCCCGTCGCATGGACGAGCGCCTTCAGGATGTGCCGATCTCGATCACGGTCTATAATCCGGAACAGCTTGCCGCGCGCAACATCGTCAACAGTACGGACCTTGCGGCCTATACGCCGTCGCTTACGGTCAATGGCCGGTACGGCCCCGACAAGTCCAGCTTCGCGATCCGCGGCTTCTCGCAGGATCTCAACACTGCGCCCTCGGTGGCGGTTTACTTCGCCGAGGCGGTGGCACCACGCCTGTCTTCGAACATCACCAGCGGCAACGGTGCGGGCGTGGGTCAGATGATGGACTTGCAGAATGTGCAGGTTCTGAAAGGGCCGCAAGGCACGCTGTTCGGCCGCAACACTACCGGCGGCGCGATCCTGCTGGTGCCGAACAAGCCCACCGACCGGCTCGAAGGTTCGGTCGAGGGCACGGTCGGCAATTATGACCAGTGGCGTCTTCAGGGCGTAGTCAACGTGCCACTGAACGATAGCATCCGCTTCCGCGTGGCGGCAGACCGCAACACCCGCAACGGCTATATCAAAAACCGTTCGGGCATTGGCCCTGAGGGCTTCAACGACGTCAATTACTGGGCGGTTCGCGCCAGCCTCGTCATCGATGTGACGCCGGACCTCGAAAACTACACGATCTTCACTTATGCCAGGTCGAACACCAACGGCTATATGGGCAAATACGCCTACTGCAATCGCGGCACCATCGCGGGGTCCGACGGCAATACGGGCACCGCGCTGGCCTCGCGCGCGGCGAACTGTACCGAACTCGATCGCCAGACCGCGGCCGGCTACGGCTTCTACGATGTCGCCAACAACAACCGGAACTCGTTCGTGGACAGCGAGACGTGGCAGGTCATCAACACCACGACCTGGAAGGCTACCGATACCCTGACGGTGAAGAACATCTTCAGCTACGGCAAGGCGAAAGAGGCCTATTCGTTCAACCTGTCGGGCGACAACATTCCGCGAACTTTCGTTATCGTCAATCCGGGGCCTGACGGCGGGCAGGGGGATCAGTGGACGCTGACCGAGGAACTCCAGTTGCAAGGGCGCACGGCCGATGACAGGCTGGTCTGGCAGGTCGGCGGCTATCTGGAGCATAGCGAGCCCAACAAGCTACAGACGCAATATACGGCGATCCTGTCCGACTGCGTCAACCAGGCCGATGTCTGGGCGTTCACCTGCAATGCCTCGGGCAACATCAGCATCGCCCACAACATGTATTACTACAAGAACTACGGCCTCTATGCGCAGGCCACTTTCAAGCTGACCGACCAGTTCGCAATCACCGGCGGCATCCGCAACACGTGGGACCGCCAGCATGAGGATGCCGACAACATCGCGGTGGTAGCCAACCCCGTCACGGGTCCGGTTTCCTACCGCTGCGCGCGGGCCGCACAGCCGGCGGGCGGAGCCACGGCCGACGTGCTGACCAACGGTGCCTGCGGTATCGGCCGCAGCTTCACCACCAGCTCCAGCAAGCCGACCTGGCTGATCAATCTCGACTTCAAGCCCAACCCCGATACGCTGATCTATGCCAAATATGCGCGCGGCTATCGCGGCGGCAGCATCAACGAGGCGAACCTCCAGTTCGAAACCTGGCAGCCCGAATACGTCGACAATTTCGAGCTTGGCGCCAAGGCCAGCTTCCGCGGTGCGTCGGTGCGCGGCAACCTGAACGTCGCAGCCTTCCTGAACAAGTTCAAGGACCAGCAGGTTTCGGTGTTCATCCCGCAGTGCCTGGCACCGACCAATGCGCAGGGACAGCCGAACGCGGGCGGGCGGGACACCTGCACGGCGCCGGCGCCAACCGGCATCAACGGCATCCAGAATGTCGGCAGGTCGGAAATCAAGGGCATCGAGGTCGACGGTTCGCTGATGGTCGGCGATAACTGGCGCTTCGACCTGGGCTATGCCTATCTGGACGCCAGGGTCACCAATGGCGGCAGCACCCTGCCGAACTGCAACAATGCCGCCTTCAACTGCGGCCAGGCAGTGTTTCTGACCAAGGGCACGATCCTGCCCTTCGCCCCGAAGAACCGCGTGACGCTGACTGCGACTTATACGCTGCCGGTTCCGGAAGAAGCGGGCAAGGTTTCACTGAGCGCGATCTTCACGCACACCGACAGGCAGTTCAGCAACCACGGCAACGACAGGGCCTATGCGCAGGGCGCCATCCCCTTCAACGCCAGCATCGCGCCGGCGACGAACCTGCTGAACCTCAACCTGAACTGGAACGGGGTAGCAGGCAGCCCGTTCGACCTGGCCCTGTTCATGTCGAATGTCACCGGCGAGAAATACTGGGTGGCCTCCAGCAATGGCCTGTCATCATCCGGCGCCGAATGGCTCATCCTCGGTGCGCCGCGAATGTATGGGCTTCGCGCGAAAGTACGTTTCGGAAGCTGATATCGGGTAGCTGGCGAAACGGACAGCCCCGAAAGCTGCATCCCGTTCTCGTAAGATGGCGATGTTCAAGATAAATGCAGCGCTCGAAACGCGTCGTTGTTTCGTCCGTGATAGCCTTGGCAGGAAGAACCATTCCTCGCAGGGTTCCGGCTGCGATATCGATCGCCGACCGCTTCTGAATTTTCACCATAGGGGCACGCATCAACAACTTTCTGCGCACCAGGTCTGAAGCCGGTTCCCATGATTTGTGCGTTATAAGATGTGGCTTCAACTATTTGCTATCGCAGCGTTTTTTTTTGCAAAAACAGCTCCCGTTTCTGCGCATGGTGCCGATGAAGGATGCAGTCCACACCTAGCAGATAAGACAGGGGGGACACTCCCGCTTTTGCACATAAAACAGGAATACTATTTCGATTTTCGTTTCCCTCTCTCAGTAAGAGCCAGGGCGGCGAAACGATGAGAAAACACGTCGTGGTTAATGCGGCAATGCGACTGACCCGGGAGAGTCAAAAATGAGCAGTTCACGCTACAAGGCCGCCCTCCTCTTGGCCGCTTCCTTTTGCGCGACTGCCCCCGCCTGCGCGCAGTCGGCCTTTGGGGGAGATGCGGGCAGTACCGGCGGCGACATCATCGTTACCGCGCAGCGGCGCGCTGAATCGCAACAGGACGTGCCGATTTCCATCAGTCAGTTCTCGCAGAACCAGTTGACCGAGCTTTCGATCGACGATGCCACTGACCTGCAATTCGTTTCAGCCGGCCTCAGTTTCCAGCAGGAATCCGGCGCCAGCCAGATTGTGCTCCGCGGCGTCGGCACCGGTTACAGCGGCCCCGGCCTGGAGGGATCGGTTGCGCTCTATCTCGATGGCGCTTACCTGTCCCAGCAGATCGGCGCCGCAGACGAGATGCTCGACGTCAAGCAGATTCAGGTTCTGAAAGGACCGCAAGGCGCCCTTTATGGACGCAATGCCACTGGCGGTGCGATCCTCATCGATACGAACGACCCATCGACGGACAAGGTTTCCGGTCACGTCAAGGCGGGCTACGGCAATCTGGACGCATTCGAGAGCGAAGCTGTCGTCAACCTGCCCTTCTCGGATACGGCGGCCATCCGTCTTGCAGGCGCTTACCGCAGGCGCGATGGCTACGTGCGCACCGTGAGTGCCGGGCGGGCGATCAATCCTTACGATGCCTACACATTGCGCGGGAAGATACTGTGGGCACCGTCCGACGATTTCTCAGCGGTTCTCAAGGTCGAATATAGCGATCGGGATTATGGCAATACCTTGCGCAAGGAAATCGCGTCGGGGCTAACCTGCCTGTATTGCAATACGCCAGGCGCTATCGGGTCCGGGGGATTCTACCAGACCAACCAGAACACCACCGCGGAAAACATGGCCGTTATTCCGGCGGGAAGTGGCTATCTGCAAGGTAACGGTAATCTCATCAGCAAGGTGCTGACTGGAAATCTTCGAATTCAGTACGATATCGGCAAGATCAGTATCAAATCGACGACCGGTTATCGCCGTGTTCTGCAACATGTCCTGAATGATAGTGATGCGACGCCTCAGACCATACTCATGAGTATCTACGCGAACGATGGCGGCGATTACCGCGCTTTCAACGAAGACCTCCAGATTTCGTCCGATCTGGGCGGTGCATTCGATTTTATCGCGGGTGGCCAATATCAGAAAGACAACAACCGTTTTCCGCTCGGCGTTGCCGGTTCATCGCTGGGCGGCCTGGTGCCGATCACCGACAGTCGCGACAAGGCGACTGCAATCTCGATCTTCGCCGAAATATACTTTCGCTTTCTCGAAAAGGCGACGCTGACCGTCGGCGGCCGATATACGCATGACAGGCGCCTCCATTTTTTTGCCAACAACGCCGATGCCGCGCTGGCCTTTCAGGAGGCTTCCGGGCGATCGCAAGTCCAGAACGACAGCTTCACGCCGCGCGTCGTGCTGGCTTATAACACCGGCGCCGCGAACTTCTACGCGAGCTACAACAAGGGCATCAAGGCGGGCGGCTTTAACAGTCCCGGGTTCAACACCACCAAGCCGGTTCGCCCCGAAACGATCGAAGCTTACGAGATCGGCGCGAAATTCGTGCTGTTCGACCGGCACCTGCGCTTCAGTTTGGCAGCCTTCCACTATGACTGGAAGAACCTGCAAGTCGGCTTCATCGACGCTGGCAGCGGCGGCATAACGCAGCAGAACGCCGCGGCAGCCAAGAACGATGGCGTGGAAGCCAGTATTGACTGGAACGTGACCGGCGGGCTGTCACTCAAGGCTAATGTGCTTTACCAGAACGCGCGGTTCACTTCGTTTCCCAACGCAGCCGTCTTCATTCCGGCGTACTTGTTGACGCCAGGCGCGCTGGGCCAGGTCAATGGGTCTGAGGACATCCGCGGCTTCAAGACGCCCAACGCGCCGAAATTCGCAGGCAACGTCAGTCTGTCTTACGGCTTCGATCTTGGCGCATCCGGATGGACGACCGATTTGTCCACCAACGTCGCTTACAAGAGTTCTTATGACATGGCCCCTGGCGCAGGCGGACCGGCGCGATTGGCCCGGGACGATGGTTATGCGCTGATGACCGCGCGCGTGGCCTTCAACAGCCCCGGTGACAGGACAGTCATAGAATTCTGGGCCGATAACATCACTCGTGCCAAATATTACAATAACATCGTCGCAACCACTTTCGGCGCCTACGCGGAGGCGGCCTTGCCGCGCACTTATGGCGTATCGATAACGCAACGGTTCTAGGCTGGCGCACGGCGCGTTGGGGCGGTGATCCGACAGGTGATCGCCTGCCTTGATGGCACGGCAAATAAAGGCACCGACAATGACGACGATATTGGCCCACGTCCGTATCAAGCCGGATCGACTTGCTCAGTTTGAAGACATCGAACGAGACCTGGCCAGAGCGACCCATGCAAACGAACCGGACTGCCTCCGCTACGAATGCTGGCGCGCCGCCGAAGCGAATAGCTATTACGTCCTTCTGGGTTTCCGGACTGCGGCAGGTTTCTACAACCATCAGATCAGCCCATGGCATGAAGCCCATCTCGAAGGCTTGTTTGAATGTTTCGACAGCTTCAGGCTTGAGTTCGTTGATCCTGTCAACGGAGCTGGCTCGAACCTGCCTTCCACGACATACGAGCC
>JAITWR010000120.1 GCA_031285165.1 Novosphingobium sp.
AAGAGTTCAAGCGGATCGCAATGCGCGCATGCAAAACAGACCGCAGTTTCGAAGCCATGATCTACCTCGCCGCAGGTGTCATCAACTCACGATGAATCCCCACGGTCCCTAGGGCAGGATGCGAATGATCGGAACAGCTTCGTCACCTCTCCTCGTCACCCTGAACTTGTTTCAGGGTCCATCGGGCAGTTTTATACCTGCCCGCGCGGTGTCGGCGGCACCATGGACCCTGAAACAAGTTCAGGGTGACGGTGCGGGATTCAGGGTGACGGTGTGGGATAAGGGAACCGGTGCGGGGTAAGTGGTGCCGATATTATCCACGCTGGATTAGCTTACAGCCCCGGCACGGTGTCCCGCCGCAGGAAGCTCCGGTCGAGTTCGTCGAGTGTGGTCACGCCGACCATGGCCATTGCCGTGCCGATCTCTTCCTTGAGGATGGCGATCGCCCGCGCCGCGCCGGCGCGGCCGCCTGCCGCCGCGCCGTAGAGCGTGGCGCGGCCGATCATTACCGCGTGGGCGCCGATCGCGATTGCCTTCAGCACGTCGCTGCCGCGGCGGATGCCGCTGTCGAAGATCACCGTCATCCGGTCCGCCACGGCATCGACGATTTCCGCCAGCACCTCGATCGAGGCGGGCGAGGCGTCGAACGTGCGGCCGCCGTGGTTGGAGACGATCACGCCATCGACGCCATGCCCGGCGGCCCTGAGCGCATCCTCGCGGTTGAGCATGCCTTTCAGCAGCAGCTTGCCGGGGAAGCGGCGTTTCAGTTCCTCCACGTCCTGCCAGCTCACCGAGGGCGAATTGGTCACGCGGCCGCCGTTCGCCACTTCGGCCGGGTAGTTGGCGAATGCCGGCAGGCCGCCGTTCAGCATATAGCGGCCGAGCACCGCGGCCATCCAGCCGGGGCGCTGCATGATGCTCCAGGCCAGCAGCGGATTGGCGCGGATCGGGTTCGCCATGCCGTTGCGCCTGTTGAATTCGCGGTTGGGCCAGACCGGCGTGTCGACGGTGACGATCAGCGCCTCGGCGCCCAGGCTCGCCGCGCGGTCGACCACCTGCCACGACAGATCCCGCCGTTCCCACAGGTACATCTGCTGCCAGAACCCGGCGCCGTCGCGGGTGATCCGGGCGATCGTATCCATGCCGGTGGTCGAACTCGTGGCCAGGCTGAACGGCAACCCGGCCGCCGCCGCCGCGCCGGCGATGCAGCTTTCGCCGCGGAAGCAGGCGAGATCGGCGATGCCGGTCGGCGCGATGATCAGCGGGCTGGCGCGGCGTTTGCCGAACAGCTCGATCGACAGGTCGCGCGTCGTCACGTCGCGCAGCGTGCGCGGGTCGAACCTGATCCGGCGCAGCGCGGCATTGTTGTGCGCGGTAAGGATGTCGTCCTCGGTCCCGCGCTCGATGAACTCCCAGATCGCCCCGGGCAGCTTGCGCCTGGCCTGCTCGCGCAGATCCCAGATGTTGTAGGCTGGCTTCAAACTGTCATTTCCCTCTGGCCGCACCCGGAAACGGACTTCGGGCTCAACCCTGGTCGTCTTCCCAGGTGCAGTCCTTCTGCTCGATGCCGGCGTTCCCGATTACCGTGCGGATGCCCAGGATGTCGAGCGGCAACTCGCCCGCGGCGATGCGCGCGCGGATGCGCACTTCGTTGGCGGCGCGCGCTTCGGCGCCCGCGACCGTTTTCGCCAGCAGTGCGCGCGGGATCACGACCACGCCGTCGGCATCGGCGGCGATGATATCCCCCGGCTCGACCAGCACGCCATCGGCGACGATCGGCACGTTGACCGCGGCGGGTCCGCGCTTCTCGGGCTGCTCGACCGACACGTGCGTCGACCACACGGGAAAGCCCAGCGCGCGGATCGCGTCGGTATCGCGGCAGGCGCCGTGGACGACCGCGCCGGCGACTTGCTTCCTGACCGCGAAGCCGCAGGCGACATCGCCCCACAGCGCGCCCTGGTGGCCGCCGCCGTTGGTGAACACGAGCACGTCGCCCGCCTGCGCCGTGTCGAGCGCGCAGTGGATGGCAAGGTTGTCGCCGGGAAAGTTCCAGGCGGTGATCGCCGGCCCGCAGAGCCGCTGGCCCGGCGCGATCGGCCGCATGGCCGGGCTCATCAGGCACATGCGCCCGGTGACGAGGCCGAGCGCGCCGTGGAGATCGGCCACGCCGAAGCCTGCCGCGCGCGCCAGCAGCGCCGGATCGGGGCGGGGGATGTGGCGGTAGATGACGGACTTTTCCGGTCTCACTTCAAGGCTCCGGCCAGGTTTCGGGATTCAGCAGCGTTGCGGGTCTGGCGCCGCTCAGGATCGTTTCGACGACTTGCGCGCAATGCAGCGCCATGTGTTTCATGCTCGCTTCGGTGACGCCCGCGACATGGGGGGCCAGCACGACGTTGTCGAGCGCGAACAGCGGGTGGTCGGCCGGCGGCGGTTCGGCTGCGAACACGTCGATGCCGGCGCCGCCGATCGTGCCGGCCTTCAGGGCCTGTGCCAGCGCCGCCTCGTCGATGATGCCCCCGCGTGAGGTGTTCACGATCACCGCGCCGGGGCGCATCCGCGCCAGTTCCGTCGCGCCGATCAGGTTGCGGGTGCTTTCGGCCAGCGGCACATGGATCGAGACGACATCGGCCCAGGCGAGCAGTTCGGGCAGGTCCATCGGCCTGGCGCCCGCCGCGGCGATTTCCCCGGCCGGCAGCATCGGGTCGCAGGCACCCAGCTCGGCACCGAAGCCGGCGCCGCAGATCCTTGCCGTGAAGCGGGCGATGCGGCCGAAGCCGATCAGCCCGACTCTGGCCCCGGTCAGGTCGCCTAGCCGCGTCTGCCAGCGCTCGTCCCAGCGGTTTTCGCGCACCACCGCGTCCATTTCGCGTGACCGGCGCAGCACGGCGAGCATCAGCGCCACCGCGCCTTCCGCGACGGCGGTGGAATTGTTGCCGCCGGGCGTGTTGCAGACCATCACGCCGCGCTGGCTGGCGAAAGCGATCGGGATGTTGTCGACACCGGCGCCGTGCTTCACGATCGCTTTCAGCTTCGGCATCCGCGCGATCAGCGCGGGCGGCAGTCCGGTGGTGCGGATGACGATGAAAGTCGTGTCCGCGATGCGCGGATCGGCGGTTCCCTGTTCGGGCGTGATGACTGCGTGCGCGGCCGCGATGCGATCGGCGCCGGCGGGGTGGATCGGATCGAGGATATAGACGAGTTCGCCGCTCATCCCAGCTCCGCGTTCTCGCGCAGTGTCCTGCCGATGTATTCGGTCGGGTAGATCCCGCGCTTCTGGAGAATCGGCACCACCTGATCGACGAAATCGCCGATCGAGGACGGCATGACATGCGGCGTGACGTTGAAGCCGTGGCAGCCGGTTTCGCGCCAGATCGTCTCGATCCGGTCGGCGACCTGCTCGGGCGAGCCGACGATCTGCGGCATGCCCACCGACAGACCCCAGCGGATCGCAACCTCGCGCAGCGTCAGCGGCCGGTCGTCGACGATGTTGCTGAAGGCTTTCATCAGCCCCTGCGAGCCCTGGGTCTGCATCTCGGCAAGCGGCTGGTCCAGCTCCATGCCGGAAAAGTCGACGCCCATCGTGCCCGACAGCCGCGCGATGGCGGCTTCGAGCGGGATGCGCTCGACGATGCCGTTCAGTTTCTGCTGGGCTTCTTCCTCGCTGCCGCCGATGACCGGCTGGATGCCGAGCGTGACGCCCGGCGGGGGATTGCGGCCGAGCTGCCTGGCCATGGCGCGGAAATCGTCCATGAATTTCTTCATGCCCGGCAGGTTCGGCTGGATCGCGAAGACGACATCGGCATGCTTCATCGCGAACTGCTGGCCGCGCCCCGAACTGCCGGCCTGGAACAGCACCGGGCGGCCTTGCGGCGAGGGCAGGGCGGGGGCGACGGTGCTGCAATTGAAGTATTTGCCCTGGTGGTGCAGCGTCTTGACCTTGCCCGGATCGGCGAACACGCCGCCGGCCTTGTCGGCCAGGATCGCGCCGTCCTCGACGCTGTTCCACAGCGCATGGCAGACTTCCATATATTCCTCGGCGCGGTCGTAGCGCTCGTCGTGCGGCAGCTCGGCCAGGCCATAGGCGCGGTGCTCGCCGCGCAAGTGGCCGGTCACGATGTTCCAGCCGACGCGTCCGCCGCTCATGTAGTCGAGCGTCGAGAGCTGGCGGACCACCGCATAGGGGTGGTGCGGCCCGGTCGAGACTGTGGCGGCGAGGCCGAGGCGTTCCGTGGCGCCGGCGATCGCGCCGAGCAGCGTCACCGGGTCCATCGTCGGCCAGCAGACGCCGTAGCGGATGGCTTCGTCCATGCGGTCCTGATAGCGGTCGAACACGCCGGGCGTGTCGGCGAAGAAGATCGCATCGAACAGGCCGCGTTCGAGCGTCCTGGCCATGTCGATCCACCGGCCGAGGTCGCCCAGCGCTTGCAGCCGGTTGTCCTCGGGCGCTGCCCAGCTCAATATCGTGTGGTTGATCGGGGAATTGATCTGGAAACTGACCAGATGAATATATTTGCCCATTGTCTGTCCTCTGCCGCATCACGGCGAACGTATCCGATCCGTGCCGGATATCTTCGCTTCCGTGAAAGCACTTCCGTTGCCGGTCAACTCATAATAGGGGGCCGCAAGCGACAAAACGCGGCCTGGCGGCTGCATAGCGCGCGAATGCGCCGCATGCACCCCTTTTGTGCGAGGAGAGTGTAAAATGTATCCCATCCCACCGAGTGTCGAGGCGGAAGTCTTTGCCGTCATTCCCGAATCGCTGGGGTACGGCGATCGTCGGTCGGAATGGGCCTCGGTGCAGATTCACGGCAATCCCGCCCCGACTTTTCTGGAAGGGCCGTGCTTCGATGCCGCCGGCGATCTCTGGGTGACGGACATTCCCTGGGGGCGGCTGCTGAAGATCACGCCGGATGGGCAGGTGTCCGTCGGCGCCGAGTACGACGGCTATCCCAACGGCCTCAAGTTCCTCAAGGACGGGAAAGCGCTGATCGCCGATCTCAAGAACGGGATCATGCGGTTCGATCCGGCCACCGGGAAGGTCGAGCCCTATCTGACGCGCCGCCTGCTGGAGCCGTTCCGGGGCTGCAACGATTTGTGCATCGCCGGCAACGGCGATGTCTATTTCACCGACCAGGCCCAGTCGAGCCTGGCCGATGCTTACGGCAAGGTCTTCCGCATCCGTGCCGATTCGGGGCGCGTGGAAGTGGTGCTCGACAATATCCCGAGCCCCAACGGCCTCGTGCTCACCAAAGCCGAAAATGCGCTGTACCTTGCGGTTACGCGCGCCAATGCGATCTGGAAGATCAATTTCAACGCCGATGGCAGCACGGGCAAGGTCGGGACATTCATCCAGCTTTCGGGCGGCCATGGCCCCGACGGCATCACCATCGACGAGGACGACGGGCTGGCGGTCTGCCATGTCGGCATGGGCAGTGTCTGGCTGTTCGATCCCTGGGGTGAACCCACGCTGCGGATCAAGTCGCCCAGGGGCCGCATGACCACCAATCTGGCCTATGGCGGCCCCGGCAACCGGACGATCTACTTCACCGAGGCCGCCACCGGCACGGTGCTGAAGGCCGAGGTGCCGGTGGCGGGAAGAAGGCTGCTGTAGTTCCCGCTTCCGCTCCAGGGCAAGTCCGGGTCCGGGGCAGGCGCGGGAAGGAGTTGGGATACATTCATAATAGACAGTGCTGTTGATTATATATATTCGGCCGCCAAACGAATCGAACGGGAGAAACCATGACCTGCCATCCAACCAATGTCCCCGCTGCCGACACGCTGGACATCCCGGCATTGCGCGCGAAATATGCCCGGGAGCGCGACAAGCGCATCACCACGCGCGGCCAGGAACAGTACGTCCGCGTTTCGGGCGAGATGAACGATCTCTATGCCACCGACCCGCATAAGCCGTCCGTCCCGCGTGAGCCGATTTCGGAAGATCTCGATGTTCTCATTCTCGGCGGCGGCTTCGGCGGCCTGCTGGCGGCATACCACCTGACCCGGCAGGGCGTGACCGACTTTCGCAACATCGACCACGCCGGCGATTTCGGCGGTGTCTGGTACTGGAACCGCTATCCCGGCATCCAGTGCGACAACGATGCCTATTGCTATCTGCCGCTGCTTGAGGAGACGGGCTTCCTCCCCTCGAAGAAGTTTTCCGACGGCGCCGAGATCTATGGCTATTGCAAGCTGATCGCCGAGAAGTTCGGCTTTGCCGACCGGGCCGTTTTCCACACGCTGATCACTTCGCTGCGGTGGGACGAGGGGATCGCCCGCTGGCGCGTCGGCACCAATCGCGGCGACGAGTTCCGCGCGCGCTTCGTCGTCATGGCCTGCGGCGTGCTCAACATGCCCAAGCTGCCCGGCATCCCCGGCATCGACAGCTTCAAGGGCAAGATGTTCCACACCGCGCGCTGGGACTACGACTATACCGGAGGCAGCGCCGCCGCGCCCGTGCTGGAAAAGCTCAGGGACAAGCGCGTCGCCATTCTCGGCACGGGCGCGACGGCGATCCAGGCGGTGCCCTATCTCGGCAAGTACGCGAAGCAGCTCTATGTCATCCAGCGCACCCCCTCGAATGTCGACGAGCGGCCCAATCCGCCGACCGATCCCGATTGGGTGAAGTCGCTCCAGCCGGGCTGGCAGCGCGACCGCCAGGACAATTTCCAGCGTGCGGCGATGGAGTTTTTCCAGCCCGGCGAGCCGGACCTCATCTGCGACATCTGGACCGAGATCGCCCGCAACCTTGCCGGTGAGCTTGGCGCCGAGGGCTGGCCCGAGCTGCCGCCCGAGGAATTCATGGCCCGCCGCGAGGTGATGGACTACCGGGTGATGGAGCGCATGCGCCAGCGCGTCGAAGCCATCGTCGATGATCCGCAGACGGCGGAAGCGCTCAAGCCCTGGTTCCGCTTCCTCTGCAAGCGGCCGCTGTCGAACGACGAGTATTACCCCACGTTCAACCAGCCCAACGTCAAGCTGATCGACGTTTCGGCGACGCAGGGGCTTGAGGCGATGACCGAAAATGGCTTCATCCACGAAGGCCGGGAATACGAAGTCGACTGCATGATCTTCGCCTCGGGTTTCGAGGTGACTTCGGATCTCGAGCGGCGCTGGGGCATTCCGGTGATCGCGGGCCGGGAAGGGCGCTCGCTTTACGACAACTGGCGCGAAGGGCCGGTGACGCTCCACGGCACCATGACGCACGGTTTCCCCAACCAGTTCTTCATCGGCTACATCCAGGGTGGCCTCAATGCCAGCGTGACCGAAATGTTCGGCCGCCAGGGAGAGCACATCGCCCATATCATCGGCGCGGCGCTGAAGCGCGGTGCCGTGTCGGTGGAAGCCGGCAAGGAAGCGCAGGACGCCTATGTCGCGCGGTTCGAGGCGATGGAGCCCGACAATTCCGCTTTCACCCGCGAATGCACCCCGAGCTATTTCAACAACGAGGGCGAGGAAAAGCCCAGGTGGGCGCTTTTCCGCCAGTGGGGACCGGGCTGGCACGATTTCCAGGCGATGCTTCAGGCCTGGCGCGATGCCGACAAGCTTGAAGGGCTCGTGGTCAAGGGGCCTGCGCCGGCCGCGTGATCATGGCCTGATTATGCCCGGTCATGGCAAGGGGCTCCGCTTCCTGCCATGACCGGCGCCGGCCCCGGCGATGCGGGTTCAACCCGTGGCCAGCAGCCGGTGTACCGCCAGGCGGAATGCCGCGATGATCCGGTCGGGCTCGGCTTTCGGGTCGGCGGTGATGCGGCTCGTCATGCCATGGGACAGCATGACGATCGCTTCCAGGCGATCGTCGATTTCGTCGCCCGGGATCGGGCCGGACAGCGGCAGCAGGCTGCGCCGCATGATCTCGCGAAAGCGGCGATCGATCCGGCCCACGACTTCGGCGACCTTGGCATTGCGTCCCGCTTCCGCCATGATTTCCAGCGTGAGCGGTGCGCGGACCGGATCGACCCACCACACGAATTGCGCAATCCATGCCTCGATGAATGCCGCGCCGGGTGGGGCATCATCGTCCGCGGCGGCCGGGATGAGCAGCTCGAAGCCCGAGAAGCTCCGCTCGCACAAGGCGATGATGATCGCCTCCTTGTTCTCGAAATAGCGGTAGATATGGCCGACGCTCATGTCCGCCGCCGCCGCGATCCGCGACATGCTCGCACCGTGGAAGCCCTCGGCCCGGAAGCAGCGTTCGGCTGCGTCTAGCACCTGGTCCCTGCGCAACTCGGTCCGTTGGCGGCGCCTTGCCAGGGCTTCTGCTGTGCTGACCATATCCGATATTTCTTCCGCAAGGGCAGGGCGCGCGTCTGTTTATCCGAAACGGACGCGCCGCCAAGCGTTATCGTGCCGCGTTAAAAAAAGAATGACTATTCATTCTTATTGCGCTATGCCGTAGCGGCATTGTCGTCGATCGTCTGCGTCCGGGCCGTTCGCCGGTTCCATCCGCAGGCGATCTGCGATAGGGCAGGCGGTAACGATTGCCGCGGCGCGCATGGCTTTCAGGCCCGGCGGCCGGGGCGGGAAGTGGAGAGAAAGACGTGAACGAACTGTCGAAGATCGGGGCCGGAAACATCGACGCTGCGACCATGGACCGCGAAGACATGGTCACTTACCCAACCGAGGCTTTTCTTTCGAGGGAATACCTCGAGGCCGAGAAGAAGCTGCTGTGGCCGAAGATCTGGCACATGGTCGAGCGCGAGACCGACCTGCCCAACCCCGGCGACTGGATGACTTTCAACGTCGCCGACGAATCCGTCGTCGTCGTCAGGAAGGACGACGGCACGCTCAAGGCTTTCCACAACGTCTGCCCGCATCGCGGCCGCCAGCTCGTCTCGGTGCCCGACATGGTGCCCGGCCCCCACAGCGTCAGCCAGGAACGGGTCCATGACGTGCGCGGCAACAACCGCAAGAACTTCATCTGCGGTTTCCATGGCTGGACTTTCGACACCGACGGCGACAGCACCTATATCCTCGACCCGCAGGATTGGGGCGAGGGCGGCCTGACCAGGGAGATGACATGCCTTTCGGAAGTCAAGGTCGATACCTGGGGCGGTTACATCTATATCAACATGGACCCCGCCTCCGTGCCGCTGAAGGAGTGGATGGGCCGCGCGGGCGAGATCCTCGACTATTTCGAGCTGGACAAGATGCGCTACAAATGGCGCCAGTGGGCGATCTATCCGTGCAACTGGAAAGTCGCGATCGAGGCTTTCCTCGAACCCTACCACGTTGCCGGCACGCATACGCAACTGCTGGCCTACGGCGATTACTATGCGCTGTCGAAGCAATACGGCCTGCATTCGGTTTCGAGCTACGACACGCGCGACAGCAAGTTCCAGATGGCCGAAAGCGCCGGCACGACCCGCGCGGGCAAGGGCGACGACGCGCGCGTTTCGACTTACGAGCTGATCCGCGAGAACTATGAGACGGTGAACTTTTCCGCCTCGACCGAAACGCTGGTCAAGGCGGCGAGCCGCCTCGTCGACGAACTGCCCGAAGGCGCCACGCCGACCGAATGTATCGCCCACTGGATCAAGTCCGCCAAGGCCGACGATGCCGCGCGCGGTGTGATCTGGCCGGAAGTGCCGCCCGGGATCAAGCAGGAATCGGGCCTCGCCTGGGGTCTCTGGCCCAATCAGAACATCCTCCACGGCGAAACTTTCGCGCTGTGCTATCGTGTGCGCCCCTATGGGGACGATCCCGACAAGTGCATTTTCGAAAGCTATGCGCTCGAACGCTTCCCCGAGGGTGAGGAACCCGAGACAGAGTGGGTCTTTGCCGATCCCACCGGCGAAAACTGGGGGCCGGTGCTGGCGCAGGACTTTTCCAATATGGAATTCGTCCAGAAGGGCATGAAGTCCAGCGGTTTCCGCGGGTCGCTGCCCAACCCGCATCAGGAGCAGAAAGTCATCAACCTCCACCGCAATCTGGCCGACTGGATGGAAGGCCGCGGCGCGGTAACGCTTATGCGCAAGGGCTGAACAAAGCGCGGCGATCGTGTGCCGGAGGATGGCTTCATCCGGCGCACGATCATGCCGGGCGTCTCACGGATGCCGCGCTTCCAGCATCAGTTCGGTCACGTCCACATCGGCCGGCAGCCCGATCAGCCAGGGCAGCAGTTGCGCGACCGAGGCGAACTGGCTGACGGGGTTGTTGCCGCGGTCGATGCCGCGCTTGCGGCGGGCCTCCTGAAAGCGGCGCCCGACTTCGGGTGAAACCGTCCAGTTCATGCCCTCTTCCATCATGCCCGCGGCGCGAAGCATCGTCACCCGGATGCCGCGCTCGGCCACTTCCTCGCGCAAGGTTCTGGTGAAGCGTTCGAGCCCGGCCTTGCTGGTCTGGTAGAGCCCCAGCATCACCGCGGGCTCAACCACCGTGCGGCTGCTGATGGCGATGATGTGGCCGCCCCTGGCCATCTGCGGCAGCGCCGCGCGCGAACAATGGATCGCGCCGGTGAGATTGGTCTGGATCGCCGCGGTGATCTGTTCCTCGGTCGCCTCTTCGATCAGGAAGGGCTCATAGACCGCGGCGTTGTTGATCAGCACGTCGATGTGCGGCTCGGCCCTGGCAATCCCGGCGAAGGCGTCCTTGACGCTCTGCGCATCGGCAACGTCGCAGGCCAGCGCCCGGGCGCCGTTGCCGATTTCCTGAGCCACGGCCTCGAGCCTGGCCGGCGTCCGGCCCAGCAGCACCAGCCGGTGCCCGTCCTGCGCCAGCCTGCGCGCCATGGCGCGTCCCAGGCCTGAGCCCGCCCCGGTGATGACGATGGTTTTGGTCATGCTTTCTCTCTGGTTTCCCTGCTGCAAGCCAGCTTCCGCTGACACGTAATGGACTTTCCCGATCATGCCGTTCCCCGGCGCCTGCGATGATCCTTTCCGTCGTCCCGTTCAGAACACTTTCTTCATCTCGACGCGCAGCCTGGTCAACCGGCTTGACAGGATGCGCCATCCCACGTCGCGTTTCACATAGGTTTCGTGGTAGTGCCCCCAGCCGTGCAGCCAGGTGCTGCCGTCGTACAGCGGGTGTCCGGGGGTGCGGAACAGCAGATCCTCCATCGCCCAGATGACTTTGGCCTCGGTGTCGGAGGTGAAGGTGATGATCGGCATGTGGCCGTGATGCACCGAAACCTGATCCGCCGCCGCCTCGGAGGCATAGCGCAGCACTTCCTCGAACGGGGTGAAAGGCTCCTCGCGGAATTCGGGGACTTCCAGCCGGCCGTCGGGCGCCCATACCTCGCGGCGCCACATATCCCAGTCCTTGTGGTCGAAGGCGTAGAAATATTTGGCCTTGACCTGCTTGATCTCCTCGATCGCCAGCAGTCTTTCGATTTCGGTCATGCGTTTTTTCTCCCGAGCGGGCATTGGGGAGGGATTCGCAGGAAAGGTCAAGGGATTCGCCGGCAGGGCCGGCGTGATCGCATTTCAGGGAGAGCCGTGTTGAAGACCATCTCGATCCTGGGCCTCGGCCTGGCAATGGCCGTGCCGCAGGGCTTCGGCCCGGCCGGGGCCGCGCAAGCCTGCGACATACCGGAAGCCGCAAGCCGGGTGCAGACCGGCCCCGAACCGTTCGATTTCGCTGCGCGCGAGCAGCAGGTCGCCAGCGGCGACCAGCGTATCGCCCCGCTGCCGCCCGAGCAGTTTTCGGACGAAGCGAAAGAAATCGCCGCGTCGTTGCAGGCTTTCTTCGGCGCGAAGGAGGAAGGGATTCCCAGGACTTTCGCCACGATGTTCAGGCATCCGGGCCTCTATCGCGGCCAGATGCAACTGGGGCTGGAGCTTAACCAGCACGGCAAGATGCCGCCGCGCGAGCGTGAGATGGTGATCCTGCGCACGGCCTGGCTGGTGCGCTCGCCGTTCGAGTGGGGCGAGCATGTCGCTTACGGCAAGCGGCTCGGCCTTTCGGGCGATGAGATAGAACGGATCACGCAAGGCTCATCCGCGCCCGGCTGGAACGAACACGACCGCGCGGTGTTGCGCGGCGTCGAGGAACTGATCGGCGACCATGCGGTGTCGGACGGAACCTGGGCCACGCTGGCAAAGACCTGGAGCGAGCCGCAACTGATGGAACTGCCCGGTCTGGTCGGCGCCTACACGCTGACGGCGATGATCTACAACACGCTGCGTTTCGGTATGCTCAAGGGCAACGACGGGTTCCGCACGCGTTAGAATCTGCCCGGTTCAGATGGAAGCGCTTCGTCATCCCACATCGTCACCCTGAACTTGTTTCAGGGTGACGGTGTGGGCAGAGGGGCCGCGAAGAAAAGGGAACGAGTGCGCTGGAATTGCACGGGCATAGCGGCCTGTCAGGCCGCTTCGCGCAATTCCATGTCCAGCCGTTCCCAGATTTCGACGAGCGCGGCGGTCAGATCGCGCATCATCTCCTCGCTGTGCGAGGGGCCGGGGGTGAAGCGCAGGCGCTCGGTGCCGCGCGGCACGGTCGGGAAATTGATCGGCTGCACGTAAACGCCGTATTCGGCGAGCAGGATGTCGCTGATCTTCTTGGCCTTGACCGGATCGCCGACCATCAGCGGCACGATATGCGTGACCGACGGCATGACCGGCAGGCCGGCTTCGGCGAACATGCGCTTGAGCATGGCGGCGGCGGCCTGCTGGCCGTCGCGCTCGACGCTCGACTTCTTGAGGTGGCGGACTGCGGCCAGCACACCGGCGACGAGCACCGGCGAGAGGCTGGTGGTGAAAATGAAGCCCGGCGCATAGCTGCGGATCACGTCGATGATCTTGCGGTCGGCCGCGATGTAGCCGCCCATCACGCCGAAAGCCTTGCCCAGCGTGCCTTCGACGATGGTGATGCGGTGCGCCGCTTCTTCGCGATCGGTGATGCCGCCGCCGCGCGGGCCGTACATGCCGACGGCATGAACCTCGTCGATATAGGTCAGCGCGTTGTACTTGTCGGCCAGATCGCAGATCGCGTGGACCGGAGCGATATCACCGTCCATCGAATAGACGCTTTCGAAAGCGATCAGCTTGGGCAGGGCGGGATCGGTTTCGGCAAGAAGCTGTTCGAGATGGGCGACATCGTTGTGGCGCCAGACTTTCTTCTCGCAGCCTGAATTGCGGATGCCGGCGATCATGCTGGCGTGGTTCAATTCGTCCGAGAAGATCACGCAGCCGGGCAGGATCCTGGCCAGCGTCGACAGTGTCGCATCGTTCGAGACATAGCCCGAGGTGAACAGCAGCGCGCCTTCCTTGCCGTGCAGGTCGGCCAGTTCGCGTTCCAGCTCGATGTGGTAATGCGTGTTGCCGCCGATGTTGCGCGTGCCGCCCGAACCGGCGCCGACATTGTGCAGCGCTTCTTCCATCGCGGCGATCACATCGGGGTGCTGCCCCATCGCCAGGTAATCGTTCGAGCACCAGACGGTGATCGGCTTCGGCCCGTTATGGCCGGCGAAGCAGCGGGCATTGGGGAAAGCGCCCTTGTTGCGCAGGATGTCGATGAAAACGCGGTAGCGCCCTTCGGCATGCAGACGGGCGATGGCCTGGTCGAAAATCTTGTCGTAGTTCACGAATGGTCTATCCTGCAAAAGCCCTGTACGTTTCCGCGATCGGCCGGTGTCTTAACCCAAGCCGCCGCAGTTTGCCACCCGTTAGATCGATGGCGGCGCGATTGGCCGAAATTCGCCCTTTCGCGGATTCCGCACCCGGACTCTTCAGAGAATTTCTATATGCTCCAATCCGTAGCCCGCCAGGGCCGGAGCCAGTTCGGCAATGCCGGCGTCGTCGCGGGTGAACAGCGCGACATCGGGCCGATGCTGCGCGAAGGGCTGGCTTCCGGTCAGCCAGGCGATGCGCCGGGCAATTCCCCCGGCGCCGTGGATGAAGCGCACTTCCGGCCCGAAGGCTTCGGCCAGTTCCTTCTCCACCAGCGGGAAATGGGTGCAGGCGAGGACCACCGTGTCGATCGCCTCGCCTCCGGGCTGGAGGCGGAGGCCATCGGCGGCGCGGGCGAACACTGCCGGATCGACCGGCTGGCCGCGCAGCCGGGCCTCGGCGGCCTGGACCAGTTCGGGCGCGCCGTGGCGCAGCAGGCGCCTGCCTTTGGCGAACTCCGCTTCGAGCCGGTCGACATAGGCCTGGCGGATCGTCGCTTCGGTGCCGAGCAGGCCGATGGCGCCGGTCCCCGTCATCGCCGCGGCGGGCTTGATCGCCGGGACGGTGCCGACGATCGGCACTTCCAGCACTTCGCGCACCATGCCGAGCGCGATCGTCGAGGCGGTGTTGCAGGCGATGCAGACGAGCCGCGGGCGATAGCGCTCGGTCATCCGTCCGAGCAGCCCGGCGACGCGCGCGGCGATTTGCGCCTCGGTCTTGGTGCCATAGGGCAGGCCGGCATTGTCGGCGGCATAGATCACCGGGGCACCGGGCAGCAGCCGGCGCATTTCCGCCAGCACGGACAGGCCGCCGACACCGGAGTCAAACAGCAGGATGGGCGCCGATGCTTCCGTCATAAAGGGCTTTCTAGTCCGAACGGAGCAAATGGGAAGCGTCCCCGCGAAAGCGGGGACGCAGTCAGCCTGACGACACCGGATATACTTCCCTTCGACAACGTCTTCGTCCGCAGTTAAGGAAAGCCGTATGGAGTGGATTTACGCGCTCGCTGCCGGATACCTTCCCGGCTCGGTCCCGTTCGGGCTGATTCTGACGCGCCTCACCGGGGCGGGGGATCTGCGCGCGATCGGTTCGGGCAATATCGGCGCGACCAACGTGCTGCGCACCGGCCGCAAGGGTCTTGCGGCGGCGACGCTGCTGCTCGATATGGGCAAGGGCTTCCTGGCGGTGGCGCTCGTCTGGCGTTTCTGGCCGGCGGGTGCGGGCCTTGCCGCGCTGGGTGCGGTGCTGGGGCACTGCTTTCCGGTCTGGCTCGGCTTCAGGGGCGGCAAGGGCGTTGCAACGATGATGGGCGTCGCGCTCGGCCTCGCCTGGCCGATCGGGCTGGCCTATGCGGTGACCTGGCTGGGCATGCTGGCGATCACGCGAATCTCGTCGCTGGGGGGGATGAGCGCGGCGGTGGCCGCGCCGCTGGCCGCGCTGGCGACCGGGCATGCCGATCTCGCCCCGGTGCTGGCGGTGCTGGCGGTGCTCGTGCTGTTCCTCCATCGCGCGAACATTGCCCGGCTGCGCGCCGGCACCGAACCCAGGGTGGGAGGCGGCAGGGCGTCGTGATGCAAGGCGCGGATCTGGGGCAGGATGAAGCTTTCGCGCGCATCCGTCTGCTGCGCTCTCCCAACATCGGCCCGATCAGCTATCGGCAGTTGCTCCGCCGTTTCGGCGATGCGTCTGCTGCGCTGGCCGCGCTGCCCGATCTCGCCGCGCGCGGCGGTGCGCCCTACCGGCCGGCGGCCGAAGCGCGGATCGAGGACGAGATCGCCGCGCTGAAGCGCGCCGGTGCGCGCTACCTGTTCCACGATTTTCCCGCCTATCCGCCGCTGCTGGCGGAGGTCGAAAGCGCTCCGCCGATCCTGATCGTGCGCGGCGATACCGCACTGGCGGCACGGCCTGCGGTCGCGGTGGTCGGCGCGCGCAATGCCTCGGCGGCAGCGGTGAAGCTGGCGCGCGATTTCGCCGCCGCGCTTGCCGGGGAGGGCTTCGTTGTCGTCTCGGGCCTGGCGCGCGGGATCGACGGAGCGGCGCATCGCGGCGCGCTGGCGAACGGCACGATCGGCGTGATCGCCAGCGGCATCGACATAGCCTATCTGCCCGAACACGCCGAGTTGCAGGAGGCAATCGCCCGGCAGGGCCTGTTGCTGGCCGAGCAGCCGCCGGGCGCCGAGCCGCTGGCCCGCCACTTCCCTTCGCGCAACCGCATCATCGCCGGGCTTGCGGCCGGGACGCTGGTGGTCGAGGCCGCGCCCAGGTCGGGCTCGTTGATCACGGCCCGCCTGGCCGCCGAGTTCGGCCGCGAAGTCATGGCGATCCCCGGTTCGCCGCTGGACAGCCGTGCGCACGGCTGCAACCGGCTGATCCGCGATGGCGCCGTGCTGGTCCAGACGCCCGAGGACGTGATCGAACTGCTTTCCGGTTTCGACGGCGTGCCGCGCTCGACTTTCCGCGAAGCCGTGGCCGACTATGCGCCGGCCGAAGAGCTGTCGGATGCACCCGCCGACATCGCCGGCCTGCTGACCACCGCCCCGGTCGCGGTCGACGAACTGATCCGCCAGAGCGGCGAAAGCCCGGCGGCGGTGCAACTGGCGCTGCTCGAACTGGAAATTGCCGGCCGGCTGGTGCGGCATGCCGGCGGGCGGGTGAGTCTGGGAAACTGAGCGGAACCGCCGCTATCGGCAGGCTGCCTGCTTGTCGCCTTGCCGGCACAATACGGTGCGGTCGAGGTGGCTGCGCGCCCAGGCGAGGTCCGCCGCGCGCTGCGCGCCGCGAAAGGCGATCTGTTTCACATGCATGTCGCGTTCGCCGGCGATGGCGAGCAGGACGAAGGTTTCCGGCTGGCCGGCCTCGTTGCGCGGGCAGTCGACCTGGAAGCGCGCTGCCGGCCGGCCCGAGACGGTGAGGCTTGCGATCGGCGATATGGCCGCGCCGGGGCAGGCTCGCG
>JAITWR010000122.1 GCA_031285165.1 Novosphingobium sp.
CCTGCCTGCGTTTCCCGGCCGTCCATTACTGCCCCGGCCGTGCGGGGGGGGGGGGGGCACTGTCGGCACCTTGCTGTTCTTCATCTCGAACGCTCGGGATCCTGCCGCCGGAAGCCTTCCGGCGGCGATGAACGTCGAACCCCGTCGCGCAACGCCGGGGCGCGCACGGGAAGCGAAAATGGACTGGATATGGATAGGTGCGATGCGCCGATCGGGCCGGACATCGGGAGATGTCCGGTTTCGGCGCAGCTTTCCTCGAACTGCCGGCTGGTTGCCTCTGATTCGCGCGGGTCGGCAGATGCCGGCCCATAATTCCCTCATCAGGCCGCAGGAAAACCCGCCGCCTTTTCAACGTCATCAGAGGGCGATTGTGCTCCTCCCCGAATTTACAACCCTGTCAGTAGGCCGTTCTATAATTGCGTCGAAACGAAGGCGCAACTGAATATTATCTTTGCGCCGAATCAATGTATTTTCCATGTGGCCCTCACTACGCTTCCGGCTTTCACCGCCCGCCATAGCGATGGCGCGGAGGGCTGAATATCACTGGAATCAGGTAATTTGGGGCTGGCCTGTGCGGAAAAACAACGCAGGCAGGCGCGCGGCTCCTGCCGTCCGGCGATCGCGCCGAATCACCAGGGCGGGAAGCGGATGCGGGTGCGGGTCTGCGCGGGTCAGCGGGTGAAGCGCGAACGGTCGACTGTCAGCGGCCGCTGGTAGGATACGTCGCTGCGGTCGCGAGTCGCCGGGACATAGCCGGTGTTGCCGGCGTTCCCGTCAGGCCCCCAGATCTCGTCGCGCGCCTCGACCACGCAGACCCGCTCGGCGATGGCCCAGCGCCCGTTGCGTTTCTCGAAACGGTCGATGTAGCGCCCGCTCGAAAAATTGTACCACGGCGCCGCCTTGTTGATGCAGCGGAACAGGAAATAGCTTTCGCAATGCGCGACATCGCCGGCAAGCTCGCAGCGGTGGTTGGTGATGTGGTGCTGGGTGAATTCCTGCCAGGTTCCGTGAAGCGCGAAAGCGGCGTCGGCGAAGCCCTGGACATCGCCGATATAGGTGCTGCCGTGATCGTCGATCGCGTCATCGTGATAGGCCGACAGAAGCAGTTCGCGGTCAAGCCGGTCGATCCCGCGCGAATAGCGCATCAGGCAGTCGTAGATCTCCTGCCGGTCCTTCATTTCGCGCACGAGCGCAGCAGTTTGTGCATCCATGGTCTTCTCCCCGGGGTTGTCAGGCCGTGCGGCCAGATAGGCGCCGGTCCCGGCCATATGCCAAGACAAATTCGGCGTCGAAGCAATGCCTATCCGGCATAGGCGGAAAGCCGGCGCCGGTCGAACAGCCATCGGGCGGGCCAGGCGCCGCTGGCCACCACCGCGGCCCATTCCTCGAAAATCACGCGCTCGACCTCGTCATAAGTGCTGCGCGGCACGCGCCAGAGCGGCTGCACCGCATAGAACACGGTGCGGTCGAGCGCGGGATCGGTCACCGGCACGGCGGCCAGTTCGCCGCGCGCCACTGCATCGCGGCAGGCGATCGGCGGCAGGATGGTGAAGCCGGCGCCGGCCCTGACGATGTCCCTGGCCAGATCGATCGAATCGACCTCGCCGGTAACATTGATCCTGGCGGCCGCGCGGGCGGCCAGCTTTTCGAGCTGCGTCGGCAGGCCATCGGGCCGGCCGGGCAGGATCAGGGGAAACGCCTCAAGCTCGGCAAAAGCCACGCTGTCGCGGCCTGCCAGCACCGAATCCGGCGCGCCCACCAGCAGCAGTTCCTCGCGCAGCACTTCGCCGCGGAACACGCGGTCGTCGGGAGTGACCCCGGCCAGGATGGCGATGTCGATCGCGCCGCGCAGCAGGCCGGCGGCAAGGCTTGCCGAATCGTCCTCGACGAAGCGCAGCCTGAGATTGGGCAATTCGCGCGCCAGCCGCAGGAACAGCCGCGGCCCGAGCAGGTGGGCCACGCCCGGCGGCAGGCCCATGGTGAACGATACGTCGACCCGCGCCGCGAAGGACCGCACGTTCTGCAAGGCAAGGTCGAGCCGGTGCAGCGGATAGCCGAGCGCATCGCGCAGATATTCCCCCTCGTCGGTCAGCCGCATGCCGCGCGGCAGGCGGCGGAACAGCTTCACGCCAAGCTCGCTTTCGAGCAACTGGACCTGCCGCCCGAGCGCCGGCTGGGCAATGCCGAGGCTGCGCGAGGCCTGGCCCAGCGACCCCTCGCGCGCCACCTGGAGGAAATAGCGAAGCCGCCGCAGTTCCATGGCCGAACCCCTTCAGGAAAGGTTTCGATGCATACCGTTCCGGCATGGATATGCCACCGATATTGTAGTGGCGGCATGGGCCGATGTGCGCCATCCTGCATGGCATGAGCCGGCCCGACCGGCATTGCGGGAGAGATCGGATGGCGACATCGGCGGAATACAAGCTGGGCGAATATGCCTTTCCGCGCGGCTGGTTCGCGGTGGCGAACGGCAGCGACATAGGCCGCAAGCCCACGGCGCTGCATTACTTCGGCCAGGATCTCGTCGCCTACCGCGGCGAAAGCGGCCGCGTCGTCGTGCTCGATGCCTATTGCCCGCACATGGGCACGCATCTCGCCAGCGGCCCGAGCACCGCCACCAGCCGCTCGCCCACGCACATGGAAGGCGACAACATCCGCTGCCCGTTCCACGCCTGGCGTTTCGGAGCGGACGGTGTGTGCAACCACATTCCCTATCACGACGGCCCGATCCCGCCCGCCGCGCGGTTGCAGAGCTGGCTGGTCGAGGAGAAATACGGCATCGTCTTCGTCTGGCACGATCCCGAGGGCCAGGCGCCCGACTATCCGCTGATCGACTTTCCCGAATGGCATGATCCGCAATGGGCGCGCTGGCCGGGACTGGAGCATCTGTGCGATCTCAATCACCCGATCGAGATTTTCGATAATATGTCCGATGTCGCCCATCTCGGCCATCTCCACGGCGGCGACGCGGTCGTTTACGAAAACGAATATGCCGGCCACCTGATGCACCAGCGCCAGCGCTCGGCGGTCGAGCCGGTTCCGGGCGTGTTCGGCGAGACATATTCGACTCATGCCGGCTATGTCGGCCCCGGCACCGCTTTCGGCCGCTTCATCGAGATGCAGGCCATCCAGTTGATCTGCGTGACCCCGATCGAGGATGGCAGTTGCCGCCTGTGGCAGACCGCCATGATCCGGTCGCGCAGCGGCACGGTGGACGGGGAAGTGCAAACGATGCGCGATAAAGTCAGCGCCATGTTCGGCAACGGCCTGATGACCGACGGCGAGGTGTGGCAATACAAGAAGCCGGCGATCCATATCATGCAACTGCCCGGCGACGGCCCTTTCCGCCAGTCGCGCGTCTGGTACAGCCAGTTCTACAATCCGCGCGCCCAGGCCGATGCGATCGTGGCGCGGGTGGCGGGGGTGCACTATTCGAAAAACTGGCCGCCGTTCACGCCCGCCGGGGCGGCGGAATAGGCAGGGGCGCGAGCCCGATGGTTCAAGGGCCGATGGTTCGAGGAGCAGGCGTTGGAATATCGTGAACTGGGCCGCAGCGGCCTGACCGTCAGCGCTTTCGGCCTCGGTGTGATGACGTTCGGCGGGCAGACGCCCGGGGACGACGCCATGCGCCAGTTGGACATGGCCCGCGATGCCGGCGTCACCCTGTTCGACACGGCCGAGAACTATCCGACCCCGACCGGGCCGGAGACGCAGGGCCGCTCGGAGGAAATCCTCGGCCGCTGGATCGCTGCGCGCGGCCTGCGCGATAAAGTGGTTATCGCCACCAAAGTCGCCGGGCCGGGCAACGCGGCGGGCGACATGCGCCATATCCGCGGCGAGAACCGCAAGCTCGACCGCGCCAATATCCTGCGGGCGGCGGACGACAGCCTGCGCCGGCTCGGCACCGATTACATCGACCTCTACCAGCTCCACTGGCCCGAGCGCGCGGTGACGACGAACGGCCGTTCGCGCTATTCGTACCTGCCCGATCCCGCCGGCCAGACCGCGATCGGGGAGACGCTGGCAGCGCTCGGCGAACTGGTGGCCGCGGGCAAGGTCCGCGCGATCGGCGTGTGCAACGAATCGCCCTGGGGCGTGATGCACTTTCTGGCCGAAGCCGGGCGGCAGGGCCTGCCGCGCCTTGCCGCCATCCAGAACGGCTACAGCCTGCTCGACCGCACTTTCGAGCTGGGCCTTGCCGAAGCGACAATGCGCGAGGGGCTGGGCCTGCTTGCCTATTCGCCGCTCGCACGCGGCACGCTTACCGGCAAATATGCCGATCCGGCCTTGCGCGCGGGCCTGTCCGCGGGCTTCGCCGCCCGGCTGCTGTCGGACAATCGCCAGCGCGCCATCGCCGCCTATGAGGCACTGGCCCGCGCGCAGGGAATGAGCCTTGCGCATATGGCGCTGGCTTTCGCCCGGCAGCAGCCTTTCATGGCCAGCGTGCTCGTCGCGGCCAGCTCCGCCGGCCAGCTTGCCGACAACCTGCGGGCGACGGACGTTTCGCTGGCCAGGGAAGTGGTGCAGGCGATCAACGCGATCCACGACGCCAATCCGAATCCCAGATAGGCCGCGGTGTCCGATCGGCCGCCTGTGGCCCCGCCCGTCAGATTCGTGTATTGACCGATTCGTCAATACACGGGGCCGGCGTGAGATTCGAGTGGAACCCTGACAAAGCGGCTGCAAATCTGGTGAAGCACCGGGTTTCCTTCGAGCTGGCGCAAGCGGTCTGGGACGATCCGTTGCACGTCATCGTGCCGGATCGGGTGGACGAGGCCACAGGGGAACAGCGCTGGCATGCCATCGGCATGGTCGGCGCAATCGCCATCCTGCTCGTGGTCCACGTCTATCCCGATCCCGACGTCGCAGTAGTTAAGACTACGCTGCGAGATGTGGCATCTGAGAATGGCTGGGTGAAGGATAACAAGCTGAGTAGAATGAATGGTCGAGATGTTTATCGTGATCCGTCGACGGGAAATCTGTATGCGGTCGATACCCAGCACGGCAGATTCGAAATGACAAATTCTAGGGGAACTCATTTGGGGGAAATTGATATTTCTGGAATGCAGTCAGATCCTGCCGACAGATCTGGGAATCACGACCTTAGAGTAAATTAATATGTGGAAAAAATTACTAGATATATGCGACAATGAGGCTCTTTACAGGGGAAGTATTTTTAGGCTTCCTGGAAAGTATCCTTACGAAAATATTGTAGATTTTATGCTGATAGACTACCCTGTTTCTGGGTATGGATTTACAATTGTCGTTGCATCTGGATACAAGGCGGGGCTCATTGTCTGCTCTCTTCCTATAGAATCTTTCGGGTCAAACCCCAAGATTAAAGGGGTAAGTGGCCAGTGGATAAAACAAAACTGGGCGCAATGGATATATCCAGAAGCGGACATCAACGATGTTTACCTTTCCAAAGGTTACCCTGCCCCTAAAAGCTTTTCTGAATAATGATTGATGCAATTGCTCAGATCCAGCAGGTTCGAGGGCACACATGGTGCAACCAATTGTCTCTCCTTGGGTTTCGGCTGCCTCCAAAGGGCAATATGCCGGAACCGATGTCACCAATGTCGAGGGGAGCCTTTCGGCCGGCAATCTCGCACAGGTCGAGACCCCCGGTACGCTGACGCTCGACGGCGGGCAGATCGTCGCCCGCCGTGTTGAGGCCGATGTCGGCGGGCTCGACATCACCAGCCGGCAGGACACGTCCGAATTTGCGTCGAGCAACAAGAGCGCCGGGGTGAATGTCTCGGTGTCGATGTCGGGTCAGGTGTCCGGCAGCGTCAATCTTGGGAAAGGCAAGCAGAACGGCGAGTTTGCCAGTGTCAATGAGCAGGCCGGCATCTACGCCGGTGAGGGCTGGTTCGACATCGCGGTCAAGGGCAACACCAACCTGGTCGGCGGGGTGAAGGCCGAACGTGTCAGGATCATCGGCGCCCGTAAGGCGACCCCGCACGAAAGGAGACGCTATGAAAACGAAACTTGGCTCCGATCTGCAACGGCAGGCGGCCGAACTGGCGGCAATGCCGGATGAACGGATCGACACGCGGGATATCCCCGAAGCGCCGGCCGAATCCTGGCAGCACGCCCGCCGCCCGGACTGCTACCGCCCCCTGAAAAAGACAGTGACGCTCCGGCTGGATATGGACGTGCTCGCCTGGTTCAAGAAGCACACCGAGCGCGGCTATCAGACGGAAATGAACCGGGTTCTGCGCAACCATATGATCAAGGCCGAAGACCACGATCACGCCGCCTGAACACCCGGCGATGACGGCGCCGGGCCAGCAACCGGGCGTGCGCCGGAAAAATTTCTGTTTACCATGCCTGTATCCGGGTGCCGTTTGCCTTGCTTTGCGGCATGGCGGGCGGGCAGGGCCTCACAATCCGGGCAGGATCGATTATGGGAAAGAACTATTTCGGCACCGACGGCATCCGCGGGCGGACCAACGCGGGGGTGATGACCGCGGCGGTGGCGATGAAAGTCGGCCAGGCGGCCGGCCGCCGTTTCCTGCGCGGCGCGCATCGGCATCGCGTCGTCATCGGCAAGGACACGCGGCTGTCGGGCTACATGCTGGAAAATGCGATGGTCGCGGGCTTCACCAGCGTCGGCATGGACGTGGTGCTGCTCGGACCGCTGCCGACGCCTGCGATCGCCCTGCTCACGCGTGAGCTGCGCGCCGATGTCGGCGTGATGATTTCGGCCAGCCACAATCCCTATGAGGACAACGGCATCAAGCTGTTCGGCCCCGACGGCTTCAAGCTGTCGGACGAGGACGAGCTTGCCATCGAGGCGATGCTCGGCGAGGATCAGGAGCTTGCCCCGGCGGAAGACATCGGCCGCGCCCGCCGCATCGACGATGCGCGCGGCCGCTACATTCACGCGGTCAAGGGCTCGCTGCCGCACGACATCCGGCTCGACGGGCTCAGGATCGTCGTCGATTGCGCCAATGGCGCGGCCTATCAGGTGGCCCCTCTGGCGCTGTGGGAGCTGGGGGCCGAGGTCGAGGCGATCGGGGTCGAGCCCAACGGCAGGAACATCAACGACAAGGTCGGCTCGACTCATCTCGATCCGGTCAGGGAAAGGGTCATCGCCGGCGGCGCCGACATCGGCATCGCGCTCGACGGCGACGCCGACCGGCTGATCGTCGTCGACGAGAAAGGCCGGACGGTGGACGGCGATCAGATCATGGCGCTGATCGGCAGCGAATGGGCCATGCAGGGCCGGCTGACCGGCGGCGGCGTGGTCGCCACGGTCATGTCGAACCTCGGGCTCGAACGCTATCTCGGCGGCAAGGGGCTGGAACTGGTACGCGCCAGGGTGGGCGACCGCCATGTGCTCGAAACGATGCGCGCGCGCGGCTGCAATGTCGGCGGCGAACAGTCGGGCCATATGATCCTGCTCGACCATGCGACCACCGGCGACGGCACGATCGCGGCGCTACAGGTGCTGGCCGCGCTGGTCCGTTCGGGCAAGCGCGCCAGCGAACTGCTGCACCTGTTCGATCCCGTGCCGCAGCTTCTCAGGAACGTCCGCTTTGCCGGCGGCCCGCCGGCGAACCCGCAAGGGCCGCTGGAGAACGCGCGCGTGAAAGCGGTGATCGCCGATGCCGAGGCGTCGCTTGCGGGCAGGGGCCGGCTGGTGATCCGCCCCTCGGGCACCGAGCCGGTCATCCGCGTCATGGCCGAAGGCGACGATGCGGGCGCGGTGGCGGCCGCTGTGGACGCGATCTGCGCTGCGGTGGCCGAGGCGGCGGCCTGATGCCGATGGGCATGAGCGAAGCCCTTGCCGGCGGGCCGGTGCGTGTCCTGTCGATCGCCGGTTCGGACAGCTCGGGCGGGGCCGGCATCCAGGCCGATATCAGGACGATCACCATGCTTGGCGGCTATGCCATGACCGCGATCACCGCGATCACCGCGCAGAATACGCTCGGCGTGACGGCGATCGAGGCGCTTTCGCCCCGGATGGTCGCTGCGCAGATCGATGCCTGTATCGGCGATATCGGTGTCGATGCGGTGAAGATCGGCATGCTGGGCACGCCGGCGATCGCCGCGGCGGTGGCCGAACGGCTGGACGGGATCGGCGTGCCGGTGGTGTTCGATCCGGTAATGACCGCCAGCAGCGGCGCGATGCTGGCCGACGCCGCGACGATCACGGGCTTCGAACGGCTGATGGCCCTGGCCACGCTGACCACGCCCAATGTCGCCGAGCTTGCCGCGCTTGGCGGCGATGCGGCGCTGGCGGCGCGCGGCATCGCCTTTCTCGCCAAGGGCGGCGATGCCGGGGGCGCTGTCGTCGAGGATCGTCTGGTCGTGCCGGGGCAGGAAACGGTGGCCTGGCAGGCCGCGCGCATCGTCACGCGCCACGACCACGGCACCGGCTGCACCCTGGCCAGCGCGATCGCAACGCTGCTCGGCAAGGGGCTGGCGCTGGAGGACGCGGTCGGCGAAGCCCGCCAGTTCGTCCGCGCGGCCCTTGCCGCCGCTCCGCGCTTCGGCCGCGGCCGCGGCCCGCTCGGCCATCAGGCCGTGCGCTGAAGATCCTCCCCTCCCCCTTTTTTTCCTCAGCAATCCAGATCGTAGAATGCGACGATTCTGGCCCAGGCTTCGTCCGCCGTCTCGACCCGGTGGAACAGGTCGGTGTCGTTGGGGTTGATCACCCCTTCCTCGGCCATGGCGTCGAAATTCACCACGCGGTCCCAGAAATCGCTGCCGAACAGCAGGACCGGGATCGGCTTCATCTTGCCGGTCTGGATCAGCGTCAGCAGCTCGAACAGCTCGTCGAGCGTGCCGAAGCCGCCGGGGAACACCGCGACCGCGCGCGCGTGCAGCAGGAAATGCAGCTTTCTCAGCGCGAAATAGTGGAACTGGAAGGACAGGTCCGGTGTCACGTAGGGGTTCGGCTCCTGCTCGTGCGGCAGCACGATATTGAGGCCGATCGAATCCGCTCCGGCTTCTGCCGCGCCGCGGTTCGCCGCTTCCATGATCGACGGCCCGCCGCCCGAACAGACGACGAACTGGCGCATTCCGTTCTCGACCACTCCGCAGCGGCTCGCCTTGCCGGCCAGCCTGCGCGCCTCGTCATAGTATTTCGCCTTGGCGATCAGCCGCTCGGCCACCGCCTTGCGTTCGGGCGTGGTGGCGGTCGCGCGCATCGCCTCGCAATGCTCGGGCGAAGGGATGCGCGCCGAGCCATAGATCACCAGAGTCGAGCCGATCCCGGCTTCCTCGAGCAGCATCGAGGTTTTCAGCAGCTCAAGCTGGAAGCGTACCGGGCGCAATTCCTCGCGCAGCAGAAATTCGGTGTCGGTAAAGGCCAGCCGATAGGATGGGCTCTGCGTTTGCGGCGTGGCGTTGCGTTTCGCTTCGACGAACGAGGCTTCCTGTTCGGCCTTGTAGAAGCGGCGGCGCGTCAGTCTTTTCCCGTCTTTGATCATACCCGCCCCATGGCCCCGACGCTGTTGCGCTGTCGAGACAAAATGCGGGCGAGACAAAATGCGGGAAAGGCGCGCACCCGTGCAGGATTTCCCTCAAGGGCTGCTATCAGGGCATCGTGCGCAAAAACGATGCGGCAACAAAAGCCTGAAGCAAACTCTCGCGATTCACAAATCACGCAGTTTGCTTTAGGGCCGGGGCGGCCTCGCCCGGCAGGCAGCAATGGATAAGGTGGTTCTTTCAAAATGCGTATTACGATGATCGGAGCGGGCTATGTCGGTCTGGTATCGGGGGCCTGTTTTTCGGATTTCGGGCATGATGTGACCTGTGTTGACAAGGATGCGGGGAAGATCGCGGCGC